>NZ_JBXWMQ010000003.1:0-404517 GCF_059609905.1 Ruegeria sp. YTSA226
GCCAAAAATCAGACCGTTGCGCCAATAACATCAGCGCGCCCGCCTAAATCATTCCCTAAGATGCCCACCGTCTCTCCAGTGTGTCCGGCCGTCTCTCCAACCCGTCCCACCGTCTCTCCAGTGTGTCACAAGCGCCTCAGCAGCGCCGGTGAAGGGGGTTCTAAGCATTACAAACATACACCGCAAGCAGAAAATCACGCCCTGAGCAACTTTTTTGCACTTTCTTATTTTACTCAATAAATTCAGATAATTAAGGTGATAAATTCGACCGATGCACCCAGGAAAGCCCATTATCACGCCTAAGGTATCCACACTGCTTTCCGTACGAGCTATGCCCGATATCAACATATTGTTGAGCTCCCCACGTCTACTACAAGACTCGTATGAGTCGCCGGGTATGAAACACACCCGCACCGAGTCGGAATTTGCCTGCACGCGGTCTGAAACGGGGATGCACCGGCAAATACTTTGCACCCTCTCTTGCGAAACGCTCTGGATTGCGTTCAGGTCACCTGACTAGTTACATACTGGCACGCAGCGAGATGACACGAACACACGCCGCCATCTTCCCACGCATATGCACCGTCGGCTTTGACGGCCTGCTGGTCTCTTTCGCCGAAACCATGGCCGAGCCATCGAACCGGGCAGCATTGGCGTTTCGAGCTGCGGTGGATTCTGAACGGTGGGAAGGTGTCATTGAAACCTCTGCGACGCTGGCGTCGACTTATATCCGATTTGAACCATCCCAATTTGCCCACGCAAACCTTCGCGACCGGGTCGAGCAGCTGTTGCGGCGGCAGGATTGGTACAAAGCGCCCCTCCCCCAGGGGCGCAGGTTATGGAGTGTCCCCACGGTTTATGGCGGCACGCTTGCCCCTCAATTAGATGAGGCTGCGGCTGCGGCCAGGCTGTCCCCCGATGAAGCCGTTCATCGATTGAGCGCCACAACCGTCCGCGTCCTGACGATCGGATTTGCTCCCGGTCAACCATATCTTGGCCCGCTCGGCCCCGAGTTCAACATACCGCGCCTCAAGAAGTTGACCCCGATGGTGCCCGAGGGCGCTTTGGTATTGGCGATTTCGCAATTTGTCCTTTTCTCGGGACCCACACCAACCGGGTGGCGACATATTGGCCAAACCGCTTTTCGCTGTTTTCGTCCTGAAGCACAGAACAGCTTTGCCCTGAAACCCGGCGACGAAATGCAGTTCGCGTCAGTCACGCGTGAGGAACTAGAGGCGATACGCGCTAATGACGTTGATGGATCAGGCGGCGCGACCTGTCAGGAGATCGCAGTTTGAGCCTGTCTGTCCTGCGCATAGGGCCTGCTTGTACAATACAGGACCAAGGCCGCCACGGATATCTGGATCAAGGGCTTTCCCGATCTGGCGCAGCAGATTTACGTGCCCTGCACGAAGGCGCCGCATTGTTGAGACAAAGTCCTAAACTTGCCGCGCTTGAAATGGCCGGAATGGGCGGTGAGTTTGAGGCCACTCATCCCATACAGATTGCACTGACGGGCGCACCGATGCAGGCCAGTATTGATGGCGCTGCCATTTCGTGGAATGCCTCCTACCACCTTGAGACCGGACAGCGGGTGATAGTCGGGGCCGCCACACGGGGAACCTATGGATATTTGCACCTGGGCGGCGGTATTGAGGTGCAGGAGTTTCTGGGATCCCGCTCAACTCACCTTACTGCCAAAATCGGGCGCGCCCTACAGGCCGGAGACAGCTTATCCACCGGGGCAGCGTCACAGCAGGCAGGACAGAAGTTGCGCGCTGAAGATCGGTTCTCGGGCGGTTCGCTGCGGGTTGTGGCCAGTTTTCAGACCGAACTGTTCGACCGGCAAACGCTGGACCGCTTTTTGCGCACGACATTCACTCGCGGGCCCCGCGCAAATCGCATGGGAATGCAGCTGGAAAGCGACGGAGAGGGTTTCGCCGCAAAGGGGCAGCTGAACATATTGTCCGAGGTCATCACCCCCGGCGACATTCAGATGACCGGCACTGGCAATCCCTTTATTCTGCTGCCCGAGTGTCAGACAACTGGCGGGTATCCCAGAATTGCGACCGTCCTTCCCTGTGACCTGCCGCGGGCTGTGCAAACCCCGGCGGGCGTACAGCTTCAGTTCAGGCTGGTCGAAATGGACGAGGCCATTTCCCTGCAAGCGGCTTTTCAAAAAGAACTGGCCAACCTGCCATCCAAGGTCGAACCGCTGATCCGTGATCCTCATGACATTGCTGACCTGCTATCTTATCAACTGGTCAGCGGAATGATCTCTGCCACAGACTAAGGAGTTTGCCGATGCCCAGCGTAGATCTTAATGCCGATATGGGGGAAAGCTTTGGCCCCTGGAGCATGGGCGATGACAAAAGCCTGTTGCGGATTATCACTTCGGCCAACATTGCCTGTGGCGTTCACGCGGGCGATCCGGACGTCATGGCGCAAACGATGACCCTGGCTGTGGAAAACGGTGTCGGCATTGGCGCGCATCCCGGCTTTCCTGACCTACAGGGGTTTGGCCGCCGCAATATGAAAATACCCCATGATAGCCTGCGAAATCTTGTTCGGTATCAGTTGGGATCGGCGATCGGTATGGCAAACGCCGTTGGAACGCAGGTCCGGCATCTGAAGCTGCACGGTGCATTGTCCAACATGTGTTCGGTCGATATCGACATGGCGCGGGCCTGTTATCAGGGCGCGCTGGACGTGAACCCAGATATCATCATCATGGTGCTGGCCGTCACCAACCAGGAAGAAGCCGTTCGGGAATTGGGCTGCAAGTGGGTCGGCGAAATCTTTGCCGACCGCGCCTATAACGACGATGGCACTCTGGTCGACCGAAGCTTGCCCGGAGCCGTCATCCACGACCCCGAAATTGCAGGGCCTCGAATTCTGGAAATGGTCCGCGAAGGGGCCATCATTACCGAAACCGGCAAAAGGCTTGAAACCGCGATCGACACGATCTGCCTGCACGGGGATGGACCAACCGCCGTTCAGATTGCGCATTCGGTCCGCGAAAACCTGATCGCGGGCGGGGTCGAAGTGACAAAGTTCCTGCGGTAATCCCGCGGGTGCAATGCGTCCGCCCGTACTCAGACTGTTGCCGAGGCTGAATTCCCTCCCTAGCATGTCAGCAAGCATATGTTCTGAATACCACAATCCCGGCAACGAACCGCACCTGGGTTGCCTAGTCTGGGCAAGGAGTAACTTTATGTCTTTTGATTTAGCGTCTTACGAACCACGCGGCGACAAGAAGAATTCGGACTTCTTCAACGAGTATTTGCCAAAAATTTACGAACGCCGTGCCAGATCTGGTGTCGCCCAGCAGGTTGGGCCCATGCGCGCTGTCGTGCTTCAGGTCGAAACTGACGTTCTTTTCGACACTCTGGTCGAGCTATATGTGATGTCGCCATACCGTCACACGGCCAGCTATCTTGGACGGACGCATAAATACTCGGTCCTGCATTCACACCTGGACTACCCGGCGCTCATCGTGATGGCTCCGCTTAGCCCGACATTCGAAGACTTCATCCCGCGCATCAACCGCATGTACCCGTTGGCACGAAACACGCCGCAAACGCGCTATGTTGGCGAAGTGTTTGGCGCCACTGACCTGAACACGCTGACCAAAACGCTGGAGGATCAGAATATCCGGTTCGAATATTCCGGCGACACCGAGAACCCGTTTTACACGCTAAAGGGCCTTCGGTTCACCACCCCTTCTGATTTCACCTGCAACCGGGTCGGTTATTCAACGCTGGATTTCAACGATACCGACAGTTTGGGTCTGGGCGACAGGGTATTGCTCAGCAGCGCAGAACAAGCGCGACTGGATGAGGCTGCTGCCTTTGGTGCCGATAGCAATATCTCTTCACTGATGTTGGGCATCGACCATCTGGCGACACGCGTTCTGGCTGGTGAGCGAGAGGATGCGATCCTCGAATTTCTGACGATGGTGCCCTACTATTTCTGGGGGGCGTACAACATTTTCGACATGAATTCGTCGACCAATGTGAACCGCAATGCCGGTGTGGATGATGACAAGAAATCCCCGGCCAAGGTATTTACAGCCAATAATACGCCTTCGTTTGTAAACTCTTTTGCCAAACGGCCCATGCCAACCGAGGATTTCGTCCGCAATTTCGGACGTCGGCTGCATCACATGGCGATCGAGATTCTGGACGGCGATCACGGTGCGGGCGAAAAGAATGTGGATTTCGTTGTGAACACTCTGAAAGACCAAGGGGTGCCATTCCTGGCCCATGTGGTTGGAGAGTGCAAAGACGATCCGAACCTCAAGCAGATCTTCTCAAAACACTCGAAGAACACTCTGCTGATCACCGAGTATATCGAGCGCTGTCATAAGTATGATGGGTTCTTTACCAAAGATAACGTCGCGGCCCTGACTGCGGCCGCCGGTCAGGATGAGCAATATCAGCACGGCCACGTATTCGACTGACCTGATCCCTGCCGCCTACTACGGCACGCTCGCTCAGCAAAAAAAGGCCACGGAATTCCGTGGCCAGACCCATCCACGAGAGTATATGTCGGGTCTTATGACGGCCCGATCATGAAACAGGTGACATTGCGGGCCTGAAGTCTGCGGCAGGCCAGATCGGCTTGCTCTCGGGTCATGCCCTGGAACGTCGCATCGAACCCGCGTGAGTTTTGATTGACCTTGCGCAGCGTGCCTTCCAATGTGGTCATTTCCGACAGGGCCGTTTTCAGTAGAACCTTTTCAGCCTCGTACCGGGTCGTATAGCGCCCCACATTCACGCCCCACAAATGACCGCCAGAGGTCGACAAGCGTGTGACGATTTCCTGCTCTGGCTCGGGCTGTTCTGCCGAGGCCAGCACCAGATCATCCGTGCGTACCGTCGGGCGCGTCGTTCCTTCGGTCGGCGTCTCTACACCTGCCGAGGCGATGGCTGCGGCGATACCGTCCTGAATCCGCGCGTCGTTCTTGGCTGCGGTTGCGGCGACATTGTTCGCCACTAGAACGGTACTCCCCCGCTGAGGTCGAAGAACAGGTCGCAGGCTTCTGGTGGGCGCGCCGCTTACGCTGGCGACTTTCGCATTCAAACCTGCATTACCGGCATAGGCCGGCCGGGCTGGTTTGCGGATCGGCGCGCGCGACGGGGCGCGGCGGAAACCCATGTCCAACAGCTCGGCTACTTTGGCATTGCGCGATGCGCCGGATTTGCCACCAAAGACAGTCGCGATGATCCGTTCGTCCTTGCGCTTGGCCGAGGCAACCAGATTGAACCCAGCTGCACGGGTATAGCCCGTCTTGATCCCATCCGCACCGCGATAGGCCGCTAGCAGGCGACGGTTCGTATTGGGAACGGTTTTGATCCCCGCATTCGTGGATTGGCGCGAAAACAGGTTGTAATATTGCGGGTAATCATACAGCAAATGCCGTCCCAGCGTGGTCATGTCCCGTGCGGTCGACAGATGTCCGGCCTCGGTCAGACCATGTGCGTTCTTAAAGGTTGTACGGCTCATTCCCATCGCCTTGGCGGTACGTGTCATGCGGCGCGCAAAGGCAGCCTCGGACCCGCTGAGGGCGACACCAATGGCAGTGGCAGCGTCATTGGCCGACTTCACCGCCGCCGCACGGATCAAATAGCGGAAAGCAATCTTCTGCCCCGAACGCAAACCCAGCTTTGAAGGCGGTTCAGAGGAAGCCTTTTTGGTGATGGTCACCTGCGTATCGAGAGTGATTTCGCCGTTCCGAACCGCTTCAAATGCGATGTACAGTGTCATCATTTTGGTTAACGAGGCCGGATGGAGGCGTGTATCGGCGTTTCGGGAATGCAGCACTTCGCCCGTTCGCGCGTCGATCACCATCGCCGCATATGGGGCAGCAATGCCCTGCGCCGGAGCGAAGGAAAACAACAACAGGAATGCTGCAAGGAATACGCCCATAGGGGCCGGAACTGTCCGCCGTACCTGCACGATTTTTGCCTCTGTCTACCTCAGGCCGCCGGGTTTTCCCGGTCAGCTACTATCTATTTTATTGCCCATCAGCGTAGCACAGCACCCCCGCGAAAGAAACCGAAAGCTCATAACTTTAACGCTTTCAGCGTATGTCAAAGACCCACTAGATGTGGCGGTGCAAACGGCGGCGCACCGCTAAACCTGCCATATCGTCAAGACTGTGTCGTCGACCGGCCCCTATTTTTGGAAACTGCGACCAAATGGCAACATCAACTCAAAGAGCGAACCAGCGCCGTCAATCCACCAAGATCGGGCAATTCGTGGTATCTGGAACTGTCGGCCGGCACGTCGGCCTGCTCGATCTCCCAGACCAGCCCATGCGCCACGTATACGCCCCAGCATCCGGCTTGAATCGGAGCAACCACATCGGACCGCATCGAATTTCCGACCATCATAGCCGCAGCGGGCCCCTCGCCATGCTGCGCGAAGATCTGGCGATAGATTTCCGGGGTCTTTTCAGACACGATCTCTACCCCGTCGAACAGATCGCCCAAACCGGACTGCGCAAGTTTGCGTTCCTGGTCTATCAGATCGCCCTTGGTGATAAGGATTACGCGGTGGGTGTCGGCAGCGCCTTCGATGGCCTGCCGAGCATAGGGCAACAGCTCGATCGGATGGGCCAACATCTCTTGCCCCGCTTCGATCAGTTGGCGAATGACCGCTGCAGGAACACGGTCTTCGGTCACTTCGATCGCCGTTTCGATCATGGAGAGGGTGAAGCCTTTGATTCCATACCCATAATGCCGGATATTGCGTTTTTCGGCAGCCAGCAATCGGTCCATCAGGTGATCCGATTCGGCATGATCTGATAACAGGTCGACAAAATGTGCCTGCGTCAGCTGAAAGAACCGTTCGTTGTGCCACAGCGTGTCATCGGCATCGAACCCGATTGTGGTTAGTTTTTCGCCCATTTGGATAACGTCCTGCTGGCTCTTTTATCTGACGCATTGGACGTTATATAAGCGCACAGATAAACCGAAGCCTGAATCGGACGTTTGCGCCTAATGTTTGAGAACCAATGGATGATGTCTGACAAACCGGACGACGATGCAGATTCGTCGATCCTGGTACAGACGCGCCCCAAGACCAAACGCCCGCCGCTGTACAAAGTGCTGCTTTTGAATGACGACTACACCCCGATGGAGTTTGTCGTTCACGTATTGGAACGTTTTTTCGGCATGACCCACGCAGAGGCGTTCGAGATCATGCTAACCGTCCACAAGAAGGGCGTCGCCGTTGTTGGTGTCTTCAGTCATGAGATTGCCGAAACCAAGGTCGGGCAAGTCATGGATTTTGCTCGCCGCCATCAACACCCCCTGCAGTGCACTATGGAACGCGAAGAGTAAGGCGACGCCTGACCTCTTTTCGGAATTGCCAATGTCCCTTCGCCTAGACCTTGCCTTGCAAAGCGGCCTTGAAATCGCGCAACCCCTGTCCGTGATTGGGCCAACGCCCGAGGAAGACCTCGCTGGGCTGGCTTCAGATACGCAGGTAGTCCAGCCATTCAAGCCGTTTCACGACCATTTTGCGGATCACGGATTCAGGGCCACGCCCGAGGCTGATGACCCGTGCCAGGATGCAATCGTGTTCCTGCCCCGCGCCAAGGCCTTGGCCCGCAGCCTTGTGCATCAGGCCTGCCTGCGCGCGGCCGGATTGGTTGTGGTCGACGGCGCCAAGACAAATGGCGTCGACAGCCTGTTGAAGGATATTCGCAAACGCGTAACCGTGCAGGGGCCCATCGCAAAAGCACATGGCAAGATCTTTTGGTTCCAGTCCGACGTAAACGCGTTCGAGGACTGGGCCGCACCCGCCTCCCAATCCGCCGACGGATTTCAGACAGCGCCCGGAGTATTTTCTGCAGACGGGGTCGACCCGGCCTCAGTAATGCTGCTTGCCGCCCTGCCTGAAAAACTGGGCGGTCGGGTCGCCGATCTGGGGGCTGGCTGGGGATACCTATCCACAGGGCTAATGGGTGCAAAGGGGCTGCAGGAATTGCATCTGGTCGAGGCCGATCACATCGCCCTGCAATGTGCTCGTGCAAATGTAAAAGACGACCGTGCACAGTTCCACTGGGCCGACGCGGTCACCTGGCGCGCGCCTGAGCCGCTGGATACGGTCATTATGAACCCGCCGTTTCACACATCGCGCTGTGCTGATCCCACGTTGGGTCAGGGATTCATCAAATCTGCTGCGCGCAGTCTGACACGGGGCGGTTCCCTTTGGATGGTCGCCAATCGACACCTACCCTATGAAATTACGCTGAACAAGGCCTTCGCGCAGGTGAAGGAAGTGACCGGGGACAATCGTTTCAAGGTCTTCCACGCCTCTCGCCCTCGGCGGTGATACCCGCTAACCTGCACCGCACATCAGGAGAACACGCATGTCCTTTTCCATAGCCGGCAAGACCGCGATCGTCACAGGTGGTGCAAATGGTGTCGGATTGGCCATCGGACGTCACTTCGCGGATGCCGGGGCCAATGTCATGTTCGCCGACATGGATGAAAAACGACTGGCCAATGAACTGGGCGAGCAGGCAGATGACAGCAACATCCGTTTCTTCGCCGGGGATCTGCGTGAAAAGCTGACGATTGCGAACCTGCTTTCGGCCACGATTGACGCTTTCGAACAGGTCGACATCCTGATAAATGGCTCGCGCCAGGTTATTCCGTCTGATCCATTGGACATGGAAGACGACTCGGTCCGCACCTTGTTGAACCAGAACCTGATGCCGGCCTTGCGACTGAGCCAACTAGTTGCCAAACGGATGATCAAGCAATCCGGTGATGATGAAAACGAAAACCCTGCGGGATCCATCATCAACTTATCTTCGATTGCTGCCCGTCGCACCCATCCCGATCTGATGGCCTATTCGGTGTCTACAGCAGCGCTTGATCAGTTGACCCGATCCCTGGCCGTTGCCCTTGCCCCAAACCGCATCCGCGTGAACTCGATCGCGCTGGGATCGGTGATGAGCGCTTCGCTGCAATCCACGCTCAAGGAAAATCGCACATTTCGGGATGATATCGAAAAGCACACACCCCTTTCCCGGATTGCCGCGCCAAACGAACTGGCCGAAACCGCACAGTACCTTGCCTCGGACGCCGCAGGTTTCATCACTGGACAAATCCTAACCATTGACGGTGGACGCACTTTGCTGGACCCCGTCGCAGCCCCGGCCCATTAAACAGATGTTCGATACTGAAAAAGCCACCGCCGCAGCCTGGTTTCGTGACTTGCGCAATGAAATCGTAAACGTTTTTGAGCAGCTTGAGGATTCCCACGACACCGGACCTTTTTCCGATGCTCAACCCGGTCGTTTCGAAGTCAATGAGACCAAACGGCATTCGGATGACGGGGCGGACGCCGGTGGCGGTTTGATGTCCGTGATGCGCGGCGGCCGCGTGTTCGAGAAAGTCGGCGTCAATGTCTCGACAGTATTCGGCCAGCTCGGGGAACGGGCGCAACAGGCAATGGCTGCCCGAAAAGGCATTCCCGGAATGACCGAGGACCCGCGGTTCTGGGCCTCGGGTATCAGCCTGGTTGCCCATATGCAGAACCCGCACGCTCCCGCTGTTCACATGAATACGCGCATGTTCTGGACACCTCACGCCTGGTGGTTCGGCGGCGGATCAGACCTGAACCCCTGTATCGAATATGACGAAGACACTGCCCATTTCCACGCAACCCAGAAGGCCCATCTGGATCCCCACGGACCGGGCCACTATCCGCGTTTGAAAGAGTGGGCCGACGAGTATTTCTTTATCCCGCACCGCAAGCGCGCCCGCGGTGTCGGCGGTATCTTTCTGGATGACTATTGCACCGGAGACTGGTCATCGGACTTTGCCCTGACACAGGATATCGGGCGGGCCTTCTTGCCAGCCTTTCTGCCTTTGGTTGAAAAGCGCAGGCAACAGAGCTTTGACGCCGTCGATAAGGATACCCAACTGATTCATCGCGGGCTCTATGCCGAATACAACCTTGTCTATGACCGCGGAACCAAATTCGGGCTAGAGACCGGGCACGACCCGGACGCAGTGCTTATGAGCCTGCCGCCCTTGGCCAAATGGGTCTAACGCCTGACCTGCTTCTGCGGTGCTTTCTACTTCCGGGGTTTCAGAACCCGAAATCCATGAAATTGTCAGAGCAATAGCGCTGCGCCGATGCCGCTGACATGTTCTCGCCAACGCGTTTGACAGTAACCGAATAGCCCGGCGTCGTATCAGCCCCTTCGGGCGCAGTCAGCGAGAATTGCACCGTCCGTGTCTGTTTGTCATAGGCCCGGGTTATGTAAATACGCTGGTTCGATTTGGTTCTAAGCGTGCGTATCGCAAAATCCCCGATCCCGCACCAATAGGCCACTGGCGCAGAACTGCCGCTGGTTGAGACCTCGTAAACGCCATTGTCACGTGGTGTCACTGTCGTTCGGAATGCGGGGTTTATACCGACCCCGAACCCAACAGCCTGGGCCATGGCAGGCACCATCATCAGCGTTAGAATACATGTTGATACAAAGTATTTCATGGTGCTCGACCCCGGACAAAATGGTTTCCTTGGGAAATCATAGAACAGATGCGCTTTCCGTAAAGCGCAGTTTCAATCCGCAAAGTGCAGCCGCCCACCAACATCCTGCGGTGCCAGCGCCACGGTTTTGATCACCGCAAAGCAAGGTTTGCCCGCCACAAGCCCAAGGGTGTCAACCGAACGTCGCGTGATCCGAGCCAGAATAGTCCCTGCAGGTGTAATGACAGAGACGATCGCACCGGGGCCTTCCCCGGCTCGGATCGTATCAACCCTGCCCTCCAGTACATTCAGCGCTGACAGGCCCTCGGGCCGCTTACTGGCAAGGATCACCTCTTGTGCGGGGATGCGAATACGCAGGCTTTCACCGACCTTATGGGGAATACGCGGCAGAAATAGGCGCGCCTCTTCGACTGCCAACTCGGTCAACCCGTCTGCATGGTGAGCTGATACCTGTACCTGAAGCACCGCACCAACGGCTCTGACACCGAGCGGGGCCACAGAAGGATCAGCCATCACTTCGGAAGCCGGGCCTTGCCGAACCACCTTGCCGTCCTGCAGGGCAACGACAGAAGTTGCCAGCCGCGCAACTTCGGCTGCCGAGTGGGTCACATAAAGGATCGGCACCGAAATCTCATCCCGAAGCCGCTCGAAATAGGGCAGTATCTCGGCCTTCCGTGCATCATCCAATGCGGCCAGAGGCTCATCCGCGAGGATCAGACGCGGGCTGGCCAATAAGGCGCGGCCTATGGCAACACGCTGCTTCTCGCCACCTGACAAGCTCAGTGGACGACGGTCCAGAAGATGCCCGATCCCCAACATCTCAATTACCTTATCGGGGTCTTCGCGCGGCACGCTTTTGGGCGCAAACCAGCGCCCATAGGACAGGTTCTGGCGCACTGTCAGATGCGGGAACAGCCGTCCTTCCTGAAAAATATACCCCAAGCGGCGTTTATGTGGAGGCAGCCAAAGGCGCTTTTCCGTATCGAACAACGTCCACCCGTCCACGGATACGCGACCAGCTTTGGGCTCCAGCAATCCCGCAACAGCGTTAACGATTGTCGTCTTACCGGCGCCGGACCTTCCATACAGAACTGTCACCCCGGCAGGCGCATCAAATTTGGCATCCAACTGAATACCTGGCAGATCATGTTGCAGATTGACCGAAAGGCTCATGTCCCCGACACCCTTGCCGCGGCGCGACGACCGACAAACTCTGACAACAGCAGCGCCCCCATCGCGATGATGACCGATATCACCACTAGCCGCATCGCCGCCGCCTCTCCACCCGGAACCTGCAGAAACGCATAAACGGCCGATGGCAACGTCTGTGTCTGTCCAGGTATGTTCGAAACAAAGGTGATCGTCGCGCCGAACTCACCCATGGCTTTTGCAAAGGCAAGGATGGTCCCGGCGATCACCCCCGGCAGAATCATCGGCAAGGTCACGGTGACAAAAACCCACAGACGCGAGGCACCCAGCGTGGCTCCAGCCTGTTCCAGCTTAGGGTCGACGGCTTCGATCGAAAGGCGAATAGCACGGACCATCAGCGGAAACGCCATGATCCCAGCGGCCAGCGCCGCGCCGGTCCAGCGAAACGCAAAGACAATTCCAAGCCCCGCCAGAGGTCCACCAATCGGGCCCTGAATACCAAAGGTCAATAGCAGCAGATATCCCGTAACAACCGGCGGCAGGATCAATGGCAAATGCACCAACCCATTCAGCACTTGTCGCCCGGGAAAGCGCCAGCGTGCCAGTGCATAGGCAACGAATACACCAAAGGGCAAAGTAACCAGCGTTGCCCAGAAAGAGACACGCAGCGACAATTTCAGCGCCTCAAGTTCTTCCGGTCCCAGCCAACCCATCGGCTAGTCGCCCGGCAGGGCAAATCCCTGCTCTGCAAAGACTGCCATCGCTGCGTCGGTCTGTAGGTAGCTTAGGAAAGCATTTGCCTCGGCTGAGGCTTGCGTTGTTACAGCGGCCGGGTAGACAATTTCCGGGTGAAGATTTGCAGGGAAAGAGGCCACCACCCGCACCCGATCCTCGGCCTGGGCATCCGATCGGTAGACAACACCCAAGGGGGCAGCCCCCGCGGCAACCAAAGCCAGAGCCGCGCGTACATTGTCGGTCTGTGCCACCTGCTGCTGAACACTATCCCAAAGACCTAGGTTTTGCAGCGCCGCTTTGCCGTAAATTCCCGCAGGCACGGCATCGACCAGGGCCATCGCAAGATGCCCACCTGACAAAGCGGCTGAGATGTCCGTCTGCGGGGAAAGCCCCTCAATTTCAACGGCCGTCGGCCCACCGATCAGGACAAGCCCATTTCCCAAAAGGTTAACCCGCGATCCAGCATCAATCAGCCCATTCTCCTGAAGGACATCCATCCAGTCACTGTTGGCTGAAATATACACATCCGCCGGGGCGCCCTGTTGAATTTGACGTGCCAGTATAGAAGACGCCGCATACGATATGACAACCTCCTGACCGCTTTGCCGTTCAAAACCCGGTACAAGTGAATCCAGAGCATTTTTCAGACTGGCAGCAGCAAAAACCAAAACATCGTCGGCCTCTGCACGCTGCGGAGTCGATATCAAACTACCCAAAACAATAGCAGCAGCCAGAAAACGGCTTGCGGATGACAGGGTCATATTGTTCCCGTCTCGTAGGTTAAGGTTCCATCAGGGGATATCTGAGGCGGCGGGGGGCGCGCAAGCATCGATAGGACGCATCGTGAATAAGAACCTTTGAAACGGGCAATTCATAGCCGCTACAACACCCAAGATATTTTGGAGGTGCCTGGTCCGAAACGACCGGTTCAGATTTCGTGATCCCTCAAAAAGTCTGATAAATCAGAGCCCGGTTGGCGGAGATATCACCCCAGATGCCCGCCTTGTCTAAATTCAGTGAAAGAAATTGTGCCAGACCCTCTTGCGCCCGCGCGCCGGCTTGGCTAAATGCAGCCTCACGGGTGATTAGCTCAGTTGGTAGAGCGCTTCGTTTACACCGAAGATGTCGGGAGTTCGAGTCTCTCATCACCCACCATTCTTTCCCTACAATGTATCAAGGTCTTACGCGGCTAGCACCTTTTGCTGTGCTGCGCATGAAACTGTGTCCGCTGCGCCTCCGCTGCACATAAACGGAGATGATGTCTCCAACACAGGAGATAAGCCACATGGGTTTCGCACGTATTCAGAAGAGGTCAACCTTGAGCCTGGGACTTATGGCATCGAAGTCCGATATGTCGAGAACCACGGCCATGCGGGGCTGAAGCTGGAATGGGACGGTCCGGATACCGATGGCCGTGAGGTGATGCAGGCCGATCCCGGTTTGTCGGTTCCCAAGGACGACGCGATCCAAGTTGGCATCCAAGTGTCGCATGCGTCTGATCAGGCGAATGTTACACTGGAGGGGTTGCCGGCAAATACCCTGATAATCAGTGGTGAGCATTCAGTGATCACCAAAGGTGATCCGGTGGATTTGTCGGGTTGTAATCTGAACCACCTGGAGCTTTCCCCGCCAGTAGGTTTCGAGGGCGTAATTCATGGTCAGATCGTTGTGTCAGACATAGACAGCGCCGGCACTCTCATCACTTCGGAAAACCCATTTGCCCTGACCGTCGGTGACGACCCTGTCAGCGCAGGGAATTCTTTGGACGAAGGACTGGCTTACGAAGCGCTGTACTCGAGTACTCCTGGAACCCTGCCTTGGGATGCTATCCATTCGACCGACAATGCCCCAGAGGTGGATGTTCTGGACGAGCCGATCTCAACCCTCGGAGATGCAAATATTACTTGTATTGAAATAGATACTTATGAGAGATTTGATTGGTAGTGAATGCAATGCCAAGCGGAGCCGACCTGCATTCTGTTCTGGGATGCGATCTTTGCCACAGACTTCTTGCCGAGACGCTAGAATCTTGATTTTGCAGACGGTCCAACACCTATATTTTCTTTGGTTGTGCCCAAGGCACAGTCTGGCCAGAATTTCAGCAAATTTATGACAGAAATCACACCTAGCTGCGGCGTTCGAAACGAATCTGCTCTAGGTGAGATCAAATGAAAAAGTTGGCGATTCTTCTTATATTTATGCCCTTCACGGCGCTTGCAGAAGAGCGGGTGTTTGAATGTCAGTCACCAGACGAACAGCATCCCGAAATGGCTGCGAAACTGATCAAATATGAAGATCAAAACAAAGGTCGTATCAAGATCGGTGACATCGACAAAGAGGTCGATGTTTTCCCGGGGCTCGATACCTTGACCTACCTGTATATCGGCGAGGATCACACGCTGAGTTATAACGTCCACCCCCAGAAAGGCACGTTCGATTTCTCTGCCTCTGGTAGTAGAACCGGTTGGGGCAAAGGAACTTGCACGGAAATCACAGGGCAATAACCCGCATCTCCTCCCAACAATGCACCGGCCTGATCCATGGGCGTGTGCTTGCGGCAAACAGTGGCTACACCCGCAGTAGCGCCACATATCTATCGGCGGGCCAACCAGCACTGTGCCTTTTTCAAATATACGCATCGCGCCGCTTCCGTCCCGAAACGGCGCGATGACATTTCAGTTAATGCGCGCCACTGCGCTTGGCGTTGACGACTGTCTGCTCCAGAGGGTTATAGCCTTCGGGAACAGGCACAAGATTTACCCTTTTTGCATAGTCCTCAAAATAGGCCTGCATCGCTGCGACACGCTCGGGCATCTGGTCCGCCAGATTGTGTAATTCCGACGGATCAGCTTCGATATCAAACAGCTCCCATTCGCCTGTGCCTTTAGGGGCCAGATTCTGCATCAGTTTATATTTGCCCTGGAATACTGCCGAGGACCCTGCAAGCTCATATCCGACCGGGTTGTTATCGTCGCGCACGGTTTCCGTCTCACCCTTCAGGACCGGCATCATACTGATACCGTCTGGCGTATAAATTTCGCGACCGTCATAGACCGGTCCGGGAACGTCTACGCCGGCAACTTCAAGAAGTGTCGGAACGATATCGCGAACAAAGGCAAATTTATCGACTTGCGATCCAGGCTCGACAACACCCGGGAATTTCACGATCAAAGGGACACGCAAACCACCCTCGGTCGAGAATGTCTTAAAGTAGCTGCCCGGAACCGCTGCGGCTGCCGCCCAGCCAGGGCCGTAATCAGCATAGACACCCTGCTGCCCCATATCCGAATAATCGCCGTCAAAATCCTCGATATAGACCTTGTCGTAATGGGCTTTGTACCAATCACGATAGGCTTCAGACAGCGGCAACTGGTTCGGATCCGGGCCGTTATCCGCAAGGAAAATGACGATGGTGTTGTCCGCAATACCTTTTTCATCCAGATAGCTCAGGATCCTGCCGATATTGACATCCATATTGTCCAGCATTCCGGCATAGGTCTGCATCCGTCGCGCGTTGAATGCTTTTTCTTCGTCGTTAAGCTTTTCCCAATCCGGCATCTGCCACGGTTCATAAGAGGTTTTCGCAAACTCCGGGTCCAATTCCACATCCGGAGAGATCAGCCCAAGTTCCTTCTGCTTTTCCAGACGCGAAACCCGCAGGGCCTCGAACCCTTCGTCATAAACGCCGTCATATTTGTCGATGAATTCTTTTGGCGCCTGATGAGGGTAATGGACGGCCTGATACCCGACCCAGGCCAAAAATGGTTTACCGTCATCCAGGTTGCTGTCGATGTAATCGATCATCGTTTGGGTATAAAAATCGGATGAGAAGTAGTCGTCCGTTGGCAGGCTGACAAGCTTGTCGTCCTCGTAATAGTGCACCCGCGTATAGAACGGGGCATAGGGCTGCTCGACCCAGTTATCCGCACCGCTTTCGCCCAGCATAAAGGATTTCTCAAATCCGCGGTCATAAGCGATCGTGCCAGGCTCATGACCTAGGTGCCATTTGCCGGTCATATAGGTGTGGTATCCTGCGTCGCGCAACAGACGCGGCAACGCAACAACTTTGTCGTTCAAATGACCTTCATAGCCAGGCTTGCCGAATTGGTTATCGGCCTGAATCTCTAACATATTGCCGAGGCCTGCGAGATGGTTGTCGACACCGCTGATCAGCATAGTCCGAGTGGGCGAGCAAGACGCTCCGACGTGGAAATTGGTGAACAGCATACCGTCATCTGCCAGTTGGTCGATCGAGGACGTTTCGATTTCACTGCCAAATGCGCCAACATCGGAAAACCCCATGTCATCTGCGATTAGAATAAGAACGTTTGGGCGTGTATCCTCAGAATCGGCAAGTGCTGCAGTCGTTGATAACGCCAAAGCGCCAAGCACAGCTAATATATTCCTTAAAGGAACCATTGAATCCTCCGTTATGTGGGAAGTCCGGGGCGTCGTGCCACGGTCGACAATAATGTCGCAGGAAACGACAATTCCGACTACAGAAAGAGACGGTCATACCATCAATTGGTATGAGCGTTCTGAATATTGGAACGAGGGTGCAAATGATTGATTCCAAAGCCATAGATGCGGTGCGCTCATTGGCCAGACACGGCAACTTTCGCGTGGCAGCGGATGCAATCGGAACCTCTCCGGCAAGTTTCTCACGCTATATCGGCCAGGCAGAAACTTATGCCGGTCAGGCGCTATTCGAACGGACAGGCCGCGGCGCAACCATCAGACCGGCGGGAAAACGCTTTCTGCAACTTCTGGACGCGTTGCACAATGCGACCAGCCAGTTTGAAGCAGGAGTCAAACGGCTGCGTTCGGTCGGCCCGGAAGTGCTGAATATCGGCTGCGGCCCCCTGACGACCCGGACGATCATCACGCCGCTTCTGGCAGAGCTGCTTGATAACTGGCCAGATCTTCGCGTCCGCGTTGATGTGCGGGCCACCATGGAACCCCTCGAAGCATTGCGGATAGGGCGTCTGGACGTGGCGGTTTGCGATCTTACGCACACGCCCAACCTAAGCGATCTGGACATTCAGGTCGTTCGAAAGGAACCCGTTTTCTTCTGCGCTCGCCCCGACCATCCCATCCATCAGGCAACTCCGGTCTCAATCGCGGAGGTGTTTCGGCATCCGTTTATAACCGCGCATATGCATCGCCACTGGCGCTCTGCCATTGCCGCCACTTTGGGGAATGACGAGAAAGCCTGGCATATTGTTGACCGATTGCCCCAGGTCGAAAGTGACGATTTCTCTTTAGTGACCGATATGGCCTGCAGAGCAGACCTGATTGCCGGAGGAATGAAGGAAGATTTTGATCAGCACCTGAAATTGGGGATGTTGAAAGAGATACGAACCACGCAACCTCTGACCTGGAACATATGCGCTGCCCGTCGCAAGGGCGTCAAATTTGCCGCGCTTGATATGTTCTGGAATCGATTGTGCCACCGGTACGGGGCGGAATAAGCCCGCCGCATGACCGGAATACCCGGCGGTTAGTCTACATCGCGGACAACGCGAAATCCGACATGATTGCTGCCCAACGACATCTCAACCGGCTGCCGCGCTGCAGGTCGGTAACGCAGACAGAAATTCGGCGCGCAAAGCCATGAGCCCCCTTTGACCAACCGCATTGCACCCATCGATGCGCTACCGAACTGGGCGGCAAAAGCCTTTTCCGGGCCGGTAGGATCAATTTGGTCGCCAGGAATGTGCCCCGGCACCCACCAGTCGGCCACGTGCTCCCAGACATTGCCCGCCATGTCATACAGGCCGTAGCCATTGGCCACATATGAAGCTACGGGTGCGGTTCCGACATGGCCATCGTCAGCCAGGTTTTCGCTTGGGAACTGTCCTTGCCAGGTGTTTGCCTTCCACCCATTGCTGGGATCATAGCTGTCACCCCAGGTGTAGTCGGCGCCTTCGATCCCGCCGCGAGCTGCAAATTCCCATTCGGCCTCGGTCGGCAGACGACCTCCGATCCACTCTGCAAATTCTGCGGCATCCTCGGGTGACACATGCACCACCGGATGGTCGCCCAGTTCCGCAATCGAACTGCCCGGTCCTGCCGGGTGTTGCCAGCTTGCACCTTTGACATAGCGCCACCATGCGTTGGGATTATTCAGCGACACCGCTTCCTTAGGCTGGGCGAAGACCATCGACCCAGGCTCAAGCAAATCTGAAGGCAGACCCGGGAAATCCTCCGCCGACAAGCCACGCTCTGCCGTTGTCTGATACCCGGTTTCTTCGACAAATTTCGCAAATTGGTCGTTGGTAATTTCTGTCCGCGTAATGTCAAAGGGCCCAACATTCACTGGATGGACCGGAGTCTCTTCCGCTTGAAAGTTTTGCGAACCCATCAGGAATTCTCCACCATCCAGCCGGACAAACTCAGGACCTGGTTTGGAACTGATACTGGTATACCAAACGGCAAAGCATACAATCGCAACCACGGGAACCGAGCCATAGGCTAGCAATCTTCTTGAAAGGGGCATGTAGCATTAACCTGTTGGATCTATCAGGGGTGAATGTAGCGATTTGGTACGGTTTTCAATCCCCTACTGTGAATGGGCAGCATTTCCCCCCTTCGACCTGAGCTTCAACGAAAGGCGCGCGCCTGCCTGCTGCGAGGCAAATTCACCGACACTTGTAAATTCATGTCAAATTGGGACCGCTGTTCAATTCAAACGATCCACAGCCGCCAAAGCACCTGACAGAGCGACTTTGATCTCTGAGGGCATGCCTCTTCCCTGTTTATATTGATTGGCCGCGATCCAACCTGCCTTGTGCCCCCGCGCGCCGATCGCCTTCATCCGTGCATCAGCCGCAGAATCCGGCAATTTTTCAACCAGGTTTCTCGAATACTCGATCTCATCGCGGGACAAAATCATACCAACCGCACTGTATACATCCATGCCTACTTGCATCGTCAAATGATCCAGCCGATGCGTTGCCCCAGACAACATGCGCGTGCAAAAGGCCGCTAGAAAATACCAGCGAAAGATCGCAAGTATGCGCTTCTGAGTATCAGTGACTGTATCCACCTCAAATAATGCCGTGGCGGATAACTTTTCAAATGCTGCACTGGCCGCCTGAGAGGCCTGAATAATCTGAACCTCGCGCACGTCTACGGGTATGACTGGCGGGACTGGTGTCACGACCGGCTGGTAAGTTTCGAAATTCATGCATGGCCTCCGGCTTTGGTTGCTGAAGGGAACATGGGGGTTCGAAAATGCATCCCGATGTGAATCTCTGCCATAGTTTGTAAGTATACCCGGTATTTTGGCTAAACTTAAAAGTCATTTTTCATATGTAACGCAAACTCAAGGACAAACTTGGCTAATTGAGTTATTAATTGTGTGGGATTTGGGCCGCATTTTTTGCTGAAATCTGGGCCTTTATGTCGCCCTAAACTCCCTTACATCTGACACGATCTTGCAGAATTTGTGCCCTTTTTACCAAATACAAACAGTCAATCCTGCTGATCAGTTTACGAGTTTGAATTTAACGAGGGGGTACAAGCGGGACTAGGGGGTGAGCGCCTGCCGGGCCGGGCTCGCCCTAGGGCAGAGCAGCTCCCCCCGCCGCCTTCCGTCAGTCGATTTTGCTTTTTTGCGAATGCGGTGTGACACCAAAACTGGATCGATAAACCCGCGAGAAATGACCGGGATTTTCAAAGCCACAAGCCAAGGCGACCTCGGTGACGGATGCTTCGGTCTGAAGCAAAAGCTTTTGCGCGCGTTCCAGGCGCAATTCCATAAAGTATTTTTTGGGCGAAGTGTTGAGATACTTACCAAATAACCGCTCTAACTGGCGCGTGGATATGCCAAGATCATCCGCGATCTTTGACGGAGAAACCGGTGCTTCAAGGCATTCGCGCATGGTATGGATAGCCCGAGCCAGATGTGCGTTACGCATCCCGTTGCGCGATTGCAATGATACCCTTTGTTTGGCCGTTGCGTTGCGGGCAGCATTATACACCATCTGGTCTGCAACCGCGATCGCCAGCTCCTCGCCGTGGTCGCGTCCGATCAGATGCAGCATAAGATCGGCAGTTGCCGTCCCACCCGATGCCGTGATGTGTTTCGCGTCTGCCACGAAGACACTGCGCACAAGGTTCACCTCTGGGAACGCTTCCATAAACGCATCGTGATATTCCCAGTGGATCGCAGCCTGAGAGCCATCCAGAAATCCGGCCTCTGCTAGAAGCCAAGCACCAGAACACAATGCCCCGATCGGCGTGCCCCGCGCACGTTCGCGTCGCAACGTCGCCAGAAGGTCGCGTGAGACATGGTTGCGCATGTGGATGCCCGACAAGACAAACAGCTGATCAGTCTTTGGAATATCGCCCAACCCGCCATGCACAAGTGTCACCACCTTATTGGAACATACTGCACGCTCTGCGTCCTCCGATATCAGCGTCCAATCATATAGCGTTTTCTCACTGACCAGATTGGCGATCCGCAGTGGTTCGACGGCACAGGAAAAGGCGAGATGCGAGAACTCCTCGATCAGAACAATGGTGATGTGCCGCATCTGAGGCATAGGGTTTTCCACTTTGTTCGGCCGGATTGGCTGAGTCTTTGTCGTTGGATTATGCTGCACGAAATTTCCATGTATACAATATGTATTTTATTCGGATACAAAAAGGAGGCAATCGAACCCAATCGATTCTTGCTGGCTGGGCTGGAGGATCCGGATGAAGGACGTCGCAAAAACCCGCAAAACGCAGCTGGCCGAGCACTTGAAGGTCTCGATCCTGACTTTGCGCCTGCAACCTGGCACCGATCTGGACGAGGTGCATCTGTCCGATGCGTTTGGCCTGTCGAGAACGCCTTTACGCGAAGTGTTCCGACAACTCGCCGGAGAAGGGTATCTGGACCTGCGAACAAACCGCAGCGCGCGCGTGTCCGAAATGTCGTATACCACCTTGCGCGATTTCTTTCTGGCCGCGCCGATGATCTATGGTGCAATCCTGCGACTGGCAGCGGCGAATGCAAAGCCTGTGCAGATTGAAGCCCTGAAAACCGCACAGCAGGCATTCAAGGCCGCGCTGCGGGATGGGGCAGCCGAAGAGCGCGCCCTGGCCAATAACCGCTTTCACGAAGTGACCGGCGAAATGTCGGGCAATGTCTATCTATTGCCCTCTTTCAACCGTTTGCTGATTGACCATGCCCGTATCGGCATGACCTTCTACCGGCCACAGTCGGGCAGGATGGTCGAAAACCTGTCCGAGGCAAGCCAGCAACACGACGCCATCATCGACGCCATAGAGGCACGCGATGAAACGGCTGCTGCGCAGCTGGCCGAAGATCACTGGAACCTGTCACGCGATCAGATCGAACTGTTCGTGATGCCCGATGCGCTGGATGTCCCAATGGGCCTCCCACCGCTTTCGAAACCTGCATGAGGACGGAATGAATCCAATTTTCCGATTTGAGGGGGTCTATACCCCGGTGGTCACGCCCTATCAGGCCGATGACAGCGTGAACTGGGACGCGCTGGCGCAGGTGATCGAGCTTCTGATCAAGAATGGCGTGCATGGTCTGATCTCGGGCGGGTCGACTGGTGAGAATTATGCGCAGACCGTGGAGGAACGGCTGGAATTGGCGCGGTTCACCCATGTGCGTCTGAAAGGCCGTTTGCCTCTGGTTGTTGGCACGGGCGCGATGTTGACGTCGGACTCGGTTGCGCTGGCGTCGGGTGCAAAGGAAATCGGGGCGGATGCGATCCTGTTGGCCAGCCCGCCCTATTCGGTGCCCACCGACCGCGAAAATGCGCTGAATGCGCTGGCCATCGACAAGGCCGCCGACCTGCCGGTAATGCTGTACAATTATCCTCACCGCACAGGCACGATGATGGGCGAGGAATTCCTGGACCGCGTCGGACGCAGCAGGAATTTCTGCGGCATCAAGGAAAGTTCGGGCGATATCAACCGGGTTCATCTTCTGGCGCGGGACTATCCGCATATCCAACTGGGATGCGGTATGGACGATCAGGCGCTGGAGTTCTTTGCCTGGGGCGCGCCGTTCTGGGTCTGTGGCGGCTCGAACTTTCTGCCTGCCGAGCATGTGGCGCTATACCAGGCCTGTGTAATCGAGGGCGATTATGCCAAGGGCCGCCGGATCATGTCGGCGCTGATGCCCTTGATGCGGGTATTGGAACAGGGTGGAAAATTCATCCAGACCATCAAGCATGGTGTCACAATGAATGGGATTGACGCGGGCACCGTTCGACCGCCGCTGAAATCTTTGAACAAAGATGACAAACGCGCGCTAGAGCAAGTGACGCGCGTGCTGAAACAGAAAATCGCTGACATCATGGCAGAGGGGTAAGGTATGACATTGCTGACGCAGGACGAATACGACTCCATCGCCGCGGGTCTGACCTTGCCAACCGGCGCCTTTATTGATGGCGCGTATCGCCCGGCGATTTCCGGGCAGTCCTTCACAACGGTTAACCCGGCGACCAACAAGAAATTGGCCAACATTGCCGCCTGTGGTGTAGCGGACGTGGATTTTGCCGTCGAGAAGGCGCGCGAAGCGTTCGAAGATGGCCGCTGGTCGAGGCTGCACCCATCCGAGCGCAAAAATGTGCTGATCCGGTTGACCAAATTGATCACACGCAATGCACGTGAACTGGCGGTGATGGAAAGTATCGACAGTGGCAAGACCATCTTTGACTGCGAGACCGTCGACCTGCCCGAGACCATTCATTGCCTGAAATGGCATGCTGAGGCGATCGACAAGATCTATGATCAGGTCTCGCCCGCCAGTGACGACCACATCGCTTTGGTCGTGCGCGAGCCGATTGGCGTTGTCGGGCTAGTCCTGCCCTGGAATTTCCCATTGCTGATGCTGGCATGGAAAATCGGGCCCGCTCTGGCTGCGGGCTGCTCGGTGGTTGTGAAACCGGCCGAGGAAACTTCACTGACGGCATTGCGGCTGGCCGAACTGGCGATGGAGGCCGGTCTGCCACGCGGCGTCCTGAACATCGTCCCCGGCGCAGGTGCCGAGGTGGGCGAACCTATCGGACGGCACATGGATATCGATATGGTGTCCTTCACCGGTTCAACCGTGACTGGCAAACGGTTTCTGAGCTATTCGGCGGAAAGCAACGCCAAAGAGGTGGTGCTTGAAATGGGCGGCAAGAATCCGGCCATTGTGATGGAAGATGCAGAAAATCTGGACCGCGTGGCGGCACATATCGTCAATGGTGCGTTCTGGAACATGGGTGAGAACTGCTCGGCCACCTCCCGCCTGATTGTCCACAAGGCCGTAAAGGCCGAGTTGCTCGACCGCATCGCCCATCATGTAAAGCAATGGAATGTCGGCGAGCCTCTGAACCCGGAAACACGATTGGGCGCAATGGTCAGCGAAGCTCATTTCGATAAGATCTGCGGATATCTGGATCAGGCCGAAAACGTGGTGATCGGAGGCAAAGCGGACAATGGCTTTGTCGAGGCCACCGTAGTCGAACTCCCTGGCAATGACGCCATCCTAGCACGTGACGAAATCTTTGGTCCTATTCTTTCGGTGATCACGGTTTCCAGCTTTGATGAGGCCATCAAGATCGCCAACGATACCGAGTATGGTTTGTGTGCGTCGATCTTCACAGCCAATGCGAAACGCGCCATTCGCGGGGCGCGGACGATCCGGGCGGGAACGGTGACTGTAAACAGTTTTGGTGAGGGCGATATCACCACGCCCTTTGGCGGTTATAAACAGTCTGGCTTTGGTGGGCGCGACAACTCGATCCATGCGCATGACCAGTATACCCAGCTAAAAACCATCTGGGTCGACCTGTCCGACGATGCGGATGAGGCCGTGGATTGAGCAGCTATGCCGCCCGAACCCTGCCAGTCCATCGCGGACCTGCGGCCTGGAGCGTCATATTAGGCGATCCACCCCCAGCCCAAGAACTGGATGGTGATCTGACGGCGGATGTCGTGATTGTTGGTGCCGGTTTCGCAGGCCTGTCAGCGGCACAGCGTTTGAGGCAGCTGCAAAGCGACGCAAAGATCATCGTGCTTGAGGCTGGCCGCGTGGCCGAAGGGGCTGCTGGGCGCAATACGGGTTTTATGATCGATCTGCCACATGACCTGGCCTCGGACAATTATTCCGGGCCGGGGGATGATCGCACCATGATCACACTAAACCGACTTGCAATTGATTTTGCCCGATCGGCGGTCGAGCAATATCAGATCGACCCGAATTTCTTTGATCCGGCTGGCAAGGTTAACGGAGCGGTGAGCGCGGCGGGACATGCACATAATATCAGCTATGCGCATCATCTCAGCACTTTGGGTGAGACCAGTGAAATGCTCGACCAACAGCAGATGCACGCCCTAACAGGGTCGCGCCACTATCGGTCGGGGCTATACACGCCCGGCACGGTTATGTTGCAACCAGCAGGCTATATTCGTGGTCTGGCTGCGGGACTGATCAAGGATGGCATTGCATTGTACGAGAGCTCTGGCGTGACCGGGTTTGAGAAGCAAGGCGGTGCGTGGCTGGTAAAAACCGCGCGCGGTACCGTCAGCACTGGTACAGTCATCCTCACGGTGAACGGGCATCTGGAAAGCTTTGGGATCGAGCGTGACCGCCTGATGCAGCTGTTCCTGTTTGCGGCAATGACCCCGGAGCTGGACACCGAAGTACTGTCGCGGCTGGGGGGGCAACCCCGCTGGAGTGTCACACCATCTGATCCGTTGGGTACAACGATGCGGCGCATTGATACGGCACAGGGCGGCAATCGGATCATAACTCGTACCTGCGCGGCCTTGCGCCCGGGCATGACCTCGACTGCTGGTGATCTGGCGCGCGCCTCGCGGGTGATGCAGCGCAAATTCGACCAGCGATTTCCGCAGTTGGCGGGGCTGGACATGCAATATCGCTGGGCCGGTCATCTCTGCCTCAGCCTGAACGGCGTCGCCGTCGCACGAGAGGTCGAACAGGGCGTAATTTCTGGCTGTGTCCAGAACGGGCTGGGCACGGCGCGCGGCACCCTGACCGGTATCGCGGCGGCAGAACGCGCCTGCGGCCAAAGCTCGAATATCACCCGGTATTTCGACGCCCAGGGTCAACCCAAACGCCTACCCCCAAAGCCATTCCGCGAGATCGGTGCCAATGCGGTGCTGCGCTGGAAAGAATGGCGCGCGCGGGACGAGTGATCAGGGCAGGCTCAGCTTGGCCATGCGGCCTCCGTCTACTGTGTAGACCTGCCCGGTGATAAAGCTGGCATCACCCGACGCCAGGAAGGCGACGAGCGCCGCAACCTCTTGTGGGCTTCCGGTTCGGGCAACGGGGTGTATGCGCTTGATATCCTCGTGAAATGTCTCCGGGTCCGGCATTGAGGCGATGAAATCCACGTTCAACTCGGTGTCGATCCAGCCAGGGGCCACGGCGTTGCAACGAATGCCCTCTGCCCCATGATCCACGGCCACCGCTCGTGTCAGACCATGCAACCCGGCTTTGGATGCGCAATAGGCGGCATGGCCGGGATTGCTGCCCAGCCCCTCAATCGAGCCGATATTGACAATCGCCCCGCCGGCCCGTCGTAAATGGGGCAGCGCCGCCTTGATCAGCAGGAACGGGGCCGTGAGGTTGACTGTCAACGTGCGCTGCCAGTCCGCAAGGCTCATCTGCTCGACGCCGGCTTCCTGCATCATGCCTGCATTATTGACCAGAATGTCCAATCGCCCGGCCTGATCAACGACCTGATTGACCACCGTTTGCGGGCTGAGGGGATCTCTGAAATCGGCCTCGAACCCTTCGAATTCCGGATCGCTCCCACGTTGCGCGGTAAAGACCCGTGCACCTTCGTGTTGCAAACGTTCCGCGATGGCGCGTCCGATACCGCTGCGCCCGCCCGTGACCAGCGCGGTTTTGCCGGTAAATCGCGTCATGAAACCGGTTTTCCTCCGTTCACTTCCAGCAATGCCCCGCACACATAGCGCGCGGCGTCCGAGGCAAGAAACATCACCACATCAGCAATATCCTCGGGCTCGGCGATACGCCCCAAGGGCACCGTCCGGCCCAGCTCGGCCACGGCAGTATCCGGATCAAAGCCGCGTTTTTCAAACCCCGACCGCAGCATCGGCGTGTTTACTTCATTCGGGCATACGGCGTTAATGCGGATGCCCTGATGCGCGTGGTCCATACCCATGCATTGTGTCAACGACGCAATGGCTGCCTTGGTCATGCAATAGACCGCGTGGTTCGGCCCAGGGCGCAGGCCCCAGCATGACGCGGTGTTCACGATGGCGCCACCACCACGCGCCGCCATGATCGGGATTGCGGCGCGACAGATGCGAAAGGGCGCCTCGACATTCACGCCCAGCGACAATGCCCAGTCGGTATCCGAGGTCTCGGTCACCGCTCCGCGGGTGATGACCCCCGCATTGTTAACAACGATATCCAGCCCGCCCAGCGCATCCGCCGCATGTTGCGGCAATGCATCTGCATAAGCACTCTCGCGCAAATCGCCGGGCAAATGGGCGTCGGCTTCGATACCCTCAACCGAAACGTCCGCAACCGCAACTCGTGCCCCTGCCTGCCGCATCCGCTGTGCAATAGCAGATCCGATGCCACCCGCAGCCCCTGTGATGAGCGCTGTTTTGCCCGTCAGCTCCATTTTCCCTCCGAGTGCTAAATAGAAACCCACCCGACAATGCAGTCGGGATAGGTCCAAGGCGAAATCTTTAATAGGTTTGGTTCAGCTCGTCAGCGGCGGGAATTTCCCGTTCACGCCGGGCAATATAGTCCAGCAGGGCCTCGTTTTTGGCCACGTCCAGTGTCGGTTCCTGGTATTCGGCCAGCAGCTTGCGCGCGTGCTTCAACGCGCGCTCAGTGATCTCAACCCCGCCTTCTGCCACCCATTGCTCAATCGAGTTATTGTCGAACATCTCGGGCATGAAAAACGCCGTTTGAAAATTGTCCTGCGTGTGCGGATGACCCAGATAGTGCCCGCCTGGACCGACCTCTGGAATGGCGGCAAGAGCTTGGTCGAAATCATCCCATTGCGGGCCTTCTGCCATGCGATAAGCCATCGCACATTGTTCAGCATCGACAATGAACTTGGCGGTGGAACAATGCATCCCAGCCTCATTCCAGCCAGCCGAATGCCAAATATAGTTCGCACCGGAATGAAGAACCGCCTGCAGCGTCGTGGCGGATTCGTAGCCGGCCTGCGCATCAAATGTCTTGGCCCCACCCAGCGTATTCGAAGTGCGCCATGGAACGTCGTAGAACCGGGCCATCTGCCCGATCATAAAGTTCATCAGGCTGATCTCGGGCGTGCCGGCCATCGGGGCACCTGATTTCATCGACACCGTCGACAGGTAGTGCCCGTAAATCGCCGGAGCACCTTTGCGAATGACTTGGGTATAGGCCAGCGCGCTCAGTGCTTCGGCGTTCAACTGCGCCACTGTGGCGGGAACCGATGCGGGCGTATTGGCCCCGCCCAGCACAAAGGGCGAGCACAAGACAGGCTGATTGCGGCGAGAAAAGGCCCGCATCGCGCCCAGCATCGTTTCGTCCCAGACCAGCGGAGAGTTTCCGTTGCAGTTGCCCGTGGTGACCGGGTGATCTTCAATGAAATCTTCCCCGAACAGGATCGCACACATCTCAATGACGTCTTCGGCGTTTCTGGGCGAAGTGGTCATACCCATGAACGTCTTGTCCGAATGTTTCATCGACGAATAGGTAATGCGCAAATGTCGCTGACTGATCGGGTGGTCGTAAGGTTCGACAATGTGATGCGCCGAGGAATGCATCGCCGGCAGCATGTGGCTTAGTTTGTGGAACATTGCCAGATCATCGAGCGTCGGATTGCGCCTCACGTCATCGAGATCGCGCAGAAAGGGCGCGCCGGTCATCGGCACAAAGATCGAGTGCCGTCCGCCCAGTCGCACGTTCTTATTCGGATCGCGAGCATGATAAGTGAAGGTGCTGGGAATGGTGGCGATCAGCTCTCGGACCAGGCCCCGGTCCAGATAGACCAGTTCGCCCTCGACCTTTGCACCAGCTTTTTTCCAATCCTCCAGTGCGATTGCATCGCGAAACTGAACACCGACATTCTCGAGAATATCCATTGAGGCGCTGTCGATCCGGTCGATCTGGCTGCCATCCATCACCTCGCATAGGGGGATGCCTCGGGTCAGGCCGGGCAACATCTCGAAATTCGGAGCAGAGCGCAGCGCGCGCCGGGCCGCACGGCCACCGGTTCGGGTCATGGTACGCATATTCACAGGGCGATCCTCCAATCCTCCCCAAAAGACTGCGGTATTTGGTCAAAGCAAGCCTCACTAATTGCGATACATGTTTGCAGGAAGCGACCCGCACCCGAAACCGCCGAAATGATCTACAGACCCATGATGACGACCAGACCTGCTATCAGTTCTGCCATGCTTAGCGCGGGATCATCTCCGCCCATATCCATGATCCACTCCATGTCGGTGATGGCATAAGAACCGTCAATGAACTGGCTGACACCAAACCCGGTCGTCACAGAAACATTGCCTGATCTTTACCGCACGTATCGGAAACACGGCACTCAACATCATCGTTTTGGAAAATTTCTTCTGGCGCACAATCTTAAAAAGTCCAATATTTGAGTGAGAAGAATTAACCTGAAGACCACCAACGGCTACACCTGTCATGTCCAGACGCCACTATAATCTGCCGCCACTCACCACGCTGTCGGCCTTCGAAGCCGCTGCGCGCCATCTAAGCTTTAAGCATGCGGCTGAAGAACTGTCGGTAACGCCGGGCGCGGTCAGTCATCAGATCAAAGCGTTGGAAGGTGATCTTGGCACCGCCTTGTTCCAGCGCAAACACCGAGGGGTCGAACTGACGGAAGACGGCAAAGCGCTGTATGACGCGCTGGCTTCTTCGTTTACCCGCATCTCAAAAACACTGGCAACAATCCGCGACCGTGCCACCGTCGAAAAGGTAACCGTAGGATCAACCACTGCAGTGGCTGCTCTTTGGTTGTCGCCATCGGTAATCCGGTTCTGGCGCGAAATGCCTGAAGTAAATGTTGACCAGCTTTCACAGGATCGACCATTTCGGGATCGGCCGGATATCGATTTCTTTATTCGCTACGGCCGGGACGGCAACGGTGACCTTTCGCACACTCCTCTGTTTCGGGATTGTCTGGTCCCCGTCGCCTGCCCAGAGGTGGCGGATCGGTTGGCCGGTGCAAGCCTTGAAGATCTCGCCGCTGAACGACTGATACATCTGGACTCTGAAGACCGCAGCTGGACCACTTGGCCCGAATGGTTTCAACAACTCGGGTACACGGGAACCATTCCGATCGATTCTCGTGTGAACAGCTATTCGGTAGCCCTCCAGCGGGCGCGTAAGGGGGCCGGGCTGGTTCTTGGATGGCAACGCTTGATCCAACCCATGCTGCAATCGGGAAAGCTGGTGGCAATCGGGCCCCACCTCCAGATCGCTCCAAACCAGTTTTATCTGGTTGGCCGCTCGGATGAAGACTTGTCCGAAAGTGCCCGGGCGCTGAAAGATTGGATCATTCAAGAGGTTCAGGACGGTTCGGTTTAGGTGAAATCACCCTGTGATGAGGTTTTCTGATATTGAGTGGATGCCAGCGTATCCGCCAATAGAGAACAAACAACACCTGCAGGAGAGCCCGATGAACAAGCATACTGCGCTGTCTTCCGTTCTGGTCGATGTGAATGTCGCAAACGGCCTGCCAAACGAACACTATATCGACCCGGCACTTTTCGCCGAAGAGCGTAGATCGGTTTTGTACGCCAACTGGTCCGGGATCGGCTTTGGCAAAGACGTGCCCGAGGAAGGCGATGCCATGCCGGTCGATTTCCTAGGCATGCCTTTACTAATCGTGCGGGATCGGGATGGTGAGGTTGGCGTATTTCAAAATACCTGCCGTCACCGCGGGATGATCCTTGTCGATACCCCTCGCAAGATAAGTGGCGCGATCCGTTGCCCCTATCACAGCTGGTGCTACAGCCTGAAGGGAGAGCTGCGTGCGACGCCACATGTTGGCGGCGCCGGTCACAACACCCATGAGGACGTGGATCGCAAATCTCTGGGCCTGATCCGTATTCGCTCTTATGTCTGGCGGGACGTGGTCTTTGTGAATGTGGACGGCAATGCACCCGAATTCGAAGAGGCGCACGCCGCCCTATTGGAACGCTGGAAAGAGTTTGATCAACCAGTACATCACGGCGGTGAGGCCTCTTCGTTCAAGTTGGAGGTCAAGACCAACTGGAAGCTGGCGGTTGAGAACTATTGCGAAAGCTATCACCTGCCCTGGGTGCATCCCGGCCTGAACAGCTATTCGCGACTTGAGGATCACTATAACATCGAAGTGCGCGGGCACTATTCCGGTCAAGGCACGCTTGTCTATCGACAACTCACTGACCATGACGGCACCACATTCGCCGATTTCGACGGGCTCAGCGATCGATGGAATGAGGGTGCAGAGTATGTGGCCGTGTATCCGAATGTTCTTTTGGGTGTGCAGCGTGACCATGCCTTTGCCATTGTCCTGGAACCGGTTGATCACGAAAATACCGTTGAGCATATCGAGCTTTATTATGCCAAAAGCATCGAAGACACACCTGAACATGATGGCCTGAGGGCGGCAAACGCCCAGCAATGGAAAACTGTGTTTGAAGAGGATGTGTTCGTTGTTGAAGGGATGCAAAAGGGTCGGCACGGAATGTTGTTCGACGGCGGTCGATTCTCTCCGGTGATGGATGGTCCGACCCATAATTTCCATCACTGGGTTGCGACACAGATTGAAAGCGGTCGCGCCGACTGAACCAGCTGTCTGGCCACGCACGACTGGCCAGACGCGACGGAGACCCGATGGACAGAACAGAACTGGATCGCTTGCTACTTGAGGCGCATGATCATGATGATCCTGCCGCGTTGGTCCGCTATTACACTATTGCAGCAGATGAATGCGAAGCGGTGCAAGATATCGACGCGGCCTGTTTTTACCTGACCCACGCCTTTATATTCGCCCTGGAAGCCGGGGCCTCTGAAACAGATGAATTGAACCACAGACTGGTCGCGTATGGACGTGCATAGTGGTGGGCATCGGAGACTAACCTTGGTTTATATCTGTTCAATCCCACGTGAAATTTAAACCCGTTGTCTTGGGTTCAGTACTGGTAACACATGACGACAAGACCAAAATTTTGGATGACAGACTCATGAAGACAAATGCACAGGCAGTGGTAATCGGCGGTGGTGTGATTGGGTGCTCGATCCTGTATCACCTGACCAAATCGGGGTGGTCAGACGTGGTGCTGTTGGAACGGGATGAACTGACATCCGGCTCGACCTGGCACGCGGCGGCGAACATCCACGGACTGCATGACAGCACCAATATCAGCCGCATCCAACACTATACGATGACGCTGTACAAAGAGCTTGAGGCTGAAACCGGCCAAAGCTGCGGCGTGTTCCAGCCCGGCTCGTTATATCTGGCCCAAACCGAAGAGCGCGAGCACCAGCTGAGGCTGCAGGCCGCCAAGGCCAAGCTGTACGGGATGAATTTCTATGAGATCAGCATCGAAGAGGCGCAGCGTCTGAACCCGCTGGTCAATTACGATGGCATCCGATGTGTCATGTACGAACCTGATGGCGGTAATGTTGATCCCTCGGGGGTCACCAACGCCTACGCTGTCGGCGCGCGCCAGCGTGGGGCCGAAATCCACCGCTTTACGCCGGTCACTGCGACAGATCAGCAAGAAGACGGCACCTGGATCGTACGCACCCCTAAGGGGGACATCCAAACGCCGTGGGTTGTGAATGCCGCCGGTCTTTGGGGCCGCGAAGTTGCCATGTTGGCCGGGATCGAGCTACCCCTGCAACCGACCGAGCATCAGTATTTCGTCACCGAAACCATGGCTGACGTCGCGGCGCATGATACCCGCCTGCCCTCGGTCAGTGACCGCGATGGCGAGTACTATTTGCGGCAGGAAGGTCAGGGCCTTTTGGTGGGGGCTTATGAAAAGGATATGAAATTCTGGGCCGAGGACGGCACACCCCTGGATTTTGCCCATGATCTGTTTCCCGACGATCTGGAGCGGATCGAAGAGAATATGATGAACGCCATCGAACGCGTACCTGCCGTGGGCGACGCCGGGATCAAACGGGTCATCAACGGACCGATGATCTGGTCACCGGATGCCAACGTTCTGATGGGACCAGTGCCCGAGGTCGACGGCTATTTCTGCTGCAACGGCATCATCCCGGGATTCTCGCAATCGGGTGGCATGGGCCTGATGGCGGCGCAGTGGATCATCGAAGGCGAAACCCAATACGACATGTTCGCCTGGGACGTGGCGCGGTTCGACACATGGGCCACCAAAGATTTCACCAAAGCCCGCGTGCAGGACCAGTACGCACACCGCTTTGCCATCCACTTCCCAAATGAAGAACGCAGCGCAGGACGCCCTGCCCGGACCCGCCCGATTTATGATAGGCAAAAGGACATGGGTGCCGTCTTTGGCCTGAATGTCGGATGGGAACACCCGCTGTGGTTCGCAGAAGCGCCCGGCGCCACGGACACCAACGGATTCACCCGCCAGAACTGGTGGGAACCGGTGGGCGCGGAATGCCGGATGCTGCGCGATCGGGCCGGGATCATCGACATCTCAAACTTTGCCAAATATGTTTGCAAAGGTCCGGGAGCCGAGGGTTGGCTTAATGCCGTATTCGCAAATTCCATGCCGAGATCGGTTGGTCGATCCTGCCTGACCCCGCTGATCTCAAAACGGGGTGGTATTGCCGGCGATTTCACCGTGACCCGCGTGGCCGACGACGAATTCTGGATCATCGGCTCGGGCATGGCCGAGCGCTATCACAAACGGTTCTTCAAACAGGTTCCGCTGCCCGACGGCACCCGTTTCGAAAGCCGCACCGAAGAGACTTGCGGCTTTAACGTGGCTGGACCGAAATCGCGGGAAATCCTGCAACGGCTTACGAATACCTCGCTCAGCCCCGAGGATTTCCCCTTCATGCGCTCGCAACAGATCGAAATCGCCGGAATTGCGGTCCTGGCGCTGCGTGTCTCCTTCACCGGCGATCTGGGCTGGGAGGCGCATTGCGCCGCGAAAGATCAACTCCGCCTGTATGAGGCGCTGATCGAGACCGGAAAAGAGTTCGGCGCAGGCCCAGTTGGCAGCCGCGCACTGATGTCGCTGAGGATCGAAAAGGGCTATGGGTCTTGGGGGCGCGAATACAGCCCCGAATACTGGCCACACGAGGTCGGTTTGGACCGGTTGTGCAAATTCGACAAATCGTTCCTAAACAAAGATGCCGCCAATTCTGCCATGACCTCTCCGGCCAGAGAGCAGCTTGTCCTGCTGCATCTGGACGAAGCCGACACCGCAGCTTCGAACGCTGACGCGACCGGAGGCGAACCCATTTTCATGGACGGGCGCGGAATCGGTCGGGTGACATCGGGCGCTTATGGCTATTCCGTGGGTATGTCGCTGGCCTTGGGCTATGTTTCGGGTGCCGGGGCCGGCGATAGGGTCGAGGTCATGGTATTAGGGCGCCCGCATAGGGCAACGATCCTGAAAGAACCGCCCTTTGATCCAACTGGAACGATCTTGCGCGGCTAACCCAGTCCGCATTAGATCCTTTAAGCGAGCTGTGGACATTGCCTTCGGGTTGTGGCGCTATCCGGTCAGTAATCTGATCTGCTCCATCCAGAGGATAGGCTGATGACAATCTTCCTGACTATTGCGCTGTTCATTGCGCTGTTTCTTGTTGCGATGAATCTTTGGACACGCAAGCTGACCCGTGACGGCCGGATGCGTGTCCCACAACCGGGGGTTATCATTCCCGTGCGCGGCGGCAATATCCACTATGTGGAAAAGGGCGACCCTTCCAATCAGACGGTTGTGCTCATTCATGGGCTGGCCGGGCAGTTGCAACATTTCACCTACGCCTTGATGGATAAACTGGCCGAGGATTTTCACGTCATTGCCGTGGATCGCCCCGGTTGCGGATACTCAACTCGTGAGACGGCAGAGCTTGGGCGGTTGCCCGAACAGGGCCGCATGATACATGAATTTCTAGAGGCAAAGGGGGTCAGCAACCCAATTCTGGTCGGCCATTCGCTGGGTGGCGCGGTTTCTCTGGCGATGGCGCTGGATTACCCGGACAAGATCAAAGCGCTGGCCCTGCTAGCTCCGCTTACTCAGGCGATGCCCGGGCCGCCCGCCGTGTTCAAACCGCTTGAAATCCGGACGGCATGGCTGCGCAGTCTGATCGGCAACACGATTGCCGTCCCGCTGGCCGCAAAAACCGCACCGCACACCCTTAGCGCGGCATTTGCGCCAGAACCCGCGCCCCAAGACTTTCTGGACCGCGCCGGCGGCGCTTTGGGGATGCGTCCATCCGCGTTTATCAGCGCCTCACAGGATGTGATCGGGATTGAACAGAGCATGCCGGCCCAGGTCGCCCGTTATGGCGACCTGAAAGTGCCTGGCTCCATATTGTTTGGAGCACAGGATGCGCTCTTGTCAGCCACGCAACACGGTGAATCAATGCAGGCGTTTGGTCTGAGTTTTGAACAGATCGAAGGGCTGGGCCATATGATCCCCCTGACAGTCCCGGACATCTGCAACAACTTCATTCGCGGCGTGGTACAAAATACAGAACCCAGGGCGACGGTTGTGCCGAATTCGGATTAGTCCCAGCTAAAATATTCCCAACAAAGGCGCCATTTCCCTCTTGACCCTCCCCAACCCCTCCCTTAAATCGCCATTCACTCATGGCGGAGTAGCTCAGTTGGTTAGAGCAGCGGAATCATAATCCGCGTGTCGGGGGTTCAAGTCCCTCCTCCGCTACCAAATTCCCATAACATATCAGTTAGAAACGTGAACTCAGCGTTGCTCTCACGTACCGCAAACATGGTTTGGGTGGCATTTTGGGTAACAGCAGACGAATTTTGTGTTCAAAAAGAACTGGGAATCGTCACGAAAAAGCGGGAAACGCCACACGCCGCAACCAGTCCCATTTCGCTCCAAGAGTTGAGATGCAGGCTCTCAGGGGCACCGGTGTAATCGCTAACTTACCCGCCGGTACCGAAGAAGTTGAGTAGACTTCTTAGTGATCAAGACGAAAGCAGCTTTGCACACACAGCCTTTCTTTCTCCATTTACAAATAATAACATTCATTTTATTGATTGTGTATGGATGGAAATACATTTTCTCGCCGCACTTTCTTGTACAGCGCCGCTTGCCTTGGGATGCTTGGTACTCAATCCAGGATCGTGAGGGCCGAGTTGCAACTCGGCCCTTCAGCTAGGATTTCAACCGTATCAGACGGGTACCTGTCATTGCCACCGGAAATGATCTTTGGGTCCATGCCGAAAGAAGAACTCGAACAGCTTCTGAATCGCAATCGAGTGGACGCGACCAAGTACGAGCCAGAGTGCAACGTTGCGCTCTATCGTGATGGTAAAAACACGGTGTTATTCGATGTCGGAGCTGGGCCGGATTTCATGCCCACGTCTGGCAAACTTATGGAAACTGTTGAAACAATCGGCCTGTCGCCCGAAGACGTTTCGCACGTGATTTTCACCCATGCGCACCCGGATCACATCTGGGGCATTTTGGATGACTTCGACGACCTGCTTTTCCCCAACGCGACGCATCACTTTGGCCGTAAAGAGTGGGATTATTGGTGGAACCCTTCAACGGTAGATTCAATAGGAGAAGATCGCGCTGCGTTCGCTGTAGGCGCGAAGCGCCGGATGGCAGAAATTGAGGATCAGGTGGCGTTCTTTGACGACGGACAAGAGATCCTTCCAGGCATTGCCGCCCGTGCAAGCTTTGGGCACACACCCGGCCACATGGCGTTTGAAATCCGCAGCGGCAGTGAATCCGTGATGATTGTCGGCGATGCGTTGGGAAATCCACACGTGGCTTTTGAACGGCCTGATTGGCACAGTGGCACCGATCAGGATCCACAGGCAGCTGCAGCAACTCGTAGTTTGCTGCTAGATCAGATTTCTCGCGAGCAAATGAAGATAATTGGCTTCCACCTGCCGAATGGTGGAATCGGCCGGGTCGAAAAAACTGGCTCTGCGTATAAGTTCATTGGAGAACCAACATGATACGAACGCTTGCGATTGCCTTGGCCTTGGCCGCACCAGCTTGGGCAAGCGAGGAAATTGCAGACCAATATCCGCAAAGCGTGCTGTATTCCAAACCGGTCGAGTATATCCCTGGCGTCTATTCCGCCATTGGCGCAACCGCACCACCAACCTACGAAAACTCTGGTCACAACAACAATCTCAGTTTCATTGTAACCGGTGAAGGTGTGGTCGTCATAAACGGCGGTGCAGCCTATGTCCTTGCCGAAGCGCTTCACAAGGAAATTCAGGCCATCACGGATCAGCCGGTCAGACTTGTCTTCAACGAGAATGGCCAGGGGCACGCGATGCTCGGCAACGCTTACTGGTCAGAACTCGGCATTCCGATCATCGCACATTCCGAAGCAGCGGCCGAATTCGAGGAATATGGCCCGCAAATTCTGCAGGGAATGCAGCGATACAATCAGGACAAGGCAGACGGAACATTCCTGGCTGGCCCAACCGAGACATTCGATGATGAGTACGTGGTTGAGATGGGTGAATTCCGGATTGAGGCAAAGTACCTCGGCCCTGCCCATAGTCCCGGCGATATCTCGATCTGGTTGCCGAACCAAGGCCTTGTCATTGCGGGCGACATGGCGTTTCACGAACGCATGCTGCCAATCTTTCAAGACACCTATACAGCGGATTGGCTTGTAACTTGGGACACCGAATTCGAGGCTTTAGATGCCACTTATGTGATACCGGGACACGGCCATCCTACGAACATGGATCAGGTGCGCCGCTATACACGCGACTACCTGATATATCTGCGCGGCAAGATTCAAGAGCATATGGATGCAGGAGGTGATCTGGCTGAGGCTTACTACGTCGATCAGTCACCTTATGCCAACCTGGACACGTTTGAAGAACTGGCCACGAAAAATGCAGGGCGCGTTTTCGAACAGATGGAATTCGAGTAGCTCAGGAATGTTGCGGAACAGGGATTAGCATCAATAGTCTATGCGTGCTGATCGCCCCGACCCACATGAAAAATACGGCAACCCATGCGGTCAATGACAGGGCGGACCCTCCTGAAAGCCCGGCACCCACCGCGCAACCTCCCGCCAGCATGGCCCCAAACCCCATGAGAACAGCCCCTACGAGGTAGCGTTCCATCGGAGTATCCGAGCCAAATCGTTCGATCCTCCACTCACCTGCAGTCAAGGCTGAGCCTGCCGCGCCAATTACTACGCCTGGGACAAGGCCGATACCGAAGGACAACACAACGTTTCGACTTGCAACCAACGCCATTAGTGTGTCCGTGGCCGGTCCGGTAAAGGTGACAGAAGACACAGGCACGACTTCAAAAGATGCTTGCGCGATGGCAAATGTTATCAACCAGCCGAGCGCCACAGCCAGGCCAACTCCTGCGGCCGCTATGATCCTTATAGGCGCGACTTTCCGGTGGGACGCAAAGACAATGGCCGACACCAATCCCAACGCTGCAACGGCTGTATAAACCGTTGGCGAGAGCCCAAGTATTTCTGAAAGATCACGCGGCGCGCCTCCTGGGACAGCCCAGATACCAGACAGCAACTCGCGGGCGGGACTAAGAACACCTGTGTAGGCGGCTTGAGCCACTAAGGTCAAAACCAATCCCGTAACCAGGGCGCGCAAATTACCGCAGGAGGCTAATACCAAAAGGCGAGATGCACATCCACGCGCCAGAACCATGCCTGCGCCGAACATCGCTCCACCGATTACCGCGCCGCTCAGGCTACCTGTCGACGCGATTGCACGTGTCTCGGAAAGGTCTAGCCACTCAAACGCGATAAGCGCCTGTACCAAGGCGAGCGCAGTGGTGAAGGCGATCAGCCAAACCGCCAAGCGGGGACCTAGCTCACCTTCGGCGACTTCGACTGCCGACGCTCTTAAACAAAAGTGAGACTTCTGAGCCGTCACGCCGAACAAGATACCGACGAGCACTCCGGCAAATGCCAAGGCACCAGAGTCTCCCAACAGATCGATGAGTCTCTCCATCAGCAGAAACTCTCACTTCGTAGCGTGTGCATCCTTGTCTTCGGTCAAGTTGTCATTGTGCGACCATTGGCCTGCGCGCCAACTGGCATTGCGTCCACAGCTCACCCAATGCAGATACCAGTCGATCCACGTCTTCAGTAGAATGCACCGGCGACGGTGTAATCCGTAGACGCTCCGTTCCCTTGGGAACGGTTGGATAGTTGATCGGCTGGATGTAAATTCCATAGTCACGCATCAGTACATCAGAGATGAAGCGACACTTAACCGGATCGCCGACCATGACCGGAATGATGTGACTTGGGTTCGGAGTATGGGGAATACTCAGTTCGTCCAGCCTGTCTCGAACTTCGCGCACTCGCTGCTGGTGCAGATATCGTTCCGCATTGCTTTGCTTCAGGTGCCGAACCGAGGCTGCCGCACCTGCGGCTACGGCCGGAGGCAATGCAGTGGTAAAGATAAACCCGCTGGCAAAGGACCGGACGAAGTCCACAAGCTCTTTCGACGCCGCGATGTATCCACCGACGACACCGAAGGCTTTGCCTAATGTCCCCTCGATAACGGTTAGGCGATCCATCAGGCCTTCACGTTCGGCGATGCCACCGCCGCGCGGTCCATAAAGCCCTACGGCGTGAACCTCATCCAAATAGGTCATCGCGTCATAGCGATCCGCCAGATCACAGATCTCGGCAACTGGCGCTATATCACCATCCATGGAATAGACGCTTTCGAACGCAATGAGCTTTGGTGCGTTGGCTGGTATGTCAGCAAGCTGCCTTTCAAGGTCTGCAATATCATTGTGCTTCCAGATCCGCTTTTGACAACGGCTGTGGCGAATTCCCTCAATCATCGAGGCATGGTTCAACTCGTCTGACAGTACGGTGATACCAGGAATGCGGGAGGCCAAAGTTCCCAAAGCCGCCCAGTTTGAAACGTAGCCGGACGTAAATAGCAATGCCGCCTCTTTGCAGTGCAAGTCGGCAAGTTCCTGTTCCAGCAAAACGTGCTCATGAGTGGTTCCAGAGATATTCCGCGTACCTCCCGCCCCGGCACCACACTCATCAATTGCTTGGTGCATTGCTGCAAGAATGCAGGGGTGTTGACCCATGCCAAGATAATCATTTGAGCACCAGACAGTGACTTTTTCGGGACCGTCTTCTGCGTAATTGCGCGCGGTTGGGAATGCACCGCACTGCCTTCCGAGATCCGCAAAGACCCTATAGTTCCCTTCCTCTTGAAGCTGGTCCAGCTGATCACGAAAAAACTGCTGATAGTTCATTTCAATTTCCTACGGCCTCTTCGACGATCTCGGATAACAGGGTCTGAACCTTTTGCATTGGCCCGTCAGGGTAGCCTCGATATCCCACCATCACGCCACTGTTGTCCTCGGCTACAAAAATCCCGTAGGGGCAGAATCCGATATTCATAGGGTCGGCTTCCATCACCTCGCGCGAGATTTTTGCCGAGCAGAAAATGAAGATGTCTGCGGCCGCAAATATCTGCTTGTCACTGCCGACATCAGCGCCCGTGCGATTCAACATGTCGCCTACATGGCTTACATGGTCGATGACCAGTCCCTGTCCGACAATCGCGGACTCGACGGCGAAGGTTGCATCATCAAAACTGCCGTCAAATGGGGCGGTGATGATCTCTTCCGCAAACGCATGGCTCACCAGAACATTGGAAAACGCGGCTACAGCGATAAAGTGTTTCATGATTTTAATCCTCCTCTTGAACCGCATCTTCTCAGATTGCTCATCAAGGTCTTTGACACCAGTCAAAACCCCTGAATACCTTAACCGAACATGTCTGAAGTGATACCAGCGTACCAACCCAGCGACTCTTCATAAGTTGCTTTTCTCAAGTCCGCATCTTCGCCGGTCTGGCTGATAAAGCCGTCCACTTTGGCAATCTTTTCGGGAGTCGCTTCATAAGTTGCGCCAACCTTGACGCCATCATCGGTGTCGATGAGCGACCAGCACGTGTTGGAGAACTTGGCCGGAAACACTTTGGACCCGGTCAACGCACCTCGCACGGCATTCGCACAGACTTTCGCCTGACTGTTGGCCGAGAAGCCGGATTTGGGCATGTCACCCTGTTGGCTGGCGTCACCAAGAACGTAGATATCCAGGTCGGCTTTGGAGGACATATCCGCGGCGTTCACGGGTGCCCAGTTACCATCGGTCACCCCTGCCATTTCCGCAATGCGTCCGGCTTTCATCGCTGGGATCACGTTGCAGACATCGACCTTGGTTTCTTCGCCGTCGATCGTAACAGTCATTGCATCCGGGTTTACGGCGACATTGCCGCCGCCGAAATCTTCGCCGATCCAGTCAACCATTCCTTCGTAGTGGTTGGCCCAACCCTCTTGGAACAATGACATCTTGGAAAACTTCGGTTTCGGGTCGGCAACGATGATCTTTGCTGTCGGGTTGTTCGCCTTCAGAACATGCGCAACCATTGAAACCCGCTCATACGGTCCGGGTGGGCAACGGTACGGATTCGGTGGCGCGACCATTGCAAATGTACCACCTTCAGGCATTGCCATGATCTGCGCCTTGAGAAGCTCGGTCTGAGATCCAGCCTTGTACGCATGCGGCATTTTATTTTGCGCCGAGACGTCCCAGCCCTCGACCGCACCATCAACAAAGTCGATACCCGGGCTCAGGATCAGCTTGTCATATGGAACGGATCCGCCACCTGCCAAGGACACCGTCTTGGCATCGCGATCCACCCCTGTGGCCCAATCATGCACCACGTTGATGCCGTAGTTCGCGGCAAGCGTGCCATAGCTGTGGGCAATGTCCGAAAGCTCCTGAAACCCTCCCAGATACAGGTTTGAGAAGAAACAGGTGTAATAGGTCCGCGACGGCTCGATCAACGTTACGTCGATCTCACCCCTGCTGTCTTTTGCGATGTAGCGCGCAGCAGTTGCACCGCCCGCACCGCCGCCGACAATTACCACGCGTGGTTTGCCTTGCGCCAACACCATCGGTGCCGACAACCCGGCTGCTACCACCCCGGCGGCTCCAAGAAATACTCGTCTATTTAGCGTCATCGCGATTCCTCCTCTTGGACACAGTCACTATGGATTATTGAAGTAGGCAGCCAATGCCGCGATCTCGTCATTGCTCAGCCGTCCGGCAATCATTCGCATGACCGGATGTGGCCGCTGTTTGTCTTTATATGCGTGCATGGCGACCACGAAGTCTTCGTCAGGCCAGTACACGATCGAGGGAATGCCCTCATCGCCTCCGTCGATCTGATGGCACGTTGTACATTCGCTGCTGAGATATGCGCCGTACTCCGGATCTCCTTGAATCGCCAAGATCGCGGGGTCGATAGAATGATCCGTGCCCTTCGCCGTCGGGTCCGCTTCTGGGATGTCCTGAGGATTGTCGGAAAAATCCCGCAAATAGGCGATCACGTTGGCGCGGTCTTCCGGGTCTTTCAGGCCACCAAAACTCATCCTGGTGCCTGACGCGAATGCACGTGGGTTTTCGATGTACGCAGACAGTGTGTCAGCGTGCCACTCCAGACCCGAGCTACCCGCGCGCGCAAGGCTTTTGGAATAGCTAAAGCCATCCAGACCAGCTGCCCTGCGCCCAAAAATCCCATTCAGATGCGGACCGATTTTGTTTTCGGCCCCCTTTCCAACCTGATGACAGCCTTTGCATTTGGCGAACACGGCTTTCCCTGCCTCAGCATCGCCAAGGTCTTCTGCAGCGTAGGTCGATGAAGCAGTAGCCCCAAAGAACGCGGCACAGACAAGCGCGTTCGACCAACGCATCGTCAACTTCCAAACGTCTTAAGATAGATGATCAAAGCTTCGATATCGTCCTGTTTTCTAAGACCTGCAAAAGACATCCTTGTGCCTTTCATGTATTCCTTGGGCTTCGTAAGAAAGGCAGTCATTTCTTCATCGGTCCAGACTAGTCCTGCCTCCGCAGACGCCTGCATCGCTTTGGAGTATTTGAAGCCCTCGACCGATCCAGCATTAGCTCCGATTACCCCGTTCAGAGCAGGCCCAGTGCTGTGCTTTGCACCTTCACCAATTTGATGGCAGGATTTACACTTCTTAAAGACTTTCTCTCCTGCAGCAGCCAGTTCTGTAACCTCGTCTGTCACTTCGGTTTCTTGAGCGGCCGGTATGGCTGCGGCCTCTTCATCAGGCTTTGGCGCTGCAGTTGGAATGAACGAGGGGCCTTCTGCCGAAAACGTCGGCAACTCATCCGGGCTGGCATTATTCATGACCGAGTTCGAACCACCCTCCGCGGGAGTCTCAACCAGAAAAACAGAACGCATCGTGACGGCGGTCTCTGCCTTGCAGTTTTCCATGCAAGGCTCTTCGCGCCATTCAGTGTATTCGGTCTCGGGTCGTACATCGACTACGAAACCGTCCATATTGTACATTTTGAACTCGGAGAAGTTTTCGTTGTTCAGCTCGAAATCGTCATCCACCAAATCATTGGAGTAGAGGATGTATGCGACAATTGCGTAGGTCTCATCCGCTGTCAGCGTGCCCGCTTCACCAAAGGGCATTGAGCGGGAAATGTAATCCCAGGCAGTCGACAAATGTGGCCAATATGACCCAACGGTTTTTACAGGATCTTCGTCTGCAAGCGTGTCAAACCCACCGGCCAGAACAGGCCAGTTATCGGCACCTTCAGCAAATTCACCGTGGCATGACGCACAGCGGGCGACAAACACCTCTTCTCCGGTCCAGACGTCGCCTGAACCTACGGGTAGGCCACGCCCATCAGGCAAGACGTCAACGTCCCAGGCCGCAATCTCTTCCTTCAGTGCCGACCGCCCAAGCCCAAGGCTGCCCTCGCGGAAGGGCGCGGTAGCGGTCAAGTTCGCACCATTGGCGACCCGTTCTGCCGCCGCAGCCTGGATTTCTTCGACTTTGATCTCCAGTTCGGCTGCTCGTTTGGATTCTGCTTCCGCATTCTCCTGGGCAACTGCTGCATGCGCCTCAACCTGCCCTATCCGGGTCTCCAATGTCTCAATCTTCGAGTGGCCGTAATTCCGGTTCGCGAAAGACACAGCTACCGCAAGCACCAACGCCGTTCCGCCAAATACGGGCAGGAAAACATGACTAAGAGACTTCAACATTCTCGGCGATCCCTTCTGCGCTCACGTACCAAGTCTGGATACAGTTGTTGTGGTAGACCGAGTTTTCTCCGCGTTTTTCACGCAACTGGTCTTTGGTTGGTTGCACATAACCGGTCTCGTCTATTGCCCGGGCCTGCAAGAGCATTGGCGCCCCGTCCCAGTTCGTATCGAGATAGAAACGTGTAAGAGCCTTGGTGTCGCCCTGCTTACCAAGACGCGCTGTCTCCCATGTGATCCCACCGTCCTTTGACACATCGACCCGTGTAATTTGTCCGTGGCCTGACCAGGCAAGCCCGGAAATGACCAGCGGACCCGGTCCGTGTTTGATCGGCATTTGCGGGCTGGGTGAGGTGATGACAGATTTAGCATCCATCACCCAAGTCCATTTCTGGGCCGTGCCATCGACGTAAACATCGGTGTATTTTGATGTTTCTTCGCGGCTTTCGACCGCCAAATCGACAACCTCGATCCGGCGCAGCCACTTGACCCACATGTTGCCTTCCCAACCCGGCACCACGAGACGCACAGGGTACCCATGCTCCATCCGCAGCGCTTCGCCATTCGCCTTGAATGCAACCAAAACGTCATCCAGCGCTTTTTCCATCGGGATAGAACGGCCATTGGACGACGCATCTGCGCCCTCAACATAGACCCATTTTTCAGGTGAGATGTCGGCACCTGCTTCCTGCAACAGCGCGCGCAGCGGAACACCGGTGTATTCCATGTTGTGAATCATGCCATGAGTAAATTGGACGCCGTTGAGTTGCGCACCAGCCCACTCCATACCTGTGTTCGCCGCACATTCGCAGAAATACACGTGGTTTTCGCGCGGGAACCGCTCAATGTCTTCGTATGTAAAGACAAGCGGGCGATCAACCAGCCCGTTGATCATCAGGCGGTAGTCCTCCTTGCGCAGCTCGATCGCGCCTGAATGGTGACGCTCAAAGGCGCATCCCTGCGGAGTGATCGTGCCATCGAGCGCGTGGATCGGCGTGAAGTTGATCGACGAAATCGGAGAGGCGGTCAGCCATTCCACATTGCGGCGCACGACATGGGATTCAAAGCTGATCGGCATGCCATAAGGAGTCTCATCAACACCTGCCCCCGTATAAGATGCCCAATCCTGAAGCTCTGTTATCAGTGGGTCGGGTGTTTCTGCCGCTGCCGCACCTGCAACGGATCCTGCGGCGACCGCGGCACTGCCTTTCAGGAAGGCCCGGCGGGACGGTTTGAACGCGTCATCCATATCTCTTAGGTCTCCATCGGTTTCTTAAGCGCCGATTACTTCGACACTGGTGTTCTCTTGCACCGTTACGGTGCCAAGGTTGCGAACATGGTTTTCGACGACATCCCAAATCGGCGGGCCCTCGGTGCCTTCGTTGACGCTGGCCCAACCGGCCACGACATAGGACTTGGCCGGGTCGATCGCCTCACCGGTTTTCAACAGCGTCATGTCGCTGATCCTCTGCCCCTGCGGCTTGGTTACGTCGATCCGATAACCCAACCCGCCAACGCGGACCATGTCGCCACCCTGCTGGTAATAGGGGTCGGGATTGAACAGATTGTCGCCGACATCTTCCAGGATGACATGGATGAACTCCCCGGTCATTTCTGTGCGATAGGCGTTCGGATAGGACATCGAGGTGACGTTCCAAATATCCTCTCGCGTTATTTCTTGCCCCGGCAGGATTGACGGCCCCCAACGGACGCCGGGCGACATTGCGATATCTGCCTCACGCTCATTGATCAGAGCATCGCAGATCAGGTCATCCCAAGTGCCGTTGAAGTTGCCGCGGCGGTACAGCAACGAGTCCGTTTTGCCGATCACCTCACTCAGCGCCGCCTCATAAGGCGCGCGCTGATCATTTATCAGAGCAGTGATCGCAGGATCTGGTGCAATAACATCAGAGAAAATCGGGATAAGCTTGTGCTTTAGCCCCATCATCTGCCCATCGCGCACGTCGAGATCTACACGGCTGACGAATTTGCCGTTCGATCCAGAGGCGATGATATGCGTTTCACCCACCAGAACCGGCTCGGGCAGCGCGTCATGGGTGTGGCCACTGAGGATAACGTCTATCCCCTGAACACGACCCGCCATCTTCTTATCCACATCAAAGCCGTTATGGCTTAGGACAACAACGACATCGGCGCCGGCATCGCGAACTTCGTCCACCATTTCCTGCATGTTCTCATCCCGGATCCCGAACGAGTATTCGGGGAACATCCATCCCGGATTTGCAATCGGCATGTAAGGGAAGGCCTGTCCGATCACCGCAATCTTGGAACCGCCCCGATCAAAGAACTTGTAGGGTTTGAACATCTCTGCGGGTTCATCCCATTCCGCATCAAAAATGTTCTGCCCCAAGGCGGCAAAAGGCAAACCTTCGACAATCTCATTGACCCGATCACTGCCCAACGTGAACTCCCAATGGAAAGTCATCGCATCGGGTTTCAGCGCATTCATGACGTTGACCATGTCCTGACCGGCCGTCTGATAGCAGGTGTAAGAACCGTGCCAAGTATCACCCCCGTCAAGAAGCAACGCATCAGGACGGTCCGCTCGAATGGCGTTGATGACAGTTGAGACCCGATCCAAGCCACCCACCCGACCGTAGGTCTTGGCCAGTGACTCAAAATCGGTGTAGGTCAGCGCATAGGCCGACGGGCTTCCATCTTCTATCCCGTATGCCTTGCGGAACGCGGCGCCAGTAACATGCGGCATCTGTCCTCTTGCATCGCCAATACCAAGATTGACTTCGGGTTCACGGAAATAAATTGGTTTGAGTTGCGCGTGAATGTCGGTGACATGAATCAGGCTGATATTGCCAAAGGTCTCGAACTCTAGCAGTTGATCCTGCGTTAGACTTTGCTGCGCAGCAAGCTTGGCCCAGTTGCCAAACCCGGACGCTCCGAACAGAGCCGAGGCCGCCATTGAAACCTGCAAGAAGTCACGTCGAGAAATCATCTATCAGCTTTCCTTTTACACATATATATGTGTGAATGTTATATAAGTGAAAAACCCGCTCCGGGCATTGCCCAGGCGGGTCATTCGTTATTGACGTACAGCTGGGGTTTCGACTGAAAGCCCGTTGCCACGCGAAGCGACATAGAGCTCCAGTGCCCGGAACTCGTCCGACCCTTCGGCAAAGGTTTCCGCACGCGTATCGCGAATACAACCGCGGAACCGATTGTGGCGCGAGATCAGTTTGGCCTGCTTCAAACGATAGGTAGGGAATCCATTTATCATCCCCTGGCTCAGGTGATCCGCTCGGATCATATTGCCCCAGTTTTCTTCATGACAGTTGGCGCAGCTCAGTTCCAACTGACCGTAGCGGGTATAATAGATTTCCTTGCCCTCTTGCCAGAATGGCGCGGCATTACCATCAATAGCAACGTTCATGGGCATCCCGCGTGACTGCAGACCGATCAATGCGACCATACCCTGCATGTCACCACCAGACCATTTCCAGGCATCGGCCTCCATGCGATCGGTACGGCACTTGTTGATCAGATCTTCCATAACCACCAGCTCGCCGCTTTCAGCATCGACCTTGGGCATGGACGCCTGCAGTCCTTTGAAGCTTTCCACTCCATCATGGCACGAGGCACAACTTTCACCTGCAGCACCATCAACTGCCTCATAGAGGTCGGCTGCCTGATCGACGAAGATCATTGCCGGATTGTCAAAATCATCAATCTGCAGTGCCTGAGTTTCATCTGTGCGGAAATGCCAACCCGAATAGATCGTGTCCAAATTCTCCAGATGCGCCGAGGCCTCGGTGACCGAGGTCATATTCAGCTCGTCATTGATCACAAGATTATCTTCGTCCGGTCCAGCCATTGCTGCCACTGGGAAAGCCAGAACAGCCGCGATCGCCGTAAGTGCCTTGGTATTCATTACGTTCCTCCCTTGGTGGGCCAGCGCCAGAAATCACAACCAGCGCTAGCCTTCCTTAGTGGTCGAGCCGTCAGGCGATCTCGATCGTTTTCTTCTCGTCGTAAACTGAGCCATCATCATCGTACCAGGTGAAGACAAACTCACCGGCCTCGGGCACGGTTGCTTCGAACTGGAAGTACGGATTTGTCGAAATCGCAGGCTCCATAGTCACATCAATCACCATTTCACCGTTAAACTCGCAGGTGAAACGGTTGATGATCGAACGCGGGATGACGTTGCCTTCTTTATCCTTGCGCTGGCCGCTTTCCATCTTGTGGCTGATCAGTGTCTTGATCGTAACAGCTTCGCCAGCAGCGGCTGTCTTTGGAACCTTGACGCGGGGCTTTACACCGGATGCCATTGGTTAATCTCCTGTTCTTCAGGGCGCGTGGCGATTAACCGCCGCACCCTCCGATTGTCACTTTTACGGTCGCGGACGCTTTGGCAAAACTGCCATCTGCCATCTTCGCCACGGCAATGACATCCTGCGTTCCGGCAAGACGGATGCGGGTTGAAGCGGCTTGTTCAGCAGCCAGCGGGCCGAAATTGAACGTTGCCACGCCCGGTTCGGGGTTGCCTGCGGCCACGATCAGAATTGCAGCTGCGCCCGGAGCACTGACTTCGATTGGTACCGTGTTTCCGTTTTCCGCGATTTCCGGTGCCGTCAGTGTAACACCGCCATCAGCCACATCTGCCCCGCCTGAAAATGCGGAGATCGCATCTTCAGCAGCTGCATTCGCTCGTAGCGGCATAATTGTCAGGAACGCGGCGCCCAGCCCAAGGGCCAGAGTCTCGCGGCGAGAGAGTTCCATTTTCAATCTCCTTTGAATCTTCGAAAAGTCACGCCAGAAGGCGAGATTATTCCTCTTTCAGTGTCGCTAGAAACGCGACCACGTCCTCGATTTCCTGTGCAGTCAGGATCGTCGTTAAAGGCGCCGTTGGCGCTTTGCCCGTATAGGCATCGCCTGGACGGATATATCCGTCATCCTTGTAGAACGCCGGCATTACCGTGCCTTCGAACGTCATTTTCGCGTTTGCGACTAAACCGCGAAGCTCTGCTTCGGTCCAACGATCACCGGCGCCATCCAGCATCGGGCCAACCTCACCATGGAACGGAATGTCCGCCAAAGCTGAGACCGCGTGGCAGGCCACGCAATTACCTTTGGACTTGTCGCCAACGATGAGTGCGCCATTTGCCGCGTCCCCATTAACATCGGTCAGAGAGACCTCGATTGCACCATAGTCGTCATAGGGTACGTCTTTCGGACTTGTCTCTTCGGCAAATGCGGCAACGCCCATCATAGCGGATGCCAGTGTTAAGAGTCTCAGCTTCATGATCCCTCCCATTTGCTACCGCGCCTGTGGCGCTTTGCGACCCAAAGACTTTGTGCACCGTAGTCGACGAACATGGTTTATCGCAACATCAAATTCATCATAATGAATTTTTTTATCTGTAACGCCCAATCTCACTCCTGCGAAATATTGTTTCGCTCCTGAATGCGCCGCGCGTGATACCTTTGGAAATCTTCGCCATTATCAAGTTCATATCGCTTCTGATCGACCCAGGTGAAAAGGTCTAAGGTTGTTCCCTTGGAGAATGCTCCCGGCATTACAGCAACGGCAGCATCGATGGCTGAGGCATCCTCGGGCACCTCTTCCGGCAGAAATACAAGCGTTGGGGTAAACAGAATCCCCCATTTGCGCATCAGCGCTCTCTGCTCATTCTCTTCTCCGTCAAAATCAGTGGCCGTGGTGCTTCCATGCAAATCCAGCTGGACGACAAAAAAGTTCTCTTCGATAAACGCCGCCATGTCGGGCTGTGGGAAAACCTCTTCGTGCATCTTTTTACAGTAGATGCAGCCCCGTTGTTCAATGAACAAAACCAACCGCTTACCTTCACCTGACGCTTCTTCAAGATCCTCGCGAAGATCTTTGAACGTGTCACGCATCCACGGTGTTTTATGCAATCCATCGTCGCCCAGATCAGCAGCAGAGACTGCAGCCCCTATCATGCATGCGATCAAAACTGACAAAGTGCGTTTCATGTCTTCCTCCCGGATTAACCTATGGCCGCAAGCCAGGGCATATAGTCCAGCATCCATTGTGCGATGTGATTGATCGAGTTGGTTGCGATCAGGACCCCGAACAGGATCAACAGCCCCCCCATTGCCATTTCGATCTGCGGCAAGTGCTTCCTGAACCGCACCATCCATTGCATGAAGGGGCGAACCAAAAAGGCCGCCAGAACAAACGGTGCAGTCATTCCAACCCCGTAAACGAACAGAAGCCCCGCGCCCCGCCAAGCCGTTTCGGTTCCGGCCGCTGTAAACAGGATTGCAGCGAGCACCGGCCCAACACAGGGCGTCCAGCCAAAAGCAAATGCCAATCCAAGTACATATGCCCCAGTGAGGCTCACGTTTGATGTCTCGCCAATATCTGCACGTAACTGCCGATACAGGAACCCGATGCGAATTAACCCCAGGAAATGCAGGCCCATCGCTATGATGATGGCTGCAGCAATCCAACGCAGAATATCGAAGTATTCTCGTACCAGCTGACCAAATATCGAAGCCGTGGCCCCGAGAGCCATAAAGATGGTTATAATTCCAGCCGCAAATGCGATTGCAGCAAGCGTTGCCCGGCGGCGAACCTCGCTGGAAATGGCGGATGTCGCTGTAATCTGCTCCATCCCGACACCCGCCAGATAACTGAGGTAAAACGGCACAATTGGCAGGATGCAGGGCGACAGAAAGGACAAAAGTCCGGCGACCAAAGCTCCTGCAAATGTAATGTCGAGCATGGTCAAACCTGTCCTGGCGCGCTATCATTCACACATTCAAAATTATAAAGATATGTCACTGCGGTCAATCGGAGCTTTGGATGCGCCACCTAATCCTACGTTTGCTTGCGATCACGTTGCTTGTTTTTCCCATGGCTTTACGGGCAGAAATGACACTTCTGATGGCAGAAGAAGATGGGTGCATGTGGTGCGCCCGCTGGGACTCCGAAATTTCAGAAATCTACCCTAAGACACCTGAAGGAAATGCCGCACCGCTTCGGCGTGTCGATATCCACGCAGCCATGCCTGACGACATCGCATTGGAACGGCCTCTCTACTACACACCAACCTTTGTTCTGTTGGACAATGGCCGAGAGGTCGGACGAATCGAAGGCTATCCCGGTGAAGACTTTTTCTGGGGTGTGTTGGGCGTTTTACTGCGTGACGCTGGGATACTAATTGAGACCTCTGGATAAACTGCGGTATATTACATAAACTGTTTTGAATGCGTGAAGCCATGAAAGCGAGGCGATCTTGTTGGACAAATCTTCGAACCTGCCTGTGTTCTCCAAGGACATGTGCGCCGAAGACATGGACAGAATGATGGAGAATGCTCAGACCGCGTCAAATTTCCTCAAGGCAATCAGCCATGAGGGGCGCCTGATGATTTTGTGTTATCTGTCGTCAGGGGAAAAATCGGTCACGCAGATGGAGGAAATGCTCTCAGCGCGTCAAGCCGCGGTATCTCAACAACTCTCCCGCTTGCGCTTCGAGGGCTTGGTGAAGACACGACGCGAGGGGAAAACGATCTACTACAGATTGGCTGATGATCGTTCGACCCAAATCCTGGAAGTCGTTTACGACCTTTTCTGCAGGGAGAAGTAGAAGCCGGTCAGAAAGCCGCCAGCTTTGGGAGGAGACTGGCAATGCTTGAAGCATTGGGAGACACAAATACCGTTGCTCTGATCGGTTTGATTGGTGGCATCGTATTGGGATTGGCCGCACGCATCGGCCGTTTTTGCACGTTGGGTGCAATCGAAGACTACCTTTACGCAGATGATGACCGGCGGCTGCGCATGTGGGCAATGGCAATCGGTGTTGCGATTGTCGGCAGCCACACCGCTATGGCGTTGGGGGGACTTGACCCTGTCGGAACAAGGTATCTTGCGCAGACCTGGAACCCCCTCGGTTCGATCGTGGGGGGCCTCATGTTCGGGTACGGAATGGCCATCTGCGGTAACTGCGGCTATGGTGCGCTGGCAAGGCTGGGAGGTGGTGACCTTCGATCATTCGTTATTGTTTTGATCATGGGTCTTTCCGCTTATGTCGTAATGTCCGGACCCCTCGCCTATCTCCGGGTATGGATATTTCCAGAGGAAATGGATCTCAATGGCCCCCAGAGCATTAGCTTTCTTGCCGAACGGTTGACCTCTATTCCAGCTTGGCTCATTGGCTCTGTTATCGGTGTGGCTTTGGTGTTTTTTGCTTTGGCAAGCCATCGCTTCCGCCGCACTCCGGCACAGGTGTTTTGGGGGTCTGTAGTTGGACTGGCAATCGTTTCGGGCTGGCTTGGCACGAATTGGGTTGCAACACATGGTTTCGATGGTGAGCCGGTGCAAACCCATACCTTCGCGGCACCCCTGGGTGACACAATATTCTACCTTATGACTGCGTCCGGAAACACTTTGTCCTTTGCGGTCGGATCAGTCTCCGGCGTTCTCATTGGCGCGTTTCTGGGGTCGTGGTCTAAGGGCCATTTCCGATGGGAAGCATGCGAAGATCCACGTGAACTCAAGCGACAAATGCTGGGCGCTGCGATTATGGGTCCAGGTGCGATCATCGCGGTTGGTTGCAGCGTCGGTCAAGGCATATCTGCATTCTCACTTCTGGCCTACAGCGCGCCCGTAACATTCGCTGCAATCTTTGCAGGCGCAGCACTTGGATTGAGACAGCTCGTGTCTGGATTGTCCTTCATAACTGAGCGTTGAGTTCACAGTTCAAATCAGCGGGAATCCGGGTTTGCACCGGTGCAGCTGATGCGCTGCACCAAGACCTAAAGAAACCCGGTTAATTTGTGATGGTGCTGGCGACTCTGCCATCACAAAAGCAAGCCAAAACGCTCTCTTTCCGACTTTGTCCTCGATCTCGCTTCTAAGGACATACCAAGGCTTATCGAGCCCTTGCTTCAGCCTGTTCTCTGCGCCCTCAGAAGGTCGTGACAAACGCGCAAACGAAAAATGTGTTATGATGGCCCCTTAGAAAAGGGGGCTACTATGTACAATCCCGTATCATCTATCTCAAAATTTCGGATCGGCTTGTCGGCTTTGAACATCGCCGAACAGAAGTCAATTTTTGACTGCCTTCCCGCCACTGTTCAGGCGGCAGTGTGGCAAGACCGGCTTAGTGAAGGCATTGCGGCACTGTCTGACAGGTCTCAGTGCCGGTTACTTTCCGAGCTACAGGATTTACTCAATCCTGACTGCTACTCCGAAGACAAAGCGAACCATACGGCCACTTCTCGTCTTGAGGAGTTGTCGCCCGTGATCGAGAAGGTTTTTCCAGATCACTCGGTGTTTCATAAATATACGCAGCAACTCGGCGACAATGCTTGCGAAAGCCCGATTATCGAAATTGCCAAAGGCGCGCCGCCTACCTGCACATGTTCGTCTTCGAGATCCTGTATGTGGTGGCACAATGATTGTGGGGCAATGCAGGAATGTCTTGCCGGTGGGTGCAAGAAGACTAACGTTGGATGCGGGGTCCTGTGGCTTCAGACATGCGATGGCCTTTGCACTGGGAACTGGTGCTGAAGAACGCAGGAAAGCTCTACCTATTCTGGCAGCAAAGCTATTGCTTTCTTTGCCGAATTACAGGCCTGTGTTGAGGTCTAAATCAGGCGCGTCGCGCGTCACGGTGTGGCGATCAACTTTCCCGGATTTTTCGATCTGAACAATCAGAGATTCAGCACGTTGAAAGCGGTCAAAATAGGGAAAGGTGACGTGGTCCAGATGCGTCATGTCCTGGCACTGCATCTGATAGTCTGCCCTGAATTCGGTATGCACATTTGATCCGTTGTCTACGACCGGTCCCAACCCTTCACCAGACAGGGTGACATTGGCCGAGACAGTGAAACACCCCGCCTCTTCAGACAAACTGAACAGATCAAGGGGGTTGGACAATTCAGAAATGGCTCCGGCGACCGAGGCCTGATCGCCTTCGGTTTCCGCTGGGCCTTCGAACCCCAGGACGTCAAGACCAGGAACCACAAGGGAAATTGAAATCCCGGCTTCCGAAAAGGAAACCGCCAATCGTCCCTGCCCATGCTCGTGCTGATTTGCAACCTGAGACTGAGGCAACGCGTTTACCGGGAAAAGCGTTAATACAAACACTAAGAACTTCATGACCAAGGAACCATCTGAAAAGAATCAACTAAGCGACTCTAAACTGAAAAAACATTCGCGCAATCGCGTCACGATACACCAAAGCCCACTAGAATTGGGTAGGAATGAGCTATTTTCGCTCACAATTTACCTGACTATAAAACTCAGGTTGACTTAGTTGACTATTTCTATCAGTTATTTGGTCGAGCGTCGCATCGCGCGAACCCATTGTTATCTGACAAGAAAGACTACCCCCCAATGAATACCCCCCTGATCCTGACAAGCGCCATGGCTCTGATGACCGCCACCTCTGCTTTTGCAACCGAGACCCCCTCGAAAGCAGATGTTCTGAATACTTACGCCAATATCGCCGAGGCGAAGTACGATGACAGCCTGATTGCAGCCAAATCGCTGCAGCGCGCCGTGACCGCGCTGATTTCCGATCCAAACGACGCAACACTAAATGCCGCCCGTTCCGCTTGGATTGCGGCCCGCGTCCCTTATCAGCAGACCGAGGTTTATCGGTTCGGAAATGCGATCGTTGATGATTGGGAAGGTAAAGTGAACGCATGGCCCCTGGATGAGGGCTTGATCGACTATGTAGACACCACCTACGGCGGCCCGAGCGACGAGAATGAGTTCGCCGCATTGAACGTCATCGCCAACCCAAGCTTTGAACTTTCAGGCGAACCAATCGATGCCAACGACATCACCCCGGAACTGCTGTCGGGCACCTTGCACGAAGCAGACGGGATCGAGGCCAACGTCGCCACTGGTTACCACGCGATTGAGTTCCTGTTGTGGGGCCAGGACCTGAACGGCCACGGTGAAGGCGCGGGTAGCCGTCCATGGACGGACTATGCCCAAGGTGATGCCTGCACCGGCGGCAACTGTGACCGTCGCGCCCAGTACCTTGAGGCCGTGACTGAACTGCTGGTCACCGATTTGGAATGGATGGCGACCCAGTGGCAGGACGGAGGCGCGGCCCGAACCTCCCTGACCGAAAATGAGAGCGCAGGAATAAGCGCGATCCTCACCGGAATGGGCTCGCTGTCCTATGGTGAGCAGGCCGGTGAGCGGATGCGTCTTGGCTTGATGTTGAACGATCCCGAGGAAGAGCATGACTGCTTCTCGGACAACACACATAACAGCCACTACTATGATGGTCTTGGCATTCAGAACGTCTATTTGGGCAGCTATACCCGCATCGACGGAACTCCTGTCAGCGGCGCATCGCTTTCGGACTTGGTGATTGCCTCCGACCCATCGCTGGACGCCGAGATGAAGCTGAAGCTGGCCAACACGATGCAGGCGCTGGGTCGGATCAAATCCACAGCCGAGGCCGGGTTCGCCTATGACCAGATGCTGGAACGCGGCAACGAAGGTGGCGAAGTTTTGATCATGGGAGGTGTGAACGGGCTGGTGGACCAGACCAAGACAATCGAGCGGATCGTCACCATTCTGGACGTCGATCAGATTGAGTTCGAAGGTTCTGAAAGCCTGGACAACCCGACGGCTGTTTTCCAGTAAACCTAGCGGTTCGGGGGCGGAGGACTATCCCGCCCCCAACTTATTTTCGGCGAACTGACAGTATGCCGCAGGACACGCACTTAATAACTGACTAATATAGTCAGAATACAATCCAGAGCGCCACCTCCATGATCGTCTGCCATTGCACTAAGATCACAGACACCGAGATTCATGCCGCCATCGACTGGATGCGCGTTTCCGACCCTAGGGCAGTCATAACCCCTGGCAAGATCTATCATGCCCTTGGAAAATCAGCGGATTGTGGCGGATGCATGCCGCTTTTCCTAGACACCATGCGCGCCAGCGATAATCTGGAAGTCCCCATGCAGCTTTGTGCATTACGCACCAAGGCATCACAGGAGAGTGTAGATGAAGGGCGATCCCAAAGTCATAGAATACCTCAACAAATCTCTGCGGCATGAATTGACGGCAGTCAGCCAGTATTGGCTGCATTACCGTCTGCAAGAGGATTGGGGCCTGACCCACATGGCAAAGAAAAGCCGTGAGGAAAGCATCGAAGAGATGGGTCATGCCGACAAGCTGATCGAGCGCATAATCTTTCTGGAAGGTCACCCCAACCTGCAGAAACTGGACCCGCTTCGGATTGGACAGACCCCGAAGGAAACTCTGGAATGTGATTTGGCTGCCGAGAATGATGCGCGTGCCCTGTACGTTGAGGCCCGTGAATATTGTCGAGAGGCGGGCGACTACGTCACTATGTCTCTGTTCGAGAACCTGATCAGTGACGAAGAAGGCCATATCGACTTCCTCGAAACACAGCTTGATTTGTACGAAAGGATTGGCGAAGCCAATTATGCGCAACTTAACGCATCGAAAATGGACGAAGGCGAGTAAGCTCTCGCTTGTAGCGGTGGCTGCGATTGCAGCCACCCCGATCCTGTCCGCTGAACTGCAGGATCTGCATCTCAACTTCCAACCCAGAACCGAAGATGAAAAGGCCCGGATCGCGGATGTGATCGCCGCGCCCACGGATTTCGACGCCGCGCAACGGTTCGAGGACCTGCCCGCCGGTGCCGCAACCGTAAGGGCACGTCAGGACGCAGATGCATTTTCGCAACCTTCGGGCAATCTGAAATTCGAACAGGAACTGGATTTCAAGGTCGGCAACGGGCTGTTCAAGAAAATCTGGGTGTCTTCGCCTTCCTCGACCCTGGCCTCGGACGGCTTGGGGCCATTGTACAACGCGCGCTCTTGCCAACGGTGTCACATCAAGGACGGGCGCGGCCACACACCAAATGGGCCCTATGACGGGGCTGTTTCGATGTTCCTTCGGGTCTCAATCCCCGGTGGCGGCACAATCGATGAAATCGCGGACTACATCGCCACTCAGCCCGAACCCAATTACGGCGGGCAGATGCAGGATCTGGCCCTCGCGGGCCACCCCGCCGAGTACCGGCTGGACATCACCTATGAAAACCTTCCTGTCGCGCTATCAGACGGCGAAACGGTCATTCTCCGCAGCCCGACCTATACCGCGGCGGATCTTGGATATGGCCCGCTGCACCCCGAGGCGATGCTGAGCCCGCGCGTGGCCCCACAGATGATCGGTCTGGGATTGCTTGAAGCGATTCCGGTCGCGGACCTGCTGGCAAAGGCCGACCCGGACGACGCGGATGGCGATGGTATTTCCGGCCGCCCCAACATCGTTTGGTCAACCGAATACGGTGAACCGATGATGGGCCGGTTCGGCCACAAAGCCGGGATGCCTACGATAATGGAGCAGTCTGCTGCAGCTTTTGCAGGGGATATCGGCATCTCAAGCCCGCTTTACCCTGCTGGCCATGGGGAGTGTACGGAATTGCAGGTGGATTGCGTTGGCGCGCCCCATGGGGACAACGATGACCGCGTGTTTGAAATCGACCAACTGGGCATGGACCTCGTTGCGTTTTACAGCCGCAATCTGGGCGTACCCGCGCGGCGCGATATCGGTGACCCGCAGGTCCTGCACGGCAAGCAGGTGTTCTTCGATACCGGCTGCGCCTCGTGCCACACGCCATCCTATGTCACCCATCGGATGGACGACCGGCCCGAGCACAGTTTTCAGCTGATCTGGCCCTATACGGATCTTCTGCTGCATGACATGGGCGATGGTCTGGCCGACAACCGACCCGAAGCACGCGCAACAGGCCGGGAATGGCGCACACCCCCGCTTTGGGGGGTCGGCCTGACGGGGCAGGTCTCTGGCCACACACAATTTCTGCATGACGGGCGGGCGCAGTCGCTGTTGGAAGCTATTTTGTGGCACGGTGGAGAGGCACAATCGGCGCGCGACACCGTTGTGTCTATGCCAAAACCCGACCGCGACGCTTTGATCCGCTTTCTGGAGAGCCTCTGATGCGTGCCCTCGGCCTGGCCATTGCCCTTATTCTGCCCCTGTCAGCCTTGGCGCAAAATCCCAGCCAGATCCTGACAGATGTTGTTGAAGGGCACATTCTTCCCGGATACGCACAGCTATCTGACGCAACAGCTGCGCTGGATGCGGCAGCGCAGGCGGATTGCACAGCCGTTTCACCGAACCTTCGTGCAGCCTATCACCTGGCATTCGACCGCTGGGTCAAGGTAAGCCACTTGCGCTTTGGCCCCTCCGAGGTCGATGACCGCGCATTTGCGATGGCATTCTGGCCAGACACAAAAGGGTTTACACCCAAAACCCTATCCGGCCTGATTGCCACCCAAGACGCGGTGGTTGACACCCCCGAGGCTTATGCCGAGGCTTCGATCGCGGGACGCGGGTTTCTTGCACTTGAATTGATGCTATTCGACCCAGCCCTCGCGGATCAGGGTGACAGGGCCTATCGATGCGCTTTGATCCGGGCGATTGCTGCAGATATAAACCGCAATGCGAAGGCGATGGACCACGACTGGCAACCTTTCTCTGCCAACCTGACCATGCCCGGCGGAGATAGTCCTTACCGGTCTGCTGATGAGGCCATGCAGGAACTTTACAAAGCTCTGATCACCGGATTGGAATTCACTGCCGAAACACGCCTTGGACGCCCCATGGGCACCCTAGAGCGCCCCCGTCCCAATCGGGCCGAAGCGCGCAGGTCTGAACGGTCACTACGCCAGGTCGAACTGTCATTGATCACGCTGCGCGATCTGGCCACCGGGCTGTCCGCAGATCATCCGCAGATTGCCGCTGATTTGGATAATGCGTTCGACAAGGCTATCATCCGCACGCGTGAGTTAGACGGCCCTACACTGGCCGGTGTCTCGACACCTTCGGGTCGGATACGGGTCGAAGCCTTGCAGCAGATGATCAACGACATCCTCACGATTGCAGCAACCGAGCTGGGCCCGACCTTGGGTATCAGTGCCGGATTCAATTCGCTGGACGGGGACTAAGCCATGACAAGCCGCCGTCAATTCCTTGCGGGCCTGGCTGCAGCTAGCCTTGCCCCAACACAAGGTTGGTCGACTGTCGGCGCGCCAGATTTCCTGGCGGCGGCGCTGTTTCCGGACGGCACCTATCGGCTGGCGGGCCTGAGTTCTGAAGGCGGTATCTTATTCTCTCTCCCCCTGCCGGCGCGCGGCCATGCCGCTGCGGCGCATCCCTTGCGCGCGCAAGCCGTGGCTTTCGCCCGCCGCCCTGGCACCTTTGGCGTGGTGATCGATTGCAAGAGCGGAACCCAAACCGCACGGATGGATGCTCCCAAAGGCCGCCATTTCTATGGCCATGGCGTGTTTTCCCGGGATGGAACCCATCTGTTCACCACCGAAAACGACTATGAGGCCGGTGAGGGTGTGATTGGCGTTTGGGACTCGGAGGACTACACGCGGTTGGGCGAGTTTTCTTCGGGCGGGGTCGGGCCGCATGATATGCGGATCATGCCGGATGGAGAAACTCTGATCATCGCAAATGGCGGCATTGAAACACATCCTGAAATGGGCCGAACCAAGCTGAATCTGCCCATCATGCAACCGCGCCTAAGTTATCTGAGTCTGTCAGGCTCGGTCCTGGAACAGATAGAGCTGCCCCGGACACTGCATAAAAATTCGATCCGGCACCTTGCCGTTCGATCCGACGGTCTGGTTGGGTTTGCAATGCAATGGCAGGGCAACAGGTTAACCCACCCGCCTTTGCTGGGACTGCACAAAAGAGGCGAGGCTCCGCGCCTGCTTGCAGCCCCGGAATCGGTGCAAAGTGCCTTGCAGGGTTACGCTGGCAGCATTGCTTTTGCCGGGGACGGCAAAACCATCGCCATCACCTGCCCTCGCGGCAACAATTTGCTCCGGTTCGACAGCTTGACCGGTCGACTTAACGACACGACCCCGCTTGAGGATGTCTGCGGCCTGGGTGCCGGGCCTTCCGGTTTTGTCTTCACCACAGGCACCGGGCTGGTCGGAGCGCTTACTGCCAAGGCCCGCATTTCCGCCCGACCGGATTGTCAGTGGGATAACCATCTGGTTCCCGTTGGTCTGCCTGTATAAATTCGGAAATACCCGTCACATAGATTACACTTGGACGAATCGAATTGCTGCCGTATTGGCGGGCGCGAAGCAGGCACCCTAGGTTAAGGACAGACTTGATTGAAACAGACGCCCGACGCACCGCATTCCATCTACGGGGTTGAGAAATGGGGCAAAGACCTCATCGAGGTGACGGAAGACGGCGAAATCGGTCTGCGCAATCCCCTTGCACCAGAGACTGCTGCTATCAGCCTGCCCGGTATTCTGCGTGATCTGGACGATCGCGGCATCAAGGCTCCGATGATCCTGCGCGTCAGCTCCTATCTGGAGCACGAGATTGTCCATATTAACGAAAGCTTTGCAGAGGCGATTGCCCGGGTTGGGTACAAAAGCAGCTATCGCGGTGTCTTTCCGATCAAGGTCAACCAACAGGCTCAGGTGGTCGACCGGATCGTCGAGTTTGGGAAGAAGTACAATTATGGCCTTGAGGCTGGCTCGAAACCGGAACTTGTGGTCGCGCTTGCCCATCGTCTGGCCAATGAGGCGCTGATCGTCTGCAACGGCGTCAAGGATGCCGAGTTTATCCAGCTGGCCATCCTCAGCCGCAAAATCGGGTTCAATACGGTGATCGTGCTGGAAAGCCCGAAAGAGGCCGACACGGTGATCGAAGTCTATAACCAACTGGGCATCGAACCGCTGATCGGCGTACGGGTTAAACTGACCAACCAGATCAGCGGAAAATGGGAAGAAAGCTCGGGCGACCGTTCCGCCTTTGGCATGAACACCGATCAACTGGTCGCCACGGTGGACAAGCTGAAGGCCGCCGGATTGCTGCACTGCCTGAAGCTGCAGCACTCGCATCTTGGATCGCAGGTGCAGGACGTCAATGACGTGCGCCGCGCCGTGGGTGAGGCCTGCCGATACTATACCGAACTGACCCGCGAAGGCGTACCGCTGACCCATCTGGACCTGGGTGGCGGCATGGGCGTAGATTACACGGGCGAAAAGAAAGCCGCCGAAAACTCGATCAACTACACGGTAGAAGAATACTGCGCCAACGTGGTCGAAACCGTGGCCTATGCCATGGATGAAGCCGAGGTCAAGCACCCCACATTGGTCACCGAAAGCGGGCGCGCTATCGTTGCGACCTCATCCATGCTGGTGTTCAACGTGCTGGAAAGCACGCTTTATGACGCGCCAGACGGCCCTGAGGTCGAGGCGGATGATCATCACTTAGTCTCGGACCTTGCCGCCGTGCACGGATACCTCTCCAGCGACCGCCTTCAGGAATGCTGGAACGACGCCACTTTTTATCGCAACGAGCTGCGCGCCCTGTTCCGCCGCGGATATATCGACCTGCGCCAGATGGCGCGCGCCGAACGCATTTATCTGTCATTGATGGCCCGCCTCAAGGCGTTGGCTGCCAGTGATGAGCTCGACACGGATGTCGACGAACAGTTGGAAAAAGTGGCTGATATCTATCACTGCAACTTCTCACTGTTCCAATCGCTGCCCGACGTCTGGGCCATTGACCAGCTACACCCGATCGTGCCGCTGCAGGGTCTGAACGAAACGCCCGACCGCCGCGCGGTGCTGTCCGATATCACTTGCGACAGCGACGGCAAGATCGACCGGTTTATTCTGGCCGACGGTGTCTCGCCCAGCCTGCCAGTGCATTCCCTGCCCGAGAATGACGAATACTTCATGGGCGTCTTCTTTGTTGGTGCTTATCAGGAAACGCTAGGCGATCTGCACAACCTGTTCGGCGACACCAACGTGGTTACCATCGACCTGCGCTCCGATGGCGGTTTCGATCTGCTGCACGAGCAAGAGGGCGACACCATTGGTCAGGTCCTGTCCTATGTCGAGTTTGATCCGGCCGACTGTGTCGCCGCCTTCCGCAAAATGGTGGACGAGGCGATCTCGACCGGTACTCTGCTGGCCAAAGACCGCAAAACCCTGATGAGCGCATATCGCGACTCGATCAATGGCTACACCTATTACGAATAACCCCCGAGAGGAGATGACCCCATGGGAACTTTGAGTGGCAAAACGCTGGTTGTCGGCGCGGGCGGCGTCTCTCACGCTGCGGTGCACAAGATGGCGATGAATTCGGACATCTTCACTGAAATCACGCTGGCCAGCCGCACCAAGTCGAAATGCGACGCCATTGCCAAGGCCGTGAAAGAGCGTGTTGGCGTTGATATCGCTACTGCGGAGCTGGACGCTTATAAGGTCGCGGACACAGTCAAACTGATCAAGGACACCGGTGCCGAGGTCCTCGTGAACCTGGCCCTGCCCTATCAGGACCTCGTGCTGATGGACGCGTGCCTTGAGGCGGGCATCCACTACATCGACACCGCGAATTACGAGCCCGAGGACGAAGCCAAGTTCGAGTATCACTGGCAATGGGCCTATCAGGATCGGTTCAAACAGGCAGGACTGACCGCCATCCTCGGTTCGGGCTTTGATCCGGGCGTGACGTCTGTCTTTGCGACGTGGTTAAAGAAACACAAGTTGGATACGATCCGCCAGATCGACGTGCTGGACGCCAATGGTGGCAGCAACGATCAGGAATTCGCCACCAACTTCAACCCCGAGATCAACCTGCGCGAAGTGTTGGCCGAAGTGCGCCATTGGGAAGCTGGCGAATGGAAACACTCCCCCGCCATGACCCATAAGGTCGAGTTCGATTTCCCCGCCATCGGCCCCAAAAACATGTACCTGATGTATCACGAGGAGCTGGAGAGCCTCTCCACCCACTTCCCCGAGATTGAGCGTGCCCGCTTCTGGATGACCTTCGGCGACGCCTATATCACCCACGCCAAAGTGCTGGAAAATGTCGGCATGACCCGCATCGACCCAGTGATGCATGACGGCAAGGAAATCATCCCGATCCAGTTCCTGAAAACATTGCTGCCCGACCCTGGCGATCTGGGCGCAGAAACCAAAGGCAAAGCTTGCATCGGCGACATCGCCACGGGTCAGGCCAAAGACGGCTCGGGTGAGAAGACCTATTACATCTATAACATCTGCGACCACGAGGAATGCTATGCCGAGGTCGGCAGCCAAGCGGTCAGCTATACCACCGGCGTCCCCGCCATGATCGGTGCGGCGCAGGTGCTGAAAGGCAACTGGTCCGAGCCGGGCGTGTGGAACATGGAACAGCTGGATCCGGACAACTTCATGGACATGCTGAACGAACATGGCTTGCCGTGGCAGGTCCACGAACTGGATGGTCCGGTCGAATTCTAAAGCTTAACCGTCACCATATTAAAGAGGGAGCGAATAGAAGCAATGTCGTCAGATCAGCAAATGGCAATTCTGATCGGGTCGATGTTCGGAACCTATGCGCTCCTTCTTATTTTATCGAAGCGGTACAGGACAGACACGGTCAAAATGTTCCGCTTGGAAAAGTCCAGCATTCTTGTGGCAGTAGAAAATCCTGTCGCTACCACTGCTCATATCCTGTCATTCATTATACCACTTTGGATGATGGGCCTCATCTGAAACTGCGTCGAACTTTAAGGGGCCGCAGTTAGAATGAAAGGGACTGGATTATCATGGCAGAAATGATGACCACACAAGCCGGGGATGCTGGAGCTTTCCGCAATTTCGACCTCAACCGCGTGCCAACGCCTTGCTTTGTGGTCGACGAAAAAGCAGTTGAGCAAAATCTGGCTATCTTGTCCGACGTCGGCAGTCAGTCAGGTGCGCAAGTGCTGAGTGCGCTCAAAGCGTTTTCGATGTTCTCGCTTGCGCCGCTGGTCCGCCAACATCTTGACGGCACCTGCGCCAGCGGTATCTATGAGGCGCGTTTAGGCCGCGAAGAATATGGCGGCGAAGTCGCCACCTTCTGCGCGGGCTACAAGGAAGCGGACATGGATGAAATCCTGTCGCTGTCCGACCATGTCATCTTTAATTCTATAGCTCAAAAGGATCGGTTCCTGGCCAAAGCCCAAGCAGCAGGTGTGCAGGTCGGTTTGCGCATCAACCCGGAACATTCCGAAGGCGAGATTGCAAAATACGACCCCTGCGCGCCCTGTTCGCGTCTGGGCACACCGGTCAGCCAACTAAGCCATGAAATCATGGTTGGTGTGGACGGCCTTCATATGCATACACTTTGCGAACAAGGGTTCGAGCCCTTGATGCGCACATGGGAAGCCATTGCACCAAAACTCGCCCCGTTCCTGGGTCATCTCAAATGGCTGAACTTCGGCGGTGGCCACCATATCACCCGCGACGACTATGATCGTGATGGGTTGATCGCGTTCATCAAGGCGATCCGCGAAACCCATGACGTCGACGTCTATCTTGAACCCGGCGAGGCTGTGGCACTGGATGCGGGCATTCTGGTGGGCGAAATTCTCGACCTGCCGACCAATGGCATGGCCCTTGCGATCACCGACATCTCGGCCACATGCCACATGCCCGACGTGATCGAAGCCCCCTATCGCCCGGCCCTGATGGCCGAGGCCGAGGCAGGCCATACCTACCGTCTGGGCGGCCCGTCCTGTCTGGCGGGGGATGTGATCGGCGACTATACGTGGGACAAACCGCTTGAGATCGGCCAACGCTTTGCCTTCCTAGATCAGGCGCATTATTCGATGGTCAAGACCAACACCTTCAACGGTGTCCCCCTGCCCACAATCGCCCTGTGGAACAGCGAAACCGACGCGTTGAAAATTATCAAACAGTTCGGCTATGACGACTTTAAAGAGAGGCTCTCATGAGCGTTTTCCTCGACAGTGAATTGACCACATCGGAACGGACCGAAAACGCCCGGTTTCGTGTAATCCCAGTACCGCTGGAGCGCACGGTATCCTACGGCTCGGGTACAGCCGGTGGCCCGGCGGCGATCATCGAGGCCAGCAACGAGCTGGAGCGCATCACCGGCCTTGCCGAGCCTTGCATAGCGGGTATTTTCACTGAGGAACCTTTGAACTGTGACGGCCCTATGCCTGCAGTGATGGAACGCCTTGCCCTGCGCACCGAAGCCGCCATTCGCGCTGGTAAAGTGCCAGTCACTCTGGGCGGTGAGCATTCGCTTAGCTACGGTGCGGTGATGGGCGTGGCCCGCGCGTTGAACCAACCGATCGGGATCGTCCAGATTGATGCGCATGCGGACCTGCGCGACACGTATCAGGGTGAAAAGCACAGCCATGCCTCGGTCATGCACCTGCTGGCCCAAGAAGGCGTCCGACTGGCCCAATTCGGCGTCCGGGCCTTTTCGACCGAAGAGGCGCAGAGCCGGGTGAAGAACAACGTGTTCCACATTGATGCCGAGGAGCTGGTCACCGGTAACATCCACGCGGTCGATCTGCCCAAGGATTTCCCCGAACTGGTCTATGTCAGCTTTGATGTCGACGGGCTGGACCCTTCGCAAATGCCAGCCACAGGAACACCCGTGCCCGGCGGCTTGGGCTATTATCAGGCGCTGCAACTGGTCGAGCATGCCCTTCGTGGGCGCAAATGCGTGGGGTTCGACGTGGTCGAGCTGGCCCCGGACGGCAATGCCGCCTGGGATTTTACCGCCGCACAGATCGTCTACCGTCTGATGGCCGCCTGCTAACCTTCGGCGGTTTCGTTCAACTCCATATGCCCCTCGCCGCGGCTTAGGACACGGCGCAGCATCGGCTCGAAGAACTCCAACGGTTTGGTCGGGTAATCCGGATCGAACGCCTTTTGGTCGTATTCATGGCAGAAATAGCGGCATTCCTCCCAATAAGGACTGTCGCGGTACTTGTCTCGGGCGTTGCGGTCTCCGCCCAGGTGGTGATTGTAGTAATAGCCCTGGAACACGCAGTGATGTTTGAGGATCCAATGGGTTTTCTGGCTGACATAGGGCTTCATCATCGCCGCTGACAGCTCTCCATGGTTATAGGGAGACAGGATATCGCCGGTGTCGTGGATCAGCGCTGCGACGACCAGCTCTTCTTCCGCCCCATCCTCATAGGCGCGCGTCGCGGCCTGCAGGCTGTGCTGATAGCGGTTCACGGGATAGGGCGTCCAATCCTCGTCCAGCGAACGGATCGCATCCAGTATCCTGTCCGGCAACGCGGCGTTATAGGCCTCTTCGTATTCCATGACGGCGTCCCAATCGGCCTTGGTCGCCTCTTCAAAGCTGGTCCAGGTGGGTTTGTGGGTTTTGTCCAGCATGGTCCGGTCCTTTTGACTGATCATCCAACCGCAGCCTAACGCAGAAAACCTGAGCGAAAAAACGAATTAGCTTGGCCGAAGAACATTGCGCCGAAATGCGCCGTAGCTTCAGGCTTGGGACAATGCCCGCGAGTGTTTTCTTGCGCGCACGCGCAGAAGCGGACGACCTGCAATCAAAAGAAACAGGCACGAGATCAATATGCCCATGACAGCAGGCAAATAGAGCAATAGCCACAATTTCGGGTCTTCGATCACCAACGGAGACACAAAGCCGCGCATACCTTCCAAAAGGACCAGAATTATGAATGCTCCAAAAATCTGTGGCCACAGGCCAAATCTGGAAAAGCTGCCCAACATAAGGGTTGCATAGCCCGCCATCGCGACCGCGATACAAATGGTGATCCACGAAAATCGCTGATGCAGCTCGTCGATCAACGCGCCCTCAGTGAACCCTTCTGCTGCCGCGATCGCAGCCCGGTCGCGCAACAGCTCTGCGGTGGGAATGGCCTCGAGGCTTCGCTCGGCCGCGTTGTCGGTACTCGTCAATTCTGAGATGTCATAGGACGCGTCCTGAAACAGTGTAGACGACAGGGTACGTCCCTGCCGGTCCTGACGCAGCGCAACTCCGTCAACCATCACCAGATGAATGCCCGAGCCGTTATTGACCAGATAAGCTGTTTGGCTGGAATAGCTGACCGGGCTGGTTTTATCCCGCCGGTCCGAAACAAAAACTTCGCGCAAAGTCCCGTCCAGATCAATTCCTCCAATATAGACGGTCACGTCACTTGCAGGATGCAGGAATTCGCCTTCATTCAATAACTGCGCTGTGACGTCACCCGCCACTTCGGCCTGCCGTTTTTCCAATAGATCGACCGAGGCCGGGCGCAGGAAAACACTGATCGAGGCCATCATCAGACCAGCAACAAGACCGAACAGAACAACAGCGCGAGCCAACCGCCACGGGCTGGAACCTGTGGCCAGCATCACCGTAAGCTCGCTTTCACGGCTCAAGCGGTTGGTGGCATAGACGGCCGCTGCGAACACGGCCATGGGCATCACCGTACGGATCAGCGTCGGCAAAGTAAGAGCGGTAAATTCGAGAAACACCATGGCCGATTGACCACCGCTGATGACACGGTCAAACAGGCTGACCGAGCGGGTGATCCAGAAAACCCCCACCAGAATCAGAGTGAAAAAGCCGAACAGAATCAGCAGTTGCCGCAGGAAATATCCATCGAAGCGCGACATGTATCCTCATCCGGCTACTTGAAATTCTTTTGGACAATATGCCAATCCCCTGACCGAGGAAACCGCATAGCCCAAGAATTATAGAAATTGAGCCGTGCGCACTAAAACGGCTTATGCCACATCGGAATTGGCACCCCGGTCCAGCATGCTTACCTGCCCGGATCAGTCCAGCGTTTCAGACAACGATCTGAGCAGGTGATTGAGCTGATCGCGCTGTTGCAGGGACAAACCCTGAACCAGGCGCTGCTGAGTCTCCACATGATCCGAAACGGCGGCCTCAATCGCTTTGAATCCGTTTTGGGTAAGACGGATCAGGAAGCCCCGGCCATCCTCAGGGTTTTGCACTCTTTCGACCATCCCCGCCTTAACCAGTTGATCGACGCGATTCGTCATTGTGCCGGACGTCACCATTGTAAGCTCCAAAAGCTCGCCAGGTGAAAGACCCTCTGGCTTGCCAGACCTTCGCAACGTGGCAAGGACATCAAAGCTGGCAGCGTTCATGTCATGAAGAGCCCAAGTATGCTCCATCGCCCTTCGCAACTGAACCGCCAACCGCGTCAGTCGACCAACGGTTTCCATCGGCCCCACATCCAGGTCGGGCCGGGCACTGTTCCACTGCGCGATAATTCGCTCCACATGATCCATGAGTTCTGGCTAGCCCAGCTTTATCTTGACGTCAAGATTTTACAATATATCTTGACGTCAAGATAAAAGGATTCGCCATGAGACACCAAACCGACATCGCCCTAACTGCTGTTGCCCCTTTGATCTGGGGTAGCACCTATTATGTTACGACCGAATTTTTGCCCGTCGGATATCCGATCACGATGGCCGCGCTGCGTGCGCTGCCTGCCGGACTGCTGCTGCTAGTTTTGTCCCGTCAACTTCCAAGGGGTCATTGGTGGGGCCGCATATTCATTCTGGGCGCGCTCAATTTCACCGTGTTCTGGACCCTGCTTTTCGTCGCGGCTTACAGGCTCCCCGGTGGGGTCGCAGCCACTGTCGGCGCGGTACAACCTCTTATTGTAGTCTTCCTGTCGGCATTTCTGCTGAACACCCCGGTTGGGCTGAGATCGGTCGGCGCGGCGCTGCTGGGGGTGATCGGCGTCGGGTGCCTTGTCCTCGGAACAGCTATCAATCTTGATACGGTTGGCCTGATCGCTGGACTGGGTGGCGCCCTTTCGATGGGGGCAGGAACTGTCCTGACGCGCAAATGGCAACCGCCAGTGCCGCTGCTGACATTTACCGCTTGGCAACTAACCGCCGGCGGGCTGTTGCTGGTGCCGCTTGCACTGATATTTGAGCCCGCCTTACCAGCGCTTGAAACAAACAGCCTTCTCGGAATTGGATATCTGAGCGTAATCGGGGCTGCCCTGACCTATATCCTGTGGTTCCGAGGCCTCGCCCGGATCGAACCCTCTGCGGTCTCGGCACTTGGCTTTCTCAGCCCGTTATCCGCCGTAATGATTGGTTGGGTCATGCTTGGGCAAAACTTGACCTTTGTGCAGATCGCCGGTGTCTGTATCGTACTTTTGGCGGTCTGGCTGGGGCAAATGGGCAAGCGTACCGGCCGTTCGATTGTCACCATCAGAAAGCCCGCCTGAAACTCCAGGCATCGATGTACGAGTTTTGTGCTAAACTGTGTGCTGTGCAACGCCCCGGCAAGAAAGGTATCACGTGTCAAAAAGCCGAGTAAAACCGCGCTATTTTGCCATCGCCCTGCTGCCGGTATGTGTTTTCGCAATCCATAAACTGATCCAGAACCAAATGATCGCCAATGAACTGGACGTTCCAGTGAACTTTGTGTTGAGCGGTAGCTCTTGGCAGGAAGCCGTTGGTCGGTTTCGGTTTCTTGCCGCGTCCTGGTTCTTTTTATCGCTGGCCTTGTTGCCCGTGGCAGTCTTGTTCCGGACCCTGTCACGCCCGATCGAAAAAAACACCCGGATCGCGGCAATCGCGATTGTAGTCGCCATCGTGTTTCTGGCTCTCGTGCCGACCATTCAAAAGCATATGACCGACCAAAGCCCGCAGATTTACCACCAGATCGGAAAAGCCATTTTTGAAACAGCATTGTCGCAAGGCACCTTACCGGCATGTTCCGGTTCGGAAGATAGCTGGATGTTTGGGAAATGCGGGCATGCCCCTGTTCTTTCACTGTTCAACCGTATTCTGGACCTGGTGAATGCAATGGCCGGCCTTGCGATCGGGTCTCTGATTGTCGGAATGATATTGTGTCTTGGTCGGCATGAATCTCAGGACATCGAAGCAACCGCAGCTGAGCTGGCGCAAAACCTGCGGCAGATGCGGCAGCAGCTCTACCTGTCCAGTCTGGTGCTGACCTTCGGCATGTTCTTTGCCGCAAGCTGGATGTACTGGCCCTTGCCCATGATCGCTGAATCAGAAAGGGCCGCCTATAGCGCATTGCTCAACGCATCGGCCTTGTTCACCGGCACATATTTTTGCTTGCTAATGCTCAGCTACTTTCTTCCCGTGGCAGTCCTTCTGGACGGAAGAATTTCTAACCTCGCTTTGGCTGCCCGAAATCAGGGCGGCACAGACCAGGTATTCGACATTGATGACTGGAGATCGTCGCATAAGCTGACAGAAGGCACAGGTGACATCATCCGCGCCGGCTTCGCCCTGACGGCCCCAATCTTGGCCGCTTTTGCCGGTGGCATATCACCGATTTTGGGTTAGACCGTGATTTGTTGAGCAACCAGAACGCGGTTTATCGCATCGGTCGAATGCTCTGCTGGTCCAAGTTGTAACAGCTAGGCTGCGCAAAGGGTCACGCGTGTCCCATTCCGCCCAAGCGGCACAAACTTCTGGAAATGGAGAGAATGGCAGGGGCAGCAGGGTTCGAACCCGCGACCTACGGTTTTGGAGACCGTCGCTCTACCAACTGAGCTATACCCCTAAGGTGCGCCTCAAATATGCCAGCCGCGCGGCGGACTCAAGAGGCTTTTTCAGATTCCTCCTCAGTTATGCGCACGACAAACAAGTTGCGTATGGCGTTGAGTTCTATAAGACACGGTTTGATCAATATGAGGGTCACCATTCGTGAGTATCCGCAAGAAAATCGCCGATAGCGAGGCCGTCCTGAATTGGACCGCCCGCCGCATCGCGAGCTATATTCGGATGGTTAACCGCAACACCCAATGGCAACGCATCGGCTATGAAGAGCTGGACCAACTGGCCGATCAGGGCGAGCCGGTCATCGTTGTCCTTTGGCATCAGCGACTGGCACAATCGCCCTATTTCTTTCCGTTGGATAAGGGGCGTATCTGCTCGATCACATCTTCGGCACGCGCTGGCAGCATGGTTGGTCGGGTGCAGAAACTCTTCGGCATGGACACCATCGCCATGACCAGCAAAAACGCCAACAACATCGCGGTGTCACGCGAAGTGATCGGCAAGATCAAGCGGGGCATTTCCATCGGTATCGCCGCTGACGGCCCGCGCGGTCCGGAACGGGTGCTGTCGACAGTGCCTCTGGTTTGGGCACGCACCTCGGGCAAGCGGGTCTTCGGTATCACCTTTTCTGCCCGCCACGGCAGCGAGGCCGGTACCTGGGATCGCCTGCTGATGCCGCGCCCTTGGCGCAATCAGGGCGTCTTTTTGTGCCGGGAATGGACCGAAAACGTTCCCCGCAAGGCCAGTGAAGAAGAACTCGAGACGCTGCGGTTAAGCCTTGAGGCGCATATGAACGACATCACTGCCGAAGCAGACAGGATGGTCGGGCGCGAACCCTGGTCACCCAAGGGCTAACCGCCGCGCAGCCTTTGCATCAGATACACTTCGCTGCCTTCGGGGATCGGTTCGGTCAACCCGCTGGCGATCACGCGACCGTTTATTGAGATGGATACCCCAGCATCAATCGGTGCCTGAAGCTGCGGATGTACCCGCGCAAGTTCCCGCAGCAGCTCACCAGTGGTTTTGGCCTCAACCTCGACCACCTGTTGACCCCCGGTCAAAGACCGGAGGCCGGACCACAGGTGGACCTCAACCATTGTCCTTGAGCGCCGCCAAAATGCGTGGCGGTGACATTGGCAGTTGTTTCATCCGCACACCCGCTGCATTCGAAACCGCGTTGGCGATGGCTGCCAGCGGTGGCACGATGCCAGTCTCGCCCACGCCGCGCACACCAAACGGGTGGCCGGGATTGGGCACTTCGACGATCACCGTATCGATCATCGGCAAGTCGCTGGCGACCGGGATACGATAATCGAGGAAGATCGAGTTCTGCAGACGACCATCCTCGCCATAGACATATTCCTCGTTCAGCGCCCAACCGATGCCCTGCGCCGCGCCACCCTGATACTGGCCTTCCACATAGGTCGGGTGGATCGCCTTTCCGGCGTCTTGAATGACCGTATAGCGGGTGATGCTGGTCTTGCCGGTCTCCGGGTCGACCTCGGCATCGACGATATGGGTGCCAAACGACACGCCTGCGCCTTCCGGGGTTGCTTCGAAATGGCCCGAGATCGGACCGCCGGTCGCACCCATATCAGCGGTGATATCGGCCAGCGGCATCGGGTCGAAATCGCCCGCATTGGGGCCCGAGGGCACCGCGCAGCCGTTTTCCCATTTCACCGCATCCATCGGGATGCCCCACTTGGCCGCCGCGCGTTCGCTCAGCTTTTCAACCGCATGCCGGGCCGCCTTGATCGTGGCCAGCCCTGAGGCATAAGTCACGCGCGAGCCGTGCGAAACGTCGTTATAGCCGAGTGTTGCCGTGTCCGCGATGGTGACGCGGATATTCTCGTAGGGAATGCCCAACACCTCGGCTGCCATCAGAGCCATCGACGCGCGCGAACCGCCGATATCGGGCGTGCCGACCATCAGCTGGGCCGAACCATCCTCGGACAGGGCCAGCGACACGGATGTCTCGCCCCCGTGATTGAACCAGAATCCACAGGATATCCCACGCCCCTGCCCTGGTTTCAGTGGCGCAGAATAGTGCGGATGCGCCTTGGCGGCCTCAAGCGTTTCGACCAGACCGATGCGTTCGTAGCGCGGGCCATAGCTGGCCTTCGTACCTTCGTAGGCGGCGTTTTTCAGACGCACATCCACGGGGTCCAGACCCAGTTTCTTGCACAGCTCGTCAATCACCGACTCAACAGCAAAGGCTCCCATCGGTGCACCGGGCGCCCGGTAGGCCGCCTGTTTCGGGCGGTTGGCCATGACGTCATAGCCCACCTGCTTGACGTTAGTCAGGTTATAAGGAGCAAAGGCACACATGGCCGTCATATCACCCGGCGCGCCGGGGAAGGCCCCACCCTGCAGGCGGAACACGCCTTGCGCTGCGGTGATCGTGCCGTCTTTCTTCATCCCGATCTTGATATCCATCGACGCGGAGGCAGTCGGACCGGTGGCCCGGAATACCTCGGATCGGGTCATCACCAGCTTGACCGGGCGGTTGGCCTTGCGGCTCAGCGCCAGCGCGACCGGCTCGATGAATACGGTTGTCTTGCCACCAAAGCCGCCGCCAATCTCGGACGCCGTCACCCGCAGTTGCGATGTTTCGATCCCCAGCAAAGCCGCACAGGTTTTCTGCGCGATCCAGTGACCTTGGGTGGTGCACCACAGCTCACCCTTGCCGTCATTTCCCAGCGTCGCCAAACAGGCATGAGGTTCGATATAACCCTGATGGGTTGCCTCGGTGACAAAGCTGTCTTCAACAACCAGATCCGCTTCGGCAAAACCGACCTCGACATCGCCATGCCCGCTTTCGTGATAGCGCACGACGTTCGGGTGCATCCCTTCGGGCACGGAATAATCCGCCGCCCCCTCGCGTATAACCGGAGCGTCCGGGGCCATCGCTTTGTCGACATCGGTCACATGGGGCAGCACCTCATATTCGACCTCAATCAGTTTGAGTGCGTCACGTGCCGACAGCGCCGAAGTTGCCGCAATAGCTGCCACCGCGTGGCCGTCATACAGGGCCTTCTCGCCTGCCATAACGTTTTCCAGCACGTTCCAGAACTCACCTTCAAGACCGGGCTTAAACGGCACCTCAGCGAAATCGTCACGGGTCACAACGGCTTTGACGTCTTTATGCGCTTGGGCCTTGGATATGTCGATCTTTACGATCCGCGCATGGGCATGGGGCGAGCGCAGAATAGCCCCGTGCAACATGCCCGGTGCGGTGGCATCAGCACCAAATTTCGCGCGCCCCGTGACCTTGTCCAGCCCGTCAGGGCGGTTCGGTCGGGTGCCAACGAAAGTGAATTCAGATTTGCGATCGTCGAGTGCCATTACGAAGCCTCCCCCAGTTCAGCCGCTGTATCCATCACGGCGCGAATGATCTTGTCATACCCGGTGCAGCGGCAGAGATTACCAGCCAACCAATACCGTGTCTCTTCCTCGGTCGGGTTCGGGTTCTTTTCCAGCAACGATTTGGCCGCGACCAGAATACCGGGGGTGCAGATACCGCATTGAAGAGCAGCATATTCAATCATCTTCTTCTGCAGCGGATGCAGAACGTCCCCGTCTGCAATACCTTCGACCGTCTCGATCTGTTTACCCTCTGCTTCGATCCCAAGCATCAGGCAGGAACAAACCAAACGGCCATCGAGAGTTACCGAGCAGGCACCGCAATCGCCGGTGCCGCAGCCTTCTTTCGCACCGGTCAGGTTCAGCTTGTCGCGCAGACAGTCCAGCAGGGTCTCGCGTGGGTCACACAGGTATTCGACCGTGTCACCATTGACGGTGGTGGATACGTGGAACTTGCTCATGCTTGCTCTCCCTTGGCGCGGGCATAGGCGATTTTCGCGGCGCGTTTGGCCAGAACCCCGGCCACTTCGGTACGGAATGCGATTGTGCCGCGCTTATCGTCGATCGGGTTACAGGCAGTAGATGCGGCAGCGGCAAGCGCGTCCAATGCAGTATCGTCCAGGGTGCTGCCCATGATCGCCGTGGCGCAGTCTTCGACAAGCAGAACAGTCGGAGCCACGGCACCCAGAGACACGCGGGCCTCGGTGATGGTATCCCCGTCCAGACGGAGATTCACACCTACGCCAACCACCGCAATATCCATCTCGGTCCTGGGGATGAACCGCAGATAGGCATCACCTCCGTTTTCGCCGCGTGCAGGAATATTGACCGCCGAGATCAGTTCACCCTTGGCCAAGGACGTTCTGCCCGGGCCGGTCGGAATATCTTCGACGGCAACCTCACGTGTGCCACTTGGTCCGGTGACTGTCACGGTCACGCCCGCTGCCACCATGGCTGGCACCGAATCCGCCGCAGGCGAGCCATTGCACAGGTTGCCAGTCAGCGTCGCCCGCCCCTGCACCTGAGTCGATCCGATCAAATCCATCGCTTCGACCACGCCGGGCCAGTCGAGGCCCAACCCAGGATGTTCGCTCATTTCCGCACCTGTCGCCGCCACGCCCAGCGTCCAGCTGCCGTCAGCATTGCGGGTGATATCGCTTACGCCATTGATTTTCTTGATGTCTATCAATGTATCAGGCGTCACCAATTCCGAGCGCAACTGCACCAAAACATCGGTGCCACCGGCAAGAAACCGTGTAACGCCTTTTGCATTTTCTGCCAGAGCCGACGCCTCGGCAAAGCTGGCAGGGCTGTGATAATCCATGATTTTACCTCGCGCCTGTTGGTCAGGATCCACTGGGGTTCGCAGGGACGTTAATGCAGCAACACACTGGCGTCCATGGCAAGAACGACCTATTTTTCGATCCCGAAATGACGTTTCCAGACCTCGGATCAGAGGTCGATCTCGACCACCCCGTCCGGGTCCGCAGCACGGCTTTGGCACAGGATGATTGCGCCTTCGCGCTGCTTGTTCGACAGCACGAAATCCCTATGCTCGATTTCACCCGAAATCACACCGCATTTACAGACGCCGCAAATTCCGTCCGAACATTTCACATCGACCTGAATTCCGGCTTCGTTCAGCACCTGCGCCGCGTGTTTGTCGGCGGGAACCTGCAGCTCTCGCCCCGATTTGGCCAGTTTCAGCGTGAAAGAATGGTTCTCATACTCGGGCTGCTCGGGAACGGAGAAATACTCCAGATGCCGCGCCTCGTCTGGGAACCCTTGACGTTCCGCTGCCTGCATCACGCCTTCCATGTACCGATCCGGGCCGCAGGTATAGACATGCCAACCTACCTGATATCCCGACAGGATTGACTGTAAATCAGCGCGCGTGCCTTCGTCCGAGAAATGATAGTGCACGTGATCGGCCCAGGGCATTGCAGCCAGATCGTCCAGATACCCCGCCCCAGCGCGGGTACTGGCCGAGTAATGCAGGTCAAAGGGTTTGCCCAGACTGTGCAGGCGGTGGGCAAAAGCGATCATCGGCGTGATACCGATCCCGCCGCCCATCAGGAATGTCCTGGTGGCGGTCTCATCCAGTTCGAAATGGTTGATCGGTTTCGAGATGAAAACCTTGCGCCCTTCGGTAAAAATCCGGTGCAACAGGGCCGAGCCGCCCCGCCCCTCATCCTCGCGCAAGACACCGATCTGATAGGTCGCTGGGTTCGCCGGATTGCCGGACATTGAATATTGCCGCAGGAACTCTGGCGCGACCAGCACGTCCAGATGGGCGCCTGCGGTCCACTGAGGCAGCGGCGCGCCATCCAGCGTCGCGAACTCATATTTGGTCACATCACCCGTCATCCGGTCGACCATGCTCAGCTCGACCCGCATGACAGGGGCATCACCTGCGATGGAATAGTTGTGAACAACAGACATGTCCCCGGCGGCCTTGCGTGCCTTGTACTCCTCTGCCGTGACCATCGCTTCATAAGCTGCAATCCCGGCTTCGCGGTCCATGGCAAAAGGATAGGGCCAGGGATGCGGGGCCAGATAGGCGGGATAGACCGCCAGCGTCTGATCCTCATATTTCAGGGCAAGGTCCGTCTGCAGGTTGCGCCGGTTCAGCGGATGCTGGGTCGGGCGATACGCGCCGTCGGGCTGCAATTCGATATCCCACCACCATTTCTTGGTGTCGTTCAAGCCACCATTGCCCACCGCATCGTCCAGTTTCGCCAGCGCTGGCGCGGCTTGGGGGAAGTTCATCGCGGCCCAACGGAAGGGACGTTCCTTGAAGATGCCTTCCAGATTCCATGGGCAGGTCTTCATGCACCGCCCGCACATCGCACCACCCGATGTTGTCACCCGGTAAGTGGCGCATCTCTGGCTGTCGGACTTCCAGATTTCATAGCCGTTGAACATCAGTTTTGGCCCGGCGGTGATCGCCCCCGAGGGGCATTCTCGCGCGCATTTATTGCAGCTTTCACAAAAACTCTGCAGTCCGAAATCTATCGGCTTGTCATGAGCCAGAGGCATATCTGTTGTGACCGCACCGGATTTCAGACGCGGGCCCAGATAGGGGTTCAGGATGACCTCGCCAATCCGGCTGACCTCTCCCAGTCCCGACAACAGCAAAAGCGGAGGCTGCAGCACCTCGCCATCCATCACCGTATGGGCCTTGGCCTTATACCCAAGGTTGCGGATCTGCTGTGCAACGACCCCACCCAAAAGCGAGAACCGCAGATAGGCGCGCATGGATTGAGCGACCGCAATCCAGTCGTCACCGCTGGATCCCTCCATCGTCTCATAACCTTGGTCGATGATCATGCTGATGGCTTGATCATGTGGCGGTGTAATCTCTTCTCCGGCGGCATCATGTGAATACCACGCCCATTCGGGGCAGCGGCTGAGGCCCACCGCATCCGCACCCAGAAAATAGGTCGTGGCCTTGATATTAGCGGCGTTCCGGGCGGCATCTGTCGGCGGCGCTGTCTCGGCGCTATCGCCATCCTGCAGCAGAACAAACGCGCCCAGCGCGCGCCGTTGCGCGAAACTGGGGGCCGCCTTGCGCACGTAATGCCCACCCTTGGCGGCGTCCTGCAGAGTCTTACCCATGTCGCCGAATTGCGCCCGGGCAAACATGTCAGCCCGTTTGGGGACGCGTGCAACGTTTTCCTCGTCAATATAAGTTGTCGGCGTTTCGACACGCTTAAGCTTTTCGAAGGGATGCGCGCCGTCGACATAGCGCCGTTTGGCATAGGAGTCTCGGTTCAACGCATTCTTGGCAAAACCCGCCCCCAACCACCATGCCGGTCCTTGTGTGCGAAACCACGGTTGCTGAGCCATCGGGCACAGCGGGCGGTCATGAGCGATCTCCAACTCGGTCGTCACCACGGCCAGCCCGAACCGGGTCCCAAGCCACGGGGCAACAAGTTGTCCACCTTCGGCCGAGGCCAATCCCGCGGCGACCGCCAGTTTGCCCAGATCAACATCCGACGACATCGCCGTATGCGCCCGTGCATCAAAGCCAAGCAATCGGATGTAGTTGGCAATCACCACCGCATTCTCGGTTGCCAACAAACAAGCGCGATGATCCTGCGCATCCACGATCCAATCGGTTCCGGGCTCGGACAGGTCCGGGTCTCGGTTGTGTTCGTACAGAAACACGATTGCATGGCGGTGGCTGTCGATTGGCTTTGGCGCAGCCTCGATACTGTCCTTCAAATCCGCCATGATGACATCAATGCCCGAGGCCAGCGTCTTGGTTTGCCGTGTCCTCAGGGCATCAGCCAGCCGGTCTATATCAGGGTTGCGGCGCGGCTCGGGCAACAGTGCTTCAGGCGGCAGTGGTCCGCACCCAATCATCGACGCATCGTTGAAATAACCAAAGGCTTTCAGATGGTTGGCGCGCGCATTCGGATCTGACGGGATATCGCCCATTGCCGGGTTCACCAACCCGTCGCGGATCGCATCCATCATCGCCTGAAACTCACCCATCGCATTGACGATGCTGTGGGGCTGATCGGGGCGGCGAAAACTAAGATCGCCCATAGGCGGCACCTGCGAAAGGTCCGGCATTGTGTCCTGCCGCGCCAACCGCTCTAGCGGGTAGCCGCCCATATGAACTGGCCTGTTCCGGTCTGAAAAGAAACGGATTCCCATAGCGTGCCTCCCCTTGCCCGTCTGACCCTTAATGCCCGGTAGACAGCAATGCCATTCATACTTAATCATAAATAATATGAATAAAAATGATTTCACTGATTTGGACGGCAAAGTCCTGCGGGTCTTTCTGACAATACTCGAGGAAAGCTCGGTCTCGAAAGCAGCCGATCGGCTGGGGGTCACGCAATCGGCAATCAGCCACACGCTGTCCAAACTGCGGCAGGTGCTGGGCGATCCGTTGTTTGTACGTTCAGGTCAGGGCCTGACCCCGACCGAACGTGCCTTGTCCCTGAAGGACCCTATTCAAACGGTGCTGGACGGGATGCGTGCCTTGACCGACGGTCGCCCCTTTGACCCGTTATCCGAACAGATCGACATTCGCATCGCCACAAATGACATGCCACGCGAAGTGATATTCCCAAGGCTGTTGCGAGACACACGCGCCGAGGGTGCACGGTTACGGTTGGAGTTCATCCCATCGGGCGTTCCCGATCCGGACCTGTTGCGCAGCGACCGGTGTCAGTTGATGGTCACCCCTCTGCCGCCGGATGGGCCGGACATTTACCAGAAACGGCTGCTCGAAAGCCCGCTGATGATGTTTTATGATGCCGGCCATTGCACCCCGCCAAACAGTTGGCAGACCTACTGCGAGAGCGACCATATCGAGGTGCGCTTTTCCGATGGCCGCAACGCCCGTGCCGTCATGCGGGGTGTTGATCAAAGCCAGATCAGAGCGCCGATTGTTACCCTGCCCCATTTCAACGCGATTCCGGCCTTTGTGCGGGGCAGCTCGTTGATCTCGACCGATACCGCCTTGATGAGACAAGGTCCTCTGGCCGGGTTGGACTGTGCGCATTTGCCCTTCGAATGCACCCCGGTTCCGCTTTACATGGTCTGGCACCAAAGGTCGGCCAATGACCCGGCGCATCGTTGGCTGCGCAGAAGGATCGAAGCCATAGCAGCTGACATCAGCGCGCCTTGATCAAATGGGTCAGTGCAGCACCGGTTTCAAAGTAGGCGTGACGCAGGCGGGTCCAGCGTTCAGTATGTTCCGCCACAGCGGGAACTGGCAGCAACGCCGGATCCCCTGCCAAAAGGCTCTCAGCCGCCATACGGCCAAACACCGTGCCCGGCCCGATACCCCGGCCTGAATAGCCATGGATCGAAACCGCATCCGGTCCGATCCGGGTGATCTTGGGAATGTGGTCCGAGGTCATCGCAATGCGGCCATGCCATCCCTGCTGCAAGGGTTGATCCGCAAGCTGAGGATAAAGCTCTGACAGTTTGCGCTTGATCCATCCGGTGTGCGCGGCGCTGCCCGCATGTTCTAGATTGCCCATTGCGCCGAGGATAAAGCGCCCGTCGTGATCCATTCGGAAAGAGGTCATGATCAGGCCGGTATCCCAACATCCTTCGGCTCCGGGAAGAATACTCGCGCGCAGATTGTCGGACAACGGCGCAGTAGTGAATTGAAAATACGAGACAGGAACATAGGCCGGTGCCGTATCGGGCAGGTTCCGATGATACGCGTTGGTGGCCTGGATCACTGATTTGGCGCGCACCGTGGCCTGCGGGGTTTCCAACAGCCATTGGCCATCGACATGGCGCATCGTCGTCACCGGGCTGTGTGTGTGAACGCGTGCCCCGGTTGCGGCAGCCGCGCGGGCCAGACCACGCACATATGCCATCGGCTGGATCGTTCCGGCGCGCGGGTCGAACAGAGCTCCACGAAAGGTGGCGCTGCCCGTGCGCTGGTACGTCTTGTCCGACGACAGCAACTCGACCGGAGCGCCTGCCTGACGCAACTGTGCATGGCGTATTTTCAAATCAGCAAGACCAGAGCCAGAATGCGCACAATGCAACGTGCCCGTGCGCATCGGCTCGCACTCAATCTCATGTGCCTGGATCACGCTGAATACTTCACTTGGGGCCGCCGCAAGGATTTCGATAAGACGCGTTCCGTCCGCATCCCCCAGATGGGCGCAAATGTCAGCAGGACGCACCCAGAGTCCGGCATTGACCAGCCCCACATTGCGCCCGGATCCCCCATGCCCGATCTCCTGCGCCTCCAAGACACAGACCGAGGCTCCGGCCCGTGCGGCCGTCAAAGCCGCAGAACTGCCAGTATAACCGCCGCCGATCACCGCAAGGTCCACAGACAAATCGCTGGTCAGCGGGGCGCTCTCCACATGCTCGCGGCAGGTGTTTAGCCAAAGGGATTGATCGTAGTCGCTCAATGCGGACTCCTTGCGGTGTCAAAAACCATTAGGACGCGGGATCAGGTCGTCGCAAGAGCCCTTTGATCCTCACGCCCCATCGCGATCAGGAAAGGCCGCGCCTTTTGCTGCGACTGAAACGCTGCCCGATCGCACATCCCCTGCCACCCGGCCAGAACCAGCGATTGCGCAACGGCACCGCCCAAAGTCGCTCCGGGGCCTGTCACGATGAACAGGTCAGGCGCGAATTCGCGCGCGGCGGTCTGGATTGCGCGGGTGAAGTCATAGGCCGCGGTCACCTGATGTCCCAGGGTGTAATCCCACAGTGCCTGCGTGTCCGTCGCACCCGGCCACCAGATTTTGCCACGCCCGTCGATCAGAGGCCGGTCAGGCTGTTTGAACAGCTCCGCACCAAGTTGCGTGCGCCCTTCCGCAGCCACCGGAGCTTGAAGGTGGGTGTGAAATGCGGCGTGATTTGCCAACCTCATGGGGAACCTGTCTTGCACACTCGGCCACGATGCCTCGAACGCTCGTAAGCCCTCTTCGTTGCCCGCCAGAACCAGCATTCCACCCAGATCAATCGACAATGCCAGAACCTGACCGTCCTGCGCGTTGATCCGCGCCACATCCGCCAGCAATTCAGCCTTACGCTGAGGATCAGCCACCCAGCTATCGTCTGAAAACGGGTATACGAGCTGCCCACCAATTAGGTGGTCCTGCATCAGCGTCCCCATTGTGTTCACCACACGAAAGCCATTCTCGGGCGACGCCGCGCCTCCGACGGCGAGGGCGATGTACCAGCCCATCGAGTTGCCGGTGACAGCCACCACTTCAATGTCATCGGCCAGCACCTGAGCATCAGCCAGAGATGCCGCGTAGATCAGAGGTGAGGCCATATCTCCACGCGAATACTTGCTGACCGTGAACCGATCGGCACCGTCCAGCTCCGTGACCGTCTCTTGCCCCGCACTGGCACGGATAGCGTCAAAATTGCCAAACATTTGCATCCGGCTTGCGTGATGACGGTGTAAATAACCCAGCTCGGCCTTGTTATAGGTGCCCCGACCCGGGCAGATCACAACGGCGGTACGGGTCATGAGCGGTTTCCAGTCAGATTGAGCGCAGCGGCGACAATATTATCCTTTGACGGCAATGGCGCAGCATATGCAGGCCCGGTCGCGATAAAGCTGTCTTCTGCCACTACGCGGGCGATTGGGGTGTCGGGGCTTTCTTCGACGAAGAAAGTTGTCAGCGCCTCTGACTGGCTTCCAGTCCGGCGGCATTCGTCAACGACCAGAATATGCGCACAGGTTTTGGTGGACTCGCGCAACGCTTCTGCAGGTAATGGAGCCAACCATCGCATGTCGATAATCCGGGTTCGGATCCCTGCGGCCTCAAGTTCAGGCAAGGCTTGCTGCGACAGGTAGTGGCCGTTGCCATAGGTCACAATCGCCAGATCGGTGCCGTCCCCCTGTACCCCGACCTCGCCCAGGCGGATGCTGCGATCCGGCGAAGGATAGGTCGTCATCCATCCGGCATCTTGTGCCTGATGGAGGTCGCGCATCGGATAAAGCGCAATGGGTTCCAGGAATACCACGACGCGCTGCTCTTCGCGGGCCAGCCTTACGCATTCTCGAAGCATCTGCACCGCGTCCGAACCAGTCGAGGGGCAGGCAATGATCACACCCGGAATATCGCGCAGAACGGCCAGAGAGTTGTCGTTGTGGAAATGCCCCCCGAAACCCTTCTGATATCCCAGACCGGCGATCCGCAGGACCATCGGATTGGTAAATTGCCCGTTCGAGAAAAAGGGCAAGGTCGCGGCCTCGCCCCTGATCTGGTCCTCGGCATTGTGGAGATAGGCCAGAAACTGAATTTCAGGGATCGGGACAAAGCCGTTATGCCCCATACCGATGGCCAGCCCCAGAATGGACTGTTCGTCCAACAGCGTGTCGATCACCCGATCCGGGCCGAACCGCTGTTGCAGCTTTTGGGTCACGCCATAGACGCCACCCTTGCGTCCCACATCTTCGCCCATGCACACGATCTCGGCGTGTTCCAGCATCAGATCGGTCAGCGCCCAGTTGATCAGACGACTCATCGGCTGGGGATCGTCCATCGCGCGCATGTCGCCGCCAAAAGCGGCTGCACGGGCCTCGGCCCCCGGACCATTGGTGGGTTTGCAGGTGCGTTCCGGCGGGATCAGGCTGGCCATGACCTCGGACGCAGTGGTCAGATGTGGGCGGGTCACGGCCTCGGCCGCGATCCTGTCGGTGCGGGCGCAGGTATCCTGATATATCTTCAGCGCCTGATCCGACGATAACGCCCCGGCCTGATCCAACAGCCGCACCGAATGCAGAAGCGGATCATTAGCCTCATCAGCTTCGACCTCGGATTTCGCCATATAGGTCGTCGGGACGTCCGCCCCCGCATGGCCATAAAGCCGAACGGTTCTTAGATGCAGAAAAGCCGGTTTGCGCCGAGTGCGCACGTATTCCGCCGCCTCTTTCGCAACCGCATAGGTTTCGAAAATATCCAAACCATTGGCCTGGAAATATTTGATCCCCGGCCGGTGCTGCATCGACGCTTGAACCCATCCCTTTGGCGTTCTGACCGAGATACCGATCCCATTATCCTCACAGACGAACAACAGGGGCAAAGGGGTCGACTGTACGCTGGTCCACCCCGCCGTATTGATCGCCCCCTGCGCAGTGGAATGATTGGCCGACGCATCCCCGAACGAACACATCGCGATCCCGTCCTGTGGCAGCTCGCGATGTTCGGGCGGGTGCCGCCGCGCTGCACCCAGGGAATAGGCCGCACCCACAGCTTTGGGCAGATGACTGGCAATTGTCGAGGTCTGCGGCGGGATCATCAGTGCCTTCGAGCCCAGTACCTTGTGCCGACCACCCGAGATCGGGTCCTCTTTCGAGCAGGCAAAACTCAGTAACATATCCCAGGCGATCTGCTGACCCGGCACCTGCTCGGAACGCGCGATCTGAAACGCGGCATCCCGGTAGTGCAGAAACGCGATGTCTGTGGGCCGCAGAGCATGGGCGACAGCAGCCATGCCCTCATGCCCGGACGAGCCGATAGTATAGAACCCCTGCCCCGCCTTCTGCATCGCGCGGCTGGTACGGTCCAACGCCCGGCTGAGAACCTGCGACCGGTACAGCGACACCGCCTCGGTATTGCTAAGTCCGGGGCGCGGGGCTGCGCCGTCAGGCAGGTGGCCTTGCGCCACACGTGTCAGGAAATTCTCATGAACGATCTGAGCGCGATCCATGGCGGCCCCTCTACTTCAATCTGGCGGTCGCAACAGAAATGCGCCGCAACCCTTCTTGCAGGCTTTCGGTGCCATAGGCAAAAGAAAGCCGCAGATGGCCCGGCATCCCAAAGGCGCGCCCCGGCACCAGGGCCACCCCGACTTCGTCCAGCAGATACCGGCAGAATTCATGATCGACCGGCATTTCAGCCGGTGTTTTGGGAAAGACATAGAACGCGCCATCCGGAACGGCACACTCCAGACCCGCGGCATTCAACCTAGCAACCACAAGATCACGGCGTGCTCGCATCGCCTGCAGGCGTTCGCCCAAAAGCGTTTGCGGCCCGGTAATCGCAGCCAATGCTGCCGCCTGCGCGATGGAACATGCGCCTGATGTAATCTGCCCCTGAACAGCGGTCATCGCCTTGATCAAGGGTGATGGCCCGATTCCCCAACCGATCCGCCACCCGGTCATCGAATAGGCCTTGGAAACTCCATTTACGGTCAGCACTCTATCCGCCAGATGCGGCACGGCCTGAACAAATGGCGTGAAGGGAACATAGGTCAGGTGTTGGTAAATCTCATCCGAGATCACCCAAACATTGGGATGCCTGTCCAAAACACGACCCAGGGCCTGCATTTCCGATTCAGTATAGACCGCGCCGGTCGGGTTTGAGGGCGTGTTCAGCAAAAGCCAGCGAGTGCGCGGCGTAATTGCGGCCTCAAGCTGTGCTGGGGTCAGCTTGAACCCCTGAGAAACCGGACAGTCCAAGACAACCGGAATACCGCCGGACAGCCTGACCATATCCGCATAGCTGGTCCAGAACGGCGCCGCGGTAATAACTTCATCCCCGGGATCGAGCGTGGCCATCAGCGCCCCGGACAAAACCTGTTTAGCACCGGTCGAGACGATCACGTTTTCCGGCTGGACACTGGCCCCGACGGCGATAGCCGCCCGAAGGTCCGGCGCCCCTGCCGTCGCCGGGTACCGTGTTTGCCCGGCCAGCGCCGCTTTATGGGCCGCCTCGACCACATGTTCAGGGGTCGGAAAATCAGGCTCGCCAGTACTGAGCGCGACCACATCGACACCCTGCGCCTTAAGGCGCGCAGCCTGCTCAGAGATCTGAACAATCTCTGACAACTCAATCCCGCGCAGCCTGTCTGCACGCCTAAAACTATCTGCTGCGATTTCCCTGGACACTGCCAACGTCTCTCTTGACCAAAATATTCATTTGGTATCGGGCTGGCGGGCTCTAAAAGCCAGTGATATTCCATTCGAAAGGTATGAGGAATTATCATATGATCGCCCCCCGTCGTTTTCTGCCGTCTATCCCCTCTCTGCTGGCACTCGAGGCCGTTGACCGCCTTGGCAGTGCATCGGCGGCAGCGGAAGAGCTTTCGCTGACCCAGAGCGCCATCAGCCGACAGCTCAAGTCGATGGAGGAACAGCTGGGCATCGAACTGATCCAGCGAACCCAGATGCGGCTGCAGCTTACCCCGGCGGCAAAAGAATACGTTCAGGTCGCGCGCAAAAGCTTGCACCAACTGGCGCAGGCCTCCCTAAAACTCAGAGCCAATCCGACCGGAGGATCGCTGAACCTGTCGATCCTGCCGGCGTTTGGGATGCATTGGCTGGCGCCGCGTCTTCAGGACTTTGCTCGCCGACATCCCGAGGTGACCGTCAATCTGAACACCCGGCTTCGCCCCTTCGATTTCGAAACGGAACATTTCGACGCCGCGATTCATTTCGGACGTCGAGATTGGCACGGCGTCAACTACCTGCCGATCATGCGTGAAAACGTTGTACCGGTTTGCGCCCCGGAAATTCTGCCAAAAAACCCGGAACAGATTGACTGGCTAATGAATGCCCCACTGCTGCACCTGGAAACGCGCCCTGACGCCTGGGAGCAATGGTTTGCCGCACAAGGGCTTGTGGCATCAGGGCTTGGCGGCATGTTGTTCGACCAATTCTCGACTATGGGACAAGCCACAATTCATGGGCTTGGGGTGGCGCTGCTGCCCAGCTATCTGGTCGAAGACGACTTGAAAACCGGGCGGCTTGTTCCCGCCTGGAAAGGCCCAGGCGTCAGTCTGGGCGATTTCTTTCTGGTCTGGCCGCAATCCCGGGTGGCATCCGAGCCGCTGAAGTCGTTCTGTTCTTGGCTGCAAGGCCAAGTCGACCAAATCTCGTGACCGGGCCATTCCGACCACCCTAGAAAACTGCGGGGCGGGAGCGTCCCGAACAGGATTATGTGTCCAACGACCGAGCAATGAGTTCCTTCATGATCTCATTTGTCCCGCCATAGATCATCTGAACCCGCGCATCCGCGTAAAGCCGAGCAATCGGATATTCCATCATGAACCCATAGCCACCAAACAGCTGCAGACATTCGTGCATGATCTCATTCTGCACCTCAGACCCCCAGTATTTGGCCATCGACGCGGTCGATGCATCCAAAGTTCCAGCCTCAAGCCGGGCAATACAGTCGTTGACAAAACTGCGCAGCACTTCGGCCTTGGTTTTACACTCGGCAAGCTTGAAGCGGGTATTCTGGAAATCCATCACGCGCTGACCGAAGGCTTTGCGCTCCTGCGTGTATTTCACTGTTTCGGCAATCGCGAAATCAATCGCACCCAGGGCACCGATTGCAATCGTCAGGCGTTCCCAGGGAAGTTGCCGCATCATCTGGTAAAAACCCTGCCCCTCTTCCGCTCCAATCAGGTTTGTCATCGGGACCTTGACGTCCTCAAAGAACAGCTCGGCCGTGTCATTGGACTTCATGCCCAGTTTCTTGAGGTTCCGCCCCTTGCGGAACCCATCTGCGCCCTGCGTTTCGACCGCGACCAACGATACCCCTTTCGACCCTTGGGTCTTGTCGGTCTTTGCGGCCACAAGGATCAAGTCCGCAGATTGCCCATTGGTGATAAAGATCTTGGATCCGTTCAGACAGTAGGAGTTACCGTTCTTTTCCGCAGTTGTGCGGATCGACTGCACATCCGAACCGGTTCCGGGCTCTGTCATGGCCAGCGCGCCAACCATCTCGCCCGAGGCGAGTTTCGGCAGCCATTTCAACTTTTGATCTTCGCTGCCATAAGCGGTGATATAGTGGATGACAATCGACTGGATCGCATAGCCCCAACCGGAATCTCCGTGCGAGGTCTGGGCGTACATGGTCAGAGCATCAAATCCCATGCCACCACCGACACCGCCGTGTTCTTCGGTGATCGCGCCAGCCATCAGTCCCATGTCACCGGCCTTGCGCCAGAACGCACGATCAACAACCCCGTTTTCGGTCCAGCGCTCGATATTGGGCACCAGTTCGTCCTGCATGAAACGGTTCGCCATTTCGGCAAACATCTGGTGCTCTTCGGACACCCAGCTGGATGTAGGGGTAATAAGAGACATTGCGCATCCTCCAAGATCAACTTGCCGCCAGCGTAAGTTGGACCGCCAAGTAATCCAATGCGTTGGATGAAACGCTACGCAACGTCTTTTGGAAGATTTCGCCGGGTCACTGGATCGGTGCGGCCAACGCGTTTTCCAGCAAGACCCGCGCTGCAGCTTTGGCATCTTGCGCGGGATCACAGCTTTTCAACAGAACCGCCGTCACGATTGCCCCTTCTTTCAGCAGAAGAATCTGACATCCCAGGCTTTCAGGATCGCAGGCACCGGCTTTGCGGGACAGATCCGTGAAATATTCCAACAACAACCGCTTGTGTTCCGCCGCCTGCACGTGGATCGGGTGCTCTTTCTCCTGGAACTCGGCGCCAGCCTTGATGAACATGCAGCCGCGAAACCCGTCTTCGGCGAACCACTCGCCCAGTGCATCAAAGCTTGAAATCAACTGGTCCGCAGGGGTGTCGGCCAATTCCTCGACACGACGCATGAACCAGTTGCGGAAATTCTCGTCCCGCAAGCGCAAAGCCGCCAGTATCAAATCTTCCTTGGTGCGGAAATGTTTGTACATCGAAGTCTTCGACACACCCGTCTCAGCCACCAGCTTGTCCATGCCGGTCGCATGAAAACCGTCACGATAAAAGACCTTTAGGGCCTTGCGGACCAGCTCATCCCTTTTGTTTGGGCGCATGATTCGCCTCCTATACGTACCGATCTGTACATAATTGTACCCTCCATAATCCGCAAGGGCCACCAATGTTCAGGAAATTCTCTTTATTTTCCACCTGGATAGAGAAAAATTTTAGATATTTTACAGGCGCCCCTTGCAAATAGGTACCGATCAGTACACCTTAACAACATGATGTACCGATCAGTTAACTATGGAGCCGTCATGAAACGCCGTACCAGCCCCTTCAACCGCCAGTACATCCCAATTCTGTTGACCCTTGCGCTGCTCGCTGCATCGCTGACCTGAAGGATCATGACATGAGCCGCCCCCCTCTGCCGCCATTCACTGCTGAGACCGCTACACAAAAGGTCCGCATGGCTGAAAATGCTTGGAACAGCCGCGATCCGGATATCGTGACGCCCGCCTATACCGAGGACAGCCAATGGCGGAATCGGGCCGAGTTTGTCGCGGGCCATGCTGAAATTCACGCGCTTTTGACCCGCAAGTGGAGAAATGAGCAGGAGTACCGGCTGATCAAAGAACTCTGGGCCTATTCGGAAAACCGTATTGCCGTGCGCTATGCCTATGAATGGCGGAACGACAGCGGCCAGTGGTTCCGCTCATATGGTAACGAGAACTGGGAATTCGATAGGGATGGTCGGATGGCCAAACGTCATGCCTCGCTGAACGACCTTCCGATCAGGCAACAGGATCGGGTTTTCCTTTGGCCTCTTGGTCCGCGCCCTGACGAACATCCCGGCCTGTCTGATCTGGGCCTGTAGAAAGGACCTATTATGCCACGTGCTTTTTCCAAACTAACCTTCACGCCTGCCGTTCTCACCCATCAAGAAAGGATGGGATCGGCAAAAACCTATGCGAAATTCCTGGAAAGCGGCCCTGTGCAGGGTCACGAAATCAGAGCCGCCGAAAAAGAGTTCATCGAGGCCCGCGACGGGTTCTACCAATCAACCGTGTCCGAGACCGGCTGGCCATATGTGCAGTATCGTGGCGGACCCGCGGGGTTTTTACGAGTACTTGATGCGCAGACCATCGGGTATGCTGATCTTTCGGGCAACAAACAGTATATCTCGCGCGGGAATTTGGATGGCAATGACCGGGTTGCGCTGATCCTGATGGATTATGCCAACCAGCGACGCCTGAAAATACTTGGGCGTGTCGAAATTGCCGAAGGCGCTGCGGCGGCTGCCAGCCTCTCCCCTGAAGGCACCCAGACCCCGGCCGAACGCGCCGTCATTATCAAGGTCGAAGGTCTGGACTGGAATTGCCCAAGTCACATTACCCCACGATTCACCGAGGCCGAGCTGCGCCCCCACCTGAACGAATTGGGCCAGCAGCTGGCCCAACTTCAGGCAGAAAATGACCGGCTGAAACGGGAACTGGAAAATAAGAAATAAGCCCCAGTGCCAAGCATTCCCCAACTTGTGATTCAAGGACTGACACCATGATAACGTTAACGCTTCACCGAGCCTTCATAGTCCTGTTTGGTTTCGCTCTGTCGATTGCCTTTCTTATGCTGGGGTTTTTCGCATCTCCCGAAGCTGTTCGGACATCCCCGCCCGCGCTTTATAATTCGCTGCTGCTGGAAAAACTGGCCCAAGACTAAGAACCGTACGGCCCTCGAAACAAGAGATTGTGCCTGAATCATGATCTCTGCCCTTGACCTTCCTGTGACTGGAACCCCCATCTAGGGTTGGAAACAGGACAGGATGAGTCGATTGGCCAACTCACATACTATCAGACTGAAGGTCACCGGAATGAGCTGCGCATCCTGCGTAGGCCGCGTGGAATCTGCGTTGCGCAATGTTCCCGGGGTTACCGAGGCTTCGGTCAACTTCCCAACCGAGACTGCACAGGTCACTTATGACGGGCCAATCAGCGACCTGACCGGCGCGCTGGACAAAGCTGGTTATCCGGTGTCAGTGGCAGAAGCCGTTCTGCAAATTGACGGTATGAATTGTGCTTCTTGCGTCGCAAGGATTGAACGAACACTCTGCGCAGATCCGGCCGTCATAAGTGCTCGGGTCAACCTGGCCACTGAAACCGCGATCATTCGTTTTGCCGACGGGGCAACTGATCCTGTGAAGCTGGCGCAGCTAAGCACCAAAGCGGGCTATCCGGCGCACCCTTCCAGGATGGCCGAAAGCAACGATGAGAAACCGGGCGAAGCCTCTGCGCTGATCCGCACCACCCTGATCGCTGCGGCGCTGGCTTTGCCCGTGTTTATACTCGAGATGGGCGGGCACATGATCCCAGCCTTTCATCACTGGGTTCAGGCAACAATCGGGATTCAGACCAGCCATATCATCCAGTTTGTCCTGACGTCGGTTCTGCTGATCGGCCCCGGAAGGGTGTTCTATGCCAAGGGTATCCCGGCCTTGCTGCGCGGGACACCTGATATGAATGCGCTGGTCGCGATGGGAACCGGTGCCGCCTATCTGTATTCCGTCCTGGCCACCTTTGCGCCTCAGGTTCTGCCACAAGGCAGTGCAAATGTGTATTACGAGGCCGCCTCGGTCATCGTGGTCCTTATCCTGCTGGGTCGCGCGATGGAGGCGCGGGCAAAAGGCCGGACCGGGGCCGCCATTCGCAAACTGGTCGGGCTTCAACCGAAAACAGCCCGGCTAGAACAGGACGGGGGCACGGTCGATCGACCCATATCCGAAATACTGGTTGGCGATGTGCTGCAGATCCGACCCGGAGAGCGCGTCCCAGTCGATGCTCAGGTGTTGGACGGCACCTCATACGTGGATGAAAGCATGATTACCGGCGAACCCGTTCCTATAGGGAAATCGGCCGAAGATCAGGTGATAGGGGGCACGGTCAACGGCACGGGCGCGCTGCGCGTGCGCGCCACGCGGGTTGGGTCCGAAACGGTGCTGGCGCAGGTGATCCAGATGGTTCAGCAAGCTCAGGGTGCCAAGTTGCCGATACAGGGGCTGGTCGACCGGATCACGGCGTGGTTTGTTCCCGTTGTGATTGGCGTTGCCCTACTGACCATTGCGGTCTGGCTGGTCTTTGGCCCCGCTCCTGCCTTGCCGATGGCATTGGTCGCAGGTGTTTCGGTTTTGATCATAGCCTGTCCTTGCGCCATGGGGTTGGCGACTCCGACTTCGATCATGGTGGGGACTGGGCGAGCCGCCGAACTGGGCGTCCTGTTTCGCAAAGGTGATGCGTTACAGCAACTGCAACAGGTCAAAATCATCGCGCTGGACAAGACCGGGACGCTGACACTGGGGCGCCCTGAACTGGCGAATGTCACGACCACGAATGGGTTTGACAGCGACACCGTTTTACGGCTGGCTGCTGCGGTCGAGTCGCGATCCGAACACCCGATTGCCTCGGCAATCACGCGGGCCGGACCGGCGAACCTGCCCCCCATTTCCAGTTTTGAATCGCTAACCGGGCTGGGTGCGCGCGCGTCCGTTGATGGGCACGATCTGTTGATCGGCTCACCCAGATTAATGGCGCAGAACGGCATTGATCTATCCGCGCTGAGCCAACAGGCCGACCAGCATGCCGCCGAAGGGGCGACACCTGTGTTCGTCGCGATCAACGGTCAGGCTGCAGCACTTCTTGCGGTTTCCGACCCGGTCAAACCCGGCACGGTCGAGGCATTGCGCAGGCTGCACACGATGGGCCTGACATTGGCGATGGTCACCGGGGACAACGCCCTGACTGCGCAGGCCTTGGCAGACAAGCTGGGCATTGACCATGTTACAGCCGAGGTCCTGCCGGACGGGAAGCTCGCCACAATCAACGCCCTGCGCGACCAGTTCGGAGAGCTGGCCTTTGTCGGTGACGGGATCAACGACGCCCCGGCATTGGCTGCGGCGGATGTCGGCATTGCTATCGGAACTGGCACGGATGTGGCGATTGAAACGGCGGATGTGGTACTGATGTCGGGCGATCTGCGCGCGGTTGCCAATGCAGTCGAAATCAGTCGCCGGACCATGAGCAATATCCAACAGAATCTGGGCTGGGCGTTTGGATATAATGTTTTGCTGATCCCTGTCGCCGCCGGGATTCTGTATCCTTTTGGCGGCCCGCTTCTTTCCCCGGTTCTGGCGGCTGGAGCCATGGCTTTGTCCAGCGTCTTTGTCGTCACCAACGCGTTGCGACTTCGCAGGGTTCGCGCCAGCCTGCCCGAGGGATCACATCCGGCGGCTCCACAAATGGTGACGTCATGAATATCGGCGACGTTTCCAACCAAACCGGTCTCCCGGCCAAGACCATCCGCTATTACGAAGATATCGGACTGATCAAACCGCTGCGCGATGATAATGGCTATCGCCGGTTCCGCAGTCAGGATGTGCACAAACTGAACTTTTTAGGCCGGGCCCGCGCATTGGGATTTACGATCGAAGATTGCCGGACCCTGATGGCCTTGTATGAGGATGAAACCCGCGCAAGTGCAGATGTGAAGAAGGTTGCCCGCGCGCATATGGTCCAGATCGAAGCGAAGATTGCCGACCTTAATGCGATGCGCGATACGTTGGGTCATTTAATTGACGCCTGCGCCGGCGACGACAGGCCTGATTGTCCGATCCTGAAGGATTTGGGCGGACAACCCTGACACGGGGTTGCCCTTTGTCTTCAGCTTTGCTTTGTCTCTGCCAAACAATCCGGCTTGCGGCGTCTGACCGGACCCGGACAGCAGAGAGGTTCACCAAATGGCAAAAGTTGCGTTCCTTGGTTTGGGTGTCATGGGATATCCAATGGCCGGCCACCTGCAGGCTGCAGGTCATGAGGTCACGGTTTTCAACCGAACAACCGCTAAGGCCGAGGCTTGGGTCGCCCAATATGGCGGCTCAATGGCCGCTACCCCGCGCGAGGCGGCTGAGCGAGCCGAGTTTGTCATGGCTTGTGTGGGCAATGACGATGATCTGCGCATGGTCTGCACCGGCGACGATGGTGCCTTCGGCGCAATGTCAAGCGGCGCGGTTTTCGTCGACCATACGACCGTCTCGGCAAAGGTAACCCGAGAGCTTTATGGCGCGGGCAAAGCCGCAGGGATTGCCTTTGTGGACGCGCCGATTTCGGGCGGTCAGGCCGGGGCTGAAAACGGCGTTCTGTCGATCATGTGCGGGGGGGATCAGGCTGCCTATGACGCGGCCGAGCCCATTATGCAGGTCTATTCCAAAATCTGTCGCCGCATTGGGGACAGTGGCGCCGGTCAGATGACCAAGATGTGCAACCAGATCGCCATTGCCGGACTGGTTCAGGGCCTCAGCGAGGCGCTGCATTTTGCCGAAAAAGCCGGGCTGGATGGCCGGGCGGTTGTGGAAGTGATCAGTCAGGGGGCCGCAGGCAGTTGGCAGATGGCGAACCGCTATGAAACCATGTTGGACGATCATTTTGAGCACGGTTTCGCGGTGGACTGGATGCGCAAGGATCTGGGAATTTGCTTGGATACCGCAGATGAAACAGGGGCATCCCTGCCGGTGACGGCTTTGGTTGATCAGTTCTATAAGGATGTGCAGAAAATGGGCGGGAATCGGTGGGATACGTCCTCGCTTATTAAACGGTTGCGCGCATTGGGGTAACGGGAAAAGGGGGCTGTCTGCCCCCTCTTGGCCCGCAGGGCCAATTCACTCCCGAAGATATTTTTAGCCAGATGAAAAGGACCCCGGTTTACTGGGACAGGGTTTCAAATGAACGACATCATCGCATTTTGGGCTAATGCTTTGCGGCAAAACTGGGGGCTGGACGCGCGGCTGACCCGATTGGACGGCGAATACGATCTTAATTTTCTGGTCCGGGCAACCAACGGACAGGATTATGTGCTGAAAGTCATGCGCCCCGGATGCGAAGCAGAGCTTGTGGACCTGCAGGTCAAAGCCTTAGAACATATCGCCTCAGAAGCACCAGGGCTGCCATTTCCTACAGTGTTTCCCGATTTGCAGAGGGGCTATCTGCCCCGAATCGAAGATCACGAGGGGGTACCGCGCCTTGTTTGGTTGCTGGAATGCCTGCCTGGGCAATGCTATGCGAAATCGGCACCCAAATCCGAAGAGTTGATCCTAAAGCTGGGTCGCGTTCTGGGTGCTACAGACCGCGCATTAGAGCGGTTCACGCATGAGGGTTTGGCCCGGGGCGATTTCAAATGGAATCTGACGCAGGCAGGGTGGATCGAACAGCATCTGGACGCCGTTAGTAGCCCCGCGCGGCAGGCAGTGCTGGCCGAGATATGTTCCGAATTCAATGCGATATCGGGCAAGTTGGCAGGCTTGCCCAGTCAGGCGATTCATAATGACGCCAATGACTATAACGTTCTGGTCGAAGCAGAGCCTGGCCAGCGCCCGGGGGTGTCGGGCTTGATTGACCTTGGCGATATGTGTGCCGCGCCACGCGTTTGCGATCTGGCGATTGCCGGGGCCTATATCGTATTGGATCATCCGCAACCCGAACGCGCATTGGCGGCACTGGTGCGCGGCTATCAGGCGGCAAACCCCCTGCGCGCGGACGAAGTCGAACTGATCTGGCCTCTCTTGCGTATGCGACTGGCTGTGTCGGTTGTGAACTCGACCCTGATGGCCCTTGAAAACCCGGATGATCCTTATGTCACCATCAGTCAGGCGCCGGCCTGGCGGTTTCTTGAGGACCAAAGCGTCAATGGCGGATTGATGCCAGCGCGCCTGCGCGTCGCCTGTAGTCTACCGGTCACCGATGGGGCCGAGCGCATCCACGCCTATCTGTCCGCGCATCGCGGTCAATTCGCCGAGATGTTTGGGCAGGGTCTAAAAGATGTGCCCATTGGCTCGCTATCGGTCGAAAACTCGGTGTGGCCGCAAAATCCTTTCCACATGCCCCTGGCCGAGGCGGCACGTGTTGGCGAGGAATATGGCACAGAATTCTGGTTGGGATATTACAATGAACCCCGCCTGATTTACGCAGAGCCGGGGTTCCGCAAAGGGCCATGGAAAGCTTCGGACCGACGCACCGTGCATCTGGCGGTGGATGTGTTCGCGCCTGCTGGCACTGTCCTGAATGCCCCGATCAGTGGCCGGGTCGAGGCGGTCGAGAATCGCGACAGTCACCTTGACTATGGCGGGGTGGTGATCCTGCATCACGAAACACCCCAAGGCGATCCGTTCTATACACTCTACGGACATTTGGACCCCGAGGTCTGCGACAGGCTGAACCCGGGCGATCCAGTCGCACAGGGAGCGGCGTTTGCACGGCTTGGGGATGTCACACAGAACGGGGGCTGGGCCCCACATGTACATTTCCAGCTGGCCCTGACTACGAACGGGATGCGGGCCAACTGGCCGGGTGTTGGCGACCCTGACGAGCTTGAACTGTGGCACGCCGTCTGCCCGAATCCGGCGGCTCTGCTGAACCTTCCCGATGACAAGGTGTTCTATCGGCCGACCGATAAACAGGCGATCCTGCAGGGACGGCAGGACCACTTCGGAGGCAACCTGTCCCTGACCTATGACGATCCAGTCATGCTGGTACGCGGTTGGAAGCATCACCTGTTTGACGAATGGGGTCGCCCTTATCTGGATGCGTATAACAATGTACCCCATGTGGGCCACGCCCACCCGCGCATTCAGGCTGTCGCAGCAGATCAGCTCAAGCGGATGAATTCCAACACCCGGTATCTGCATCCGGCCCAGACGGCTTTTGCCGATAAGGTTCTGTCCAAGCTGCCCGATCACCTCGAGGTCTGCTTCTTTGTGAATTCCGGCACCGAAGCCAATGAGCTCGCCCTGCGGCTGGCCCGCGCCCATACCGGCGCCAAAGGGATCGTGACGCCCGATCACGGGTATCACGGCAATACCACCGCCGCCGTGGCAATTTCGGCCTATAAGTTCAACAAACCGGGCGGAGTTGGTCAGGCGGATTGGGTGGAACTGGTTGAGGTCGCGGATGACTACCGAGGGTCTTTCCGGCGCGACGACCCCGATAGCGCCCAGAAGTTTGCAGATCTAGTGGACCCAGCGATTGCAGCCCTACAGGACAAAGGTCAGGGCGTTGCCGGTTTCATTGCCGAGACCTTCCCTTCAGTTGGCGGGCAGATCATACCACCCAAAGGCTATCTGCCCGCGGTTTATGAGAAAATCCGCGCCGCTGGTGGTGTCTGCATCGCCGACGAGGTGCAGACAGGTCTGGGGCGTCTGGGCGAATATTATTTCGGCTTTGAGCATCAAGGCGCGCTGCCGGATATCGTGGTCATGGGCAAACCCATTGGCAACGGTCATCCATTGGGCGTTCTGGTTACTACCAAAGAGATCGCCCGCAGCTTTGACAACGGGATCGAGTTCTTTTCGACCTTTGGCGGATCGACCCTGTCCTGCCGCATCGGCAAAGAAGTTCTGGATATCGTCGATGATGAAGGCTTGCAGGACAATGCCCGCCTGATGGGCGACAGGTTGATGACAGGCCTGCGTCAGATCGAGACCGATTTCGGATCTGTCGGTGATGTGCGCGGCATGGGCCTGTTCGTTGGAGTCGAACTGATCAACCCCGATGGCTCTGAAGGCCGTGAGATCTGCAAATATGTCAAGAACCGGATGCGCGACCACCGGATTCTTATTGGCAGCGAAGGCCCAAAGGACAGCATCCTGAAAATTCGCCCGCCGCTGACGATCGAAGCGGAAGATGTGGACATGATCCTGTGGGCATTACGGGATGTGCTGGCAGAAGTTGGTGATTACAGCCCGCCACCCTCATGCGATCATGACCATCACCACGCAGGGTGCGGCTGCTGCTGAGGGCACGGAACCCCGGCGCGCATTCGCCGGGGTTCTGCACCTGCCCTGCTGCTTAGTGCAGCGTGGCAGTGGGGTTCTGATGTCTAGAGGTTGGCATCGGGATCGAGACCGTCATGTGTCGCAAAGCCAGCCCTAATTCCTCGGACAAAGCGGCCAATGCGGGGGCAAAATCGGGACGGACGATCAGGGACGCCATCATCATAGCGTCTTCGCGCGCGCCTTCTGATGCCGCCGCAATCATCTGGGCGAAACAGTTTTCATCCGCGCCAAGGCAGGCACAGCCCAACCCATGCCGGATCAGCGGGCGCCGCCCGTGATGGGCACAAAGCGAGCACAGCCGGTCCAGCGTCAACATCGCTGCCCGGCCCTGATCCGTACCCAGGGCGATCTGAAAGTCCTGCGCCGCATCCATACGCGTTTGCATTCCGTCCCCCCAGAGGCGCAGATACATGACCGCACCGGCCTCGACAGGGCTTAGGTCGGACAGACGGCCAACGGTCGCGCCACCCCGGGCTGCAGGCGCGCTCATTTGGTCAAGATCAGTTTGCCCGCGCGCGTGATGCGCAGGGTGTACAGCTGATCGCCCAGCTCGATATGGGCCAGATTGCCCCCTTTGGTCAGATCTTCAGCCTTATGTGCAGGCAGCATTGATACGGCAAAAGACTGGCTGGGATTCGGGTTCTGAACATTCATCAGGATCACTCCGGAGGGTTTCAGGCAATGCGCCTTATCGGTCTACTTTTCGGGTATCTGGCTGGCCCGATTCCGGGGTTGCTGACGGCTTGAAATATAATCTGATTATTTTAGTCAGGTATGTCAAGCCTCAATATCCCACTCTCGCAACCGGGTTGAATTGCACTGCCTGAACACACCAGTTAGGACTTGCGGTGCAGCTTCAGAGGCAAGGATTTTAATGAGCGCTACAATTATGTTCGATTTGGACGGAACACTGGTCGACAGCCTTCCGGACATCACCGCCGCTGCGAATGCAATGCTGCGGGACACTGGTGTCTCGCCCCTGCCCCAGGACACGATCAAACAATTCGTCGGCAATGGCCTCCCGAAATTGGTAGAACGTATGATGTTTCATTGCGACCTGCCTATGGATCGCCATGCCGAGCTATCGGAACTGACGCTGACCCACTACAACGCAGCCTCCAGCGACAAAACCGTCGTCTACCCCGGCGTGGCCGAAGCGCTTGAACAGCTGCGCCAGATGGGATGTGTTCTGGGTGTTTGTACAAACAAACCCAAAGCACCGGCTGACCATGTTCTGAAGTCGATGGGCCTGACCCATCATTTCGATGCCACCCTGGGTGGTGACAGCCTGGCCACGCGCAAACCAGACCCAGCCCATCTTGAGGCAAGTTTTAACGCAGTGGCCGCTATAGGTCCGCGCCTGTTCGTGGGTGACAGTGAGGTCGACGCAGAAACCGCTGAACGGGCCCAGGTGCCCTTTTTGCTATTCACGGAAGGTTATCGGAAAAGCCCGGTTTCTGAACTGTATCATACCCGTAACTTCGCCGACTGGCACGAAGTGCCTGCGCTTGTAAGTGAGCTTTTGGGGGAATTGGGTTGATGTCCCCCGACTAGTGAGGGGCCGGCCGAGGGGGTAAGTAGCCAGCCCCTCAAGGGGGAAAAGTGGTAGGTCCTTGGAAACTCCTTGGATGATTTGAAGCTAACGAATCGCTCCAATCAAAGATATAGGGGGTTTCCCGTAGCCCTAGATAGGGTGTTGAAATTACATAATAAATTATCCGTAAATTCTAGAAATTCGTTGAATATTGTCATTTTCCATTGGTGACCCGGCCCCAGGACACCGCCAATCGAAAGCTGAACAACGAAAAAGGGCGGGGATGAACACCCCGCCCGACGGTTCAGAACAATTGCTGAATCCGCATGTTCAGATTGCCAGATATTCCTCGCGCAGCTGTGGATTCTCTAACACCTCGCTGGCGGCTCCATCAAACACGATGCTGCCCGTATCCAGAATGATCGCACGGTCCGCCAATTCCAGGGCGCGCACCGCGTTCTGCTCGACAATGATCGTGGTCATACCCTGCTGTTTGACGTGAAGCAGAGTCTTTTCGATCTCATCCACGATCACCGGGGCAAGCCCTTCATAGGGTTCATCCAGAAGCAACACCTTGATGTCCCGTGCCAAAGCCCGCGCAATCGACAGCATCTGCTGCTCTCCGCCCGACAGGGTAATGCCTTCTTGCTTGCGGCGCTCACCCAGCCTTGGGAACAGCTCATAAAGCCGTTCCAGCGACCAGCCGACAGGTGGAGCGATCTGGGCGAGTTGCAGGTTCTCTTCGACCGTCAGACCGGGGATGATACGACGATCCTCGGGCACAAGGCCAAGGCCTGCAGCGGCGGCCTCATAGCTGGACATTTTGTGCAGCGGCTTGTGATCCAGCCAGATTTCACCATGACGCACCTCGGGGTCACTGACCCGCGCGATGGATCTGAGCGTCGAGGTCTTGCCAGCACCATTCCGGCCCAGCAGGGCCAGAATTTCACCTTCGTGCACGTTAAAGCTGACGCCCTGCACGATATAGCTTTCGCCATAGTATGAATGCATGTCCCATACGGACAAAAACGCAGGGGCGGTGCTGGCCATATTGGCGTTTTTCGAAAAGTCAGGTTTCTCGTTCATTGCTTTTCCTTACGCGGCCTCACCCAGATAAGCTTCGCGAACCTTGGGATGCCCGCGGATGTTTTCTGGCGTATCTTCGACCAGAGGTGTTCCCTGCGCCAGAACGGTGATGCGCTCGGCCAGGCTGAACACCACATGCATGTCATGTTCAATGATGGCGATGGTAATGTCACGCTCGTCCTTGATCTGTTTGAGCAGGTCGATCGTGTTGTTGGTATCTGCCCGGGCCATCCCGGCGGTGGGTTCGTCCAGCAAAAGCAGGCGCGGGTTCTGGCTGAGGCACATGCCGATCTCAAGTCGTCGCTTGTCCCCGCGTGACAGCGATGCCGCGTGCATCTCGCGTTTGTCAGCCATGTTCATCTCTAACAGCATCGCCTCGGCCTGCTCGACAATCGCCTTTTCACTGGAGATGGTTTCATAGGCGTGCATCCGAAACGCGCCGTCCCGCATCGCAAAGATCGGGATCAACATGTTCTCCATCACAGTCAAATCCCCGAAAATCTCGGGCGTCTGGAACACACGGCTGATGCCCATCTGGTTGATCTGATAGGGTTCCAACCCCAAAACAGAATTGTTGTCGAACAAAACAGAACCGGTATCCGGCATCAGCTTTCCCACCAAACAGTTCAGCAAGGTTGACTTGCCCGCACCGTTCGGGCCGATGATCGCGTGGACCGAGTTTTCTTCGACGTTGAGGTTCACATCCGACAGCGCCTTGAGGCCACCGAAGCGTTTGCTGACGTCTTTGACTCGTAGAATTGCCATGGTGCCCCCTTATTCCGCTGGCTCGGTTTTGCCCTTCGGGGCATCATCGGCGCCCGGTTTCTTACGCTTGAACCAACCCATCAGCCGCTGACCACCTTCAACCAGCCCACCCGGCAGATAGATCACCACCAGCATGAACAGGATACCCAGCGTCAGATGCCAACCCTTGCCGATGAACGGATGGATCAGGAACACAACCGCGTCCTCAAGCCCATCGGGCAGGAAAGCGAACCAGCTGTGCAGAACATTGTCGTTGATCTTCGAGAAGATGTTTTCGAAATACTTGATAAAGCCTGCTCCCAGTACCGGCCCGATCAGGGTCCCTGTACCGCCCAGAATTGTCATCAGCACCACCTCGCCCGAGGCAGTCCACTGCATCCGCTCGGCCCCGGCCAGCGGGTCCATTGCAGCCATCAGCCCCCCCGCCAGACCGGCATACATGCCCGAAATCACAAAGGCTGCCAGTGTGTAGGGTTTCGAATTTAGACCGGTATAATTCATCCGCTGCTGGTTGGATTTCACCGCCCGCAGCATCATGCCAAAGGGCGAGCGGAAGATCCGGATAGAGAGATAGAACACCGCCATCATGATCACCGCACACAGGTAATAGCCCGCGTTAAAGTCAAAGCTCCAGGCACCCACATCCAACGTATAGGTCGCGCGCATGGGAATGCCGAACAGATGCGGTAGGTTCGGCGCGCTGGCCGATTGCAGGATCTGCGGATCGTCCGCATAGACCTGCAAGCCGGTCTCACCATTTGTCAGGTTGAATTTTGGGTTCGAAAGCACCGAATAGGCCAGTGCAAAGCTCATCTGTGCAAAAGCCAGCGTCAGGATCGAGAAATAGATGCCCGACCGACGCAGGCTGACAAATCCGATCAGCAGCGAAAACACCCCGGCGACAAGAACGCTGAGCGCGATGGCCGGAACGACGTTATAGCTGAGCAGTTTGAACATCCACACTGCGGAATACGACCCCACCCCAAGAAAGGCCGCATGGCCAAAGGACAGGTATCCGGTCAATCCAAACAGAATGTTGAAGCCGATCGCAAAGATCCCAAAGATCACGAACCGCTGCATCAAATCGGGATAGCCCGCGTTGAACTGCGCCATGGCGCTGCCTTCGGGGAACGGGTTCAGGATAAAGGGCGCCAACAGGGTCAGTATGGCGACGATGATCAGCAGGCTGGTATCTCTCTTGTTCAGTCCCAACATGGCTTATTCCTCCATCACGCCTTTGCGCCCCATCAACCCGCGTGGACGGGTCAAAAGCACGATGATGGCGACAAGGTAGATGATGATCTGGTTGATGCCGGGGATCGTGGTCGTGGCCCAGGTGGTCGACGCAAAGCTTTCGAGCACGCCAAGCAGGAACCCGGCCAAAACCGCGCCCGGCAATGAGCCCATCCCCCCCACAACCACAACCACAAAGCTGAGAACCAGAAAGTCCATGCCCATGTGATAATTCGGGGGGTTGAGCGGCCCGTACATCACCCCGGCAAGACCCGCGACCGCGGCCGCAATCCCGAACATGATGGTAAACCGCCTGTCGATATTTATCCCCAGCAGGCCCACCGTTTCACGATCTGCCATGCCAGCCCGCACGACCATGCCAAAGGTTGTGAATTGCAGGAACGAGAACACCGCTCCGATAATGCCAACGGCAAACCCGAAATAGACCAGCCGCCAGATCGGATAGATGATGGCGTTGGGATCGAATCCAACCATGATGCCAAGATCAACAGACCCACTCAGCATATCGGGGGGCGGGGTCTGGATCGGATTGGCACCGAAGAAATATTTGATGATCTCCTGCAGCACGATCGCCAGGCCAAAAGTCACAAGGATCTGATCCGCATGAGGGCGCTTGTAAAAATGTTTGATCAGCCCGCGCTCCATCACATAGCCGACAAACAACATGATCGGGATCGCGAACAGGACAGCCAGAGGAACGGACCAATCTATGATTGACGCGCCAATCTCGGGGCCGAACCAGGCCTCTATATACGGGGTTTCAACCTTCAGCGGGTTGCCCAGAAAATCTTTCTGACTTTCATCAAGGGTCACGTAGCTCAAGTTAAAGAGTTTTTGCAAAGACACGGCGCAGAACGCGCCAATCATGAACAGCGCCCCATGGGCAAAGTTCACAACTCCAAGCGTTCCGAAAATCAGCGTCAGGCCAAGCGCGATCAGCGCATAAGCCGACCCCTTGTCCAACCCGTTCAGAATTTGCAGAAGAATGGCGTCCATAGTCCCCACCTTTGGCCTGTCCAGTGGACTCCCCCATAGCCGGGAGAGCCCGTTTTCTAGGTCAGAGAATTTTCGTCGAAAATTCTCGCGCTTGTGTTACGCGCCCGGATTGCATTTACCCAGTTCGCCACCGGCAAACATCGGGTGCTCGGGATCGTATTCGACCTGCGCGCGTGGGGTGATCTCGACGATCTCCAGCGTGTCATAGGCGTTGGTCGGGTTCTCGTTGCCCCGCACCACCAGCACATCCTTAAAGCACTGATGATCCGCGCCTCGATACCAGGTCGGCCCGTTGCCCAGACCGTCGAACTCGAAATCTTCCAGCGCTTCGGCGACACCACAGGGGTTGAAGGTACCCGCTCGTTCGCACGCATCTGCATAGAGCAGAACCTGTGCATAGCAGGTCTGAGCCGAATTGGACGGCGGCTTGCCGTATTTCTCACCAAAGGATTTCACAAAGGCCTTGGTGCCTTCGTCTTGCAGCTGCCAGTTCCAGTTCATCGAACCCAGCACGCCCTTGATGTTCTCGCCAGCACCGGCAGCCATCAGTTCGGAATACAGCGGCACGACAATCTTAAAGTCTTTGCCGTTGGCCACCTTGTCGAGCAGGCCGAACTGAATCGCATTGGTCAGCGAGTTCACCATGTTACCGCCATAGTGGTTCAGAACCAGCACATCCGCGCCCGAGTTCAGAACCGGCGCGATATAGGACGAGAAGTCCGTCGACGCGAGCGGTGTTTTGACCGTGTTGACCGTTTCCCATCCCAGGGCTTCGGTCGAGGCCACAATCGACTCTTCCTGAGTCCAGCCCCAGTTGTAGTCAGCGGTCAGATGATAGGCCCGGCGTTCACTGCCCATTTCGGCAGCAAGAACCGGCGCCAGAGCAGCGCCCGACATATAAGCATTGAAAAAATGGCGGAAACCGTTCGCCTTCTTGTCCTTACCGGTCGTGTCGTTGGCATGGGTCAGGCCAGCCATGAAGATCACGCCCGCTTCCTGACACAGACCCTGAACTGCGACAGCCACGCCCGAGGACGAGCCGCCGTTGATCATGATCGCACCGTCTTTTTCGATCATCGACTTGGCCGATGCGCGTGCGGCGTCCGATTTGGTCTGGGTGTCGCCGGTTACGAACCCGACCTTTTTACCAAGAATCCCGTTCCCTTTCAGGGCCTTGGACGTAAAGGTGTTCAGGCAACCGCCATCGCCCTCACCATTCAGATGCTCGACTGCAAGCTGCTGTGCCAGCAGTTCATCATTACCCTCTTCTGCATAAGGCCCGGTCTGCGGAACATTGAAACCCAATGTGACAGACGACCCAGAAGGTTCGTTAGTATATGCAGCAGCCGACGATGCGGTAAAAATCGTAGGTAGGGCCAGACCGGTACCGGCAACAGCACCAGACTTCAGCACGCCGCGGCGTGTGACAGATTTATTAGTCATTCATTCCTCCCAGTTCCCTGTTTTACGTCTGTTGGCTCCTCTTCCAGCAAACGATTGCGCAGGTTTACGCACCGCGAGTATGGCGGGGGTTCTGAAAATTTCTCAATAACCTATTCAAAAAGCAGCTATGTTATGTAAACAAATGAACACCTAGGTGCGGATTCTTGTAAATTCTTAAACATCTTATGCTTCTTAAGAATTGAAATTAAAAGGTATTATTTGAAAACATGCCGGTGATCGCCATGCAGGCAGTGCCGCTCTGCTCGGCAAGCAAGAAGTTGTTGCTAAATCTACAAGAAGTTGTTGCTAAATCTAAAGGAGAGCCCGGGCCGTATGATACAGCTCAGATGGTCACCGGGACGAGCTGACTTCCCCTGGAGATCAAGCCGTTTGAACCTGGGTTCTCAAACCCGAAGCATCGTGCAAATCAAGAATTGTGACAAATTGAAAACCGGTTAATCCCTCCACGGCTGCATCGGTGAATACAGGCAACCGCCCGACCAACCGACGACCAAACAAGCGCAATAACCTTACAAAAAAGGCATAAACCACTACGCTTCACCCCGCATTCCGCGAATAGGTCAAAGAAATAGTCCGCGGATTTTGTGCAGTTTGTTTACTGAAACGCGACGAATTGATCGTACATAATTAGGTTAATGATTTTTTAGATGAGTTTTAGACGATTATATAGAACTATAGGAATGTAAAGAATCGGTAGGAGGTTGCGCACTCTTATATTGCAAATGCGCGTTTATGTTTGTTCGAGTACAGGTTGTTATCTATGGTCCGGGGGAATGCTCAGAGCGCTGCGTGGTTGCCAAACGCGCTTCATGCCAGAGCCATCATTAATTTCATTCATTGGAGCCAGGCAGGCGTCGTTCTTGATGCCGCGCTTGAAGGTATCGTCAAAGCATTTGGCGCCGATTGTGCTGTCATCAGCCGTGTGTGGCTGAACAAAGGGGCCCATCGTGTTGCCGCACGGGCTGACACACGGGATCCAAAATTCCAAAGACCGTTGTTTCATTCTTTCGCCAACGACGCCCTCGGCCCGTTTCGGAACAAACCAAAACGCGCCTCGGTGTTTAGTCTGCGAGATGACGGGGCAGACCCCAGTGATATCTCCGCAGTTTTGTTAGATTGGATGTCGCACCGCAAGCTGGATGACATTCTGTTCATATGCCTGGACCATAACGGCGGCGAAATCGACTTTCTGGAACTTCATTTCGGGCAGAGTTCCGAACCCGGTTACCGCGAAGCTATTGAACAGGTGGCTCCGCAACTATCCGAGACCTATCAGGCCCGCCGAGCCGGACTGATCACTGAATCATTGTCTCGGCAATCAGTCACCGCACTCAGAAAATCATACAGTGAAGCACCTATTCTCAGCACCGAGAACCCAACGGGCCTGACCCGTGCCGAATGGCGTGTTTGCGTTCTTGTTTCACGCGGGTTGTCGCCTCAGTCCATTGGTGCCGAACTTGAGATCGGACCAGCGACAGTTCGCACGCATCTCAAGCATATCTATTCAAAAACGGCGCTGGACACCTTCCACATGCTGGCCCGGCGCTTGGTATCGGTAGAAGAGCGCGAGGCCCTTTTTGGGAAACCTGGCCAGGCACGTGCCTGATGCCTGAACTGGACTGGCAGTCCTGGCTGACATTGTGGGTATTCACACCGCTGTTCGTAATGATCGCCTGGACGGATTTCACCCAAATGCGCATCCCTAACCTGTACTGCCTGCTGGGCGGTGCAGTCGTGCTTGTGACCGCGCCGTTTCCGGATTGGAACCAACTGCTGCTGCGCCTTCTTGTGGCCGCAGCGTGTTTTGCGATTTGTTTCGGCCTGTTTGCAGCGGGTTGGCTGGGCGGTGGCGACGCCAAGATATTGCCAATCGTATTTGCCGCAATTCCGGTCCCGGTCGTATCGACCTATCTGCTAATACTGGCAGGCTGCATGGCAGCGGGGCTGATCGGAATGTCGCTGTTTCGGCGTCTCGCCCGACAAACTTCCCCGCATATCAAGTCGACCGCCCAGTCGCGCGAATTTCCTCTTGGAATTGCTATCGGATCATCCGGGGTGATCCTTGCAATCTGGTCGGCTACTGCGCTTTGGTTCTGACCATGTCAGCGTCTTAGGGGCCAAACGCATCCATATAACGGATCACGATCGGGGCCAGGATCAGCCCAGCGATTGCAGGCAACATAAAACTGGCCATAACCGCCGACATTTGGACAGGCAACTTGTTGGCCTTTTCCTGTGCCCGCACCTCGCGCAGTTCACGCATTTCTTCGGCATAGGTGTTCAAAGCCGCAGCCAGGGGAACGCCAAACCGGGTCGATTGCAGCACAACGCTTACGAATGAGCTCATTTCCTCGATACCTGTTCGACGCGCCATACGCATCAGCGCGGTATCTCGGTCGCGCCCTGCCTGAATCTCGGAAAGCGCAATCAGCATCTCTTCGGACATTTCCGGCGCGACAAGCTGCATTTCAACCGCCACTTTCAGCAAGGCCTGATCAAAACCGAGGCCAGCCTCGATACCGATCTGAAGTAGATCCAGCATGTTCGGAAACGCATTTTCCATCAGGCGCTTGCGCTCTTTGATCCGGGCGCCCATCCATAACTGCGGTATGAGATACCCGATCCCGCACAATACGCCGACATTCCGGATAATCTCGAACGCGTTCAGGCTGGACGTATATTCCGCGATCCGCGCACCCAAGTTGTTTGCCGGTTGCCAGGACATCAGGAAGAGGAAGGCCAGCGGCAGGAACGTCGCCAGCCCCAAACGGATAAGATAGAAATTCACGATTGCGTTTTTGCTGCGAAATCCGGAACGCGCCAACACCTGCCCAACTTCGAAACGTACACTGGCATCGCTGGGTATCAGGGCCGCACTCAACCCTGTCGGCGCTTCGCCCTCGACTTTTTCAGGAACTGCCCGTGACAAAGCCTGACGTGGTCGGCTTGACACCATGCGCTCTGCGGCTGTGGACCGTTCGCTAAGCGAGGACGAGATACCAAGAAACGCTACGACCGCACCTATCAGCACACAACCCAGAACCAGGATCTGCGTTGATAATTCGCTATCAAAAATCGAACTCAAATACTCCATCGAATACGCCTCTTCAAATCCGGAAATTCACAAGCTTGAACATCACAATCGCGTTCAGGACGATGGTCACTGCGATAACGCTCATGACTGGCACAAAGGCCGGAGAGTCCGCGACATCGCCATAATATGTCGGCGTCATGATGGTCATGAACACGGCAATGCCAACGGGAATGGATGACAGGATATAAGCCGTCATGCGGCCTTCGGCCGAGATGGCCTTGACCTTGCGACGCAATGACATTCGCGCTCGGATCACGCGGGCCAGCGTGCGCAAGATGCCGGCCAGGTCACCACCTGTGCCGTGCTGCATCATCAGCGCAACAGCTAGATACTGGATATCTTCTTCATCGATGCGGTCAGCCATGCTTTTGATCGCAGTCGTCAGTTCTTCGCCATAAGAGACCTGATCAACGACCAGCCCAAACTCAGTTCCAATTGGGTCAGGCATTTCTTCGGCGACACTTTGTAAGGTTGTGTTCAGTGGGTGCCCCACCTTCAATCCACGGGACATCAGGTCCAGCGCATCGGGCAACTGCTTGATCAACGCCGCCTTGCGCTTGCGCAACGTCACCCCCAACGCAACCAGTGGCGCAATCAAGAAAACAAGGGCGCAGGTGGGGACCACTTTCAATGGATCAGCCACCATAGACCCACCAATGGCCGAGATCAGAAAGGCTGCGCCACAACCGGCCAGAAACATTTCGGGAACCATGTTCAGGCCCGAAACCTTCAACGCCAGAGGCAAATCCCCCACCAGCGGGAAACTCCGCAACAGTGGCTTGGCTTCCTGCGGTTTCAACAGGCTGAGGACATCCTCACCCGACTTCCCCTCGGACAGCATCTGAATTCGGCGGTTGATCGCCTCTTCGCGGTTTTCGCCACGCCGCATAAACTGACGCAGCCCTTCAAAAGCAATCAGCGCACCCAGGAAAACCGCAAGCGCCAGAACAAACCTGACATCGAACCCGGCAACTTCCATTTCCGGGCCGATCAGGTTGTTGATGTTCAGATTGGCCAGATATGACCTGATTTTCTCGAACATCCCGGACCTCCTTAGTTGAACTTGACGGTGGACAGGTCGACCCCGGCAGCCGCCAGTGCATCACTGGATTTTGGCCGAATTCCCGTGGGCATGAACCGGCCCAGAACCTTGCCGTCTTCATCCTTGCCTTCGCGCTTGAAAACAAAGATGTCCTGCATGGTGATGATGTCGCCTTCCATTCCAGTCACTTCCGAGATCGAAGTAACCCGGCGCGTCCCGTCTGACAGTCGGTTCAACTGAAGCACAAAGTGGATGGCCGAAGCGATGGTGGCCCGGATCGCCGAATGCGGCAGCTCCATCCCGCCCATCTGTACCATCTGTTCGACCCGAGACAGCGCATCGCGTGGACTGTTGGCATGAACGGTCGTCATCGAACCGTCATGGCCGGTATTCATCGCCTGCAGCATGTCGAAGGCCTCTGATCCGCGCACCTCGCCGACCACAATACGGTCAGGGCGCATCCGCAGCGCGTTGCGGACAAGATCACGCTGGGCCACAGCGCCGGTCCCGTCCAAACCGGCTGGGCGGGTCTCCATGCGGAGAACATGTTCCTGCTGCAGTTGCAGTTCAGCAGCGTCTTCGATGGTCACGACCCGTTCGTTGCCGCCGATATAGGAAGACAGGGCATTCAGCATTGTCGTTTTACCTGATCCGGTTCCTCCGGAAATCAGGACATTCATCTTTGCCTCGACCAGACCGCGCAACAACGCCGCAGCACTGTCATTCAATGCATCGTTCTTAACCAACCGCTCCATCGTCAGCGGTACGCGCGCGAATTTACGGATCGACAAGGCCGGCCCGTCCAGCGCGCAGGGCCGAATGATCGCGTTTACACGGCTGCCATCCTCAAGCCGCGCATCCACCCAGGGTTGGCGTTCATCAATACGACGGCCGACACGACTGACAATCTTGTCGATGATCCGAAGCAAATGACGTTCATCCCGAAAACGCGCCGAGGTTTTTTCCAGAATACCTGAACGTTCGACGAAAATCTGCTTGTGACCGTTCACCAGAATATCGTTGATCGAAGGGTCGGCCAGCAAAGGCTCCAGTGGCCCAAGCCCAAGCACCTCGTGCATCAGTTCTTCGACCAAAAGCTTGATTTCCTCAGACCGCATGGCCCGGCCCTCGGACCGCAACAGATCAGTTGCGTGTTTGCCGATTTCGCCCCGCAATGTGTCTTCTTCGACCTTGTCGATCACAGCCAGATTCAGCTTATCAAGCAACGAGTTGTGCATCCGGGCCTTGAGGTCGATACGGTCCATCTCGCGCTCGCGCTCCATGGCACGGCGTTCGGCGTTCTTGACCTCGATATCAGCAACATTTCCGTTCGGCTGTTTCGTGTCCAACGGCACAACTTTTGGGGATTGGGATGTTGTGCGACCCGTTCTGTCAAATTCACGAAACATTCTGCTTTACCTTTTACTTAACTGATCTTCACATCTTCGGACTTCGATTTACTGTTTGCCCACGCGTGGCGGCAGAGAAACTGTGGTTTCCTGCGCGATGCGGCGGATGGCCCGTGTCAGAGGCGCCCGGTTTGAGACCTCTTGCAGAGGTACGCCCCGATCCACGCATTCACGAACGGTTCGCTCATCCTTGGGGATCCAGTGGGCGAAATCCTGTTCCAACAGCTTTGCCGCTGCGCGGTGGTGCGCGGCCGGGATCAGGGGTTTCTTTTCCAGGCTCGCAACCAGCTGGATTTCCAAGGCCGGGTTTTCGGCGTGATAGAAATCCATCAATTTCCGCGCTGACCGGATCGAAGGCACTGCGACATCCGTTACCAAAAGCAGCCGGTCGGCTTGCGACAACACCGGCGTGATCCACTCGACCAGAGCTCGCGGCAGATCAATAATCACATAATCATGGCTGCGCTTAAGGCTGTCCAAAATGGCCGAGATCTGTTCTTCATTAATGGCACTGAGAGGACCAAAGCGCGACGGTGCAGCCAGAACATCAACCCCACAGGGGGATTTGGTCATGGCCTGTTCCAGAAAGGCGCCATCGGGAATGCTCTCATCCATCGCCATCCGCCACATGGCGTCACTTTCCTCAACATCCATCAGGGCGGCAATAGATCCGAACTGAAAATCCAAATCGACAACCGCGACTTCGTTGGCGGCTTTCTTCTTGAAGAACCCTTCCTTGGCCTGTAGCTCGTTGGCCAGATTGGCAGCGACGATAGACGATCCAACCCCACCACGGGATTTCGCCACGGCGATCACTTTGCCCAGGGTTGCCTGACCGCCCCACACGGCCGGCAACTGCGCCTGACGGCGGGCCCGGATTGCGTCCACCTGCGGCACAATTTCCTCGTCGATCCACTTTCTCGGAAGAACGTCGTCGACACCAAGCTTTTTCAGCTGGCGCGCCTTTTCCAAGGGCAGATCCTCATGGGCCAACGCAATGATGATCGCATTTGGCATACGGGCATCACAGATTTTCCGTGCGGTTTGCAGTAGGTCCCCGGAATTCTCATCCACATCGAACAGAACAACATCATGCTCTGCAGTCAGCGAGATCGCAGAGCCGTTTACCCCCGCAACGGTGTCCTGACGACCGGTGAACCGGCAGTTCGCCTGCCCCCGCAACGAGCCTTCGATGGCCGAGTAAATCTGCTCGTCCGGTGAAATCAACAATACTGAAATCTGCTTGGCACTCATTATGTTTCTCCTTACTCACTCGCCCCGGCCGCCAGATCTTCGGCGGGAACCGATGTGCTCATCGCGGGAAGAGAAATACTGTTGGGGGTATTTGACGCAGGTGTTGTGCCGTTCGACGCAAGAGCGGCCAGACCGGCGATTGGCATCATGAAGTTAAAGTTTACGTTAACAAGTTCGGCGGTAACGACCGGCGTATATGGCCCCCCTAAAAATCCAAGGCGCGCGTCATGCGAATATCCGATCTGTACGTTGGCGGCAGTCGTTCCCGGTGGCAGCAACATGCGGATATCATTCCAGACACGTGCGCCGTAATCCGTCGCGGTATTCAAAGGGCAGGGCGCAGGCAGGGCAGGCACGGCACAGACATTGCCACTGCGGCAGAGCACCCCAAATTTCGTACTTGTAGGAGCGCCGCTTGCCAGCGTGTGCTCGGTCGGCAACGCACCGCAAAGCGGAGGCCCAAGAGTTGCCAGCCTGGATGCTTTTTGCATCGCCTTCTGCGCCATGGTTGTCGACCAGAACAACCGGCCATAATCCACAATGCCGAACATCAGCAACAGGAACAGTGGAATGACCATCCCCAATTCGACCAGGGCGGCGCCACGCTCCTGACGCCGGAAGGTCCGCAGGATATGCGACACCCGGGTCATACGCCGAACACCCGGCTCTGATCCGAAATCACCGTGTCAAGCGTGCTAACAGCCCCGCCGAACAGGCCCAGAACATTGCCCAGGATAAAATCAATCTGGATTTTCGCGGTCACTTCGACCACTGAGGTCGGGTCAATACGATAGCTGCCAGACCGCGATATGCAGGTCGGGGTTACATCCACCAGCGTTGTTCCGACCGGCAAATGCGCCCCACCGCCCAGTCGGTTGGCGACAATATCTGTGGCCATTGCATCATAGCTTGCGACGCCGCCCGCGCTGCATAGATCCAGCGGTGCGATGCGAGCGATCATGCGTGACGCATCCCGTACGCCGGCAGATGTCGCCTGATGTATCCAGGTGATCCGGCTGCCCTCGATGATCACAACAAAGAACAGCAAGATAACCGGCAGAACCATGGCGAACTCGACCATCGGCGCGCCAGACTCGCAGCGCTGAAAGCGTGAGAGGAAGCGACCCAGCGGCTTCATCGGTACAGCCTCACGACATCGCGGAAAATGCCATCAACGGCACTGCCACCAACTCCGCCGCCAACCTGTTTGACCACCTCGACGAAGATGTCAAAATCCGAACCTGTGGACTCTTCAAGTGGCTGAAACAGAAAGACTTTTACGAATTCTTTCACCGGCACATCGGTGGCCCGCCCGGAAACCGGGTTCGCGGTGCAGTCAATCGCTGCGGCGATAAATGTCCGGCGGTCGGGGTCGGTGCTGGGCTGGCTTGAACATTGGGCGCGGCCGGTCTCGTCCCGTCCGGTGACGATATCGCCTGACCCGGCCCGGCTGACCTCATCCAGATATACCTGATACCGGGTGTTTCCTGTCGGTGCACCCTGCGCGTGCGGTGTCAGCGTACCGTCCGGTCCAACGCCATAATTCATAAGGTTGTAAGCTGCTTGCCCTGACGTCCAGTTGCCATCGCCAAAACGGCTGCCATTGCAAAGACCACTCACCGGGTCAAAGCAATCATCCGGCGGCATTGGAATAGTATTGGTCGACAGCGTCGGATTGTTGTTCAAACATCCCCCACCAGTATGGTCCCAGCCTGAAATCACATTTGGACCCGGCGCATAATCTGGATCGTTCTTCAGTTGGTTCATGGTCGCCTGGAACATATCGAACCGCGAATTGTAGATCGCGCTGCCAATCCCATTCCGCTGACCGGGTTCGGTGTCGACACCGCGCTGGGACACGCATTTGGTCAGGTTCCCATTCGCAGCAATGAGGCAGATATACAGCTTTGAGCCAGTCAGACCGGCGCATGGCCCGTTTGGATTGATCCCGATATCCGTTGGATCCAGAAATCCGAAATTCCCCGGCCCCCAGGCCGAGTTGTTGCCGCCAGTACGCAATTTGATGGAAGCGCCGATATTGGCGCTGGAGGTCCAGCCCGACGGGATGCAGAACATCAACGGCGTTACGTCACAGGCATATGCTGAATACCCAGCGATCGAGACTGAATTCACCTCTCCGGACGGATTGGCGACGCCCAACAAGCTGGCCAGCGATCGGCCAAAAGGCAGGAAAACAGTCCGTGGTGTCGCGGTCACCTCGACCAAAACGGCACGCGCCGGGTCTGTCGTCACAAAGGGCGTAACCGAGTCGTTATCGTCTGGGTCTGCCGCCGGAGCAGGCAATCCAGTCAGAAAGCGAAGCGAAAAATCCGCAGAAGTTCCAAGGCTTTGGCTGCCATCCGCGAAAAACTGTTCGTCGTCGATCATGCCGGATGCCGCAGCTGTTGCACGGGTGATGGCGTCAGCATTGCCATCCAGCTCTCCTGCGGCGGCAAGCGCCACGTGGTCGGTATAGGCTTGCAGGTCAGTTTGGGTAGAGGCGATACGCCCCAGATCAAAAGTCAGTGCAGCCATTCCGATCATGACGACCATGAACATGCCGACAAATACCAGAATTGTGCCGTCTTCTTTGTCCCTGATTTTGCGTAGCGAAGTCATATCAACCTCCCTCGAAAGACCAACCTGAACTCAGTTCACCGGCTCAGTTGTTGCACTGGTGTTACCAAAGACCTGAATTTCCTGAACGTCGGTTGCCCCACGGCGAACTTTCACAATCGGCCTGGGCGTGCCCTCTTCTAGCGGTGATTTTTCAAGGAGGATGTCGCTGAGGCGAACCGCTTCCAGCGGCTTATCCTCTTCTGTTTGCAGAGACCGCAGAGAAAGGCTGAGCTGCCCGGCCTTCTGCGCCAGAGCCAACTTCTGACCTTCATCCGGGGTGACCTCGATCGTAACCGTGCGGGCAATGCCCGGTTGGTCAAGCTCTTCATCCGCGGTTTGGTCCACGCCGATGACCCGGATATTCTGCAGGATCGTCACTGCACGCAGTGTATCATTGGTGCCGCGGGTCAGAACAATGTCGACAAAGTCGCCAGGCGTAACAAATCCGCCTACCCCTGTCTGCGCGTCGACATTGATCGCCATCGCGCGGTTATTCTCGCCAATCGTCTGAACGATTGTCACTTTTTCACCAAAATCGGAAACTTTCGAGGTTAAAAGAATTTCGCCCTGCGCCAAAGCGCGCTTGGCCCGGCGAGGTTCTATGCCGGCGGCAGGCAGGACATCATCAAAGCTTGTAAAAACACCTGCAGGCACAGATGCAGTAGGCCAATCAATGGTCGTCAGCTTGTGCCCTTCGATCGGCGTTCCGAACGCGATATCTTCGGCCACGGCCACAACACGAACTATGGTTGGTTCACCCGCTGACTGATTCCGTCGGATCTGATCCTGCGCCAGAATGACTGCGCCACCCGCCAAACCTATTCCCAGGAAAGTCATCAAAAATGATTTAATACGCATGGTATCCTCCAATTCCCGGGAAAACTCAGGATAATTACTTAATTGGGCCTGAATGGCCAAACAGACCGCTTATGCAAATCAAAGGTGGTCTGGTAGGAAACTGACGCCCCACGCTTGCGAATGGGAAGTCAGGTTTTTTTCACTTAGGAAATTGGCGCGCAGCTTAAGGCGTTGTCCGCTGGGCTGCCGAGTTTGCATCACTAAAGTTGCTGCTGGTCGTGCCAGCCAAATTGGTCAGAATTGTCCCGCCGACGACAATCGCAACAAACAGCGCGATGCCATATTCAACCAGGGTGGCGCCACTCTCGTCTTTGCGTAGCTTCAGAAATACTTTGCGAATTCCATTCAACATTACTTGAACTCCAGACTGTTTTACCAAAGTGCGAAATCCCGCACTGACACGAGGAACACACCCCCGTTAACTAAATCGTTACTGATGAGGCGGTGCCGAAACCTCCCCACAAACGAAAAGAAATTCCCGCTTAGGGCGAATTTTCGATCATTTTGGGCGGAAATGTGTCAAATCGCGGACCGATTTACGGTGCGCGACGGCAGATTTACCTGATCTCCCGTCAGAAAGAATCGATTGGTGAGAAGCTGCTCGGGGTCAATAAACCGGGCCCCGCGTCAAACGAGCAATCATTTGCAACCGATTGCAGCCACCAGACTAACTGGCTTAGTATCACGACATGAAAATGTCTGTCATCCCACCTTTCTTCTGCAGGTACGAAACATGAGCGTCACCCTAAAAGACGTCGCAGCTCTGGCCGGGGTGTCGCGCTCTGCCGTGTCGCGCACCTTTACCGAGGGTGCCTCGGTTTCGGCAAAAACCCGAAGCAAGGTGGAAAAGGCCGCGGCGGAACTGGGTTACAGCCCAAACGCCCTGGCCTCGTCCCTGACCACGGGGCGGACAAAACTGATTGGGTTGATCTCGAACAACTTTCACAACCCGATTTTCCTTGAAGTCTTCGATCAATTCACGCGCGCCTTGCAGGAACGCGGTTTGCGCCCGTTGATCGTGAACCTGACCGATGAGACCGAGCCTGCCAATTCCGTTCGGATGCTGCGCCAGTATTCTGTTGACGCTGCCATCGTGGCCTCTTCGACCCTGCCGCCAAGTTTCGCCAAGGCGTTTCACGATGCCGGTGTTCCGGTTGTGCATACGTTCGGGCGCTCGGCGACCTCACCAGAGGTACATGTCGTCGGGATCGACAATGTCGAATGTGGTCGCATGGCAGCCCGCGAGCTGCAGGCGCGGGGCTATCGGCGTGTTGGATATCTGGGCGGGCCAAAGGATGCGACCTCGGCCATGGATCGCTATCAGGGCTTTATGGAAGAGGCCGAAAAGCACCCTGGTCTTGAGGTCACATACTCTTTCGCCGGGGCCTATTCATTTGAGGCGGGGCGCGCGGAAATGCTGGATCTGCTAAAGGGTCAACCAGCCGAAAGCTATTTCTGCGGCGATGACATTCTGTCCGTCGGTGCGCTGTCCGCCCTGTCGGATCACGGGCTTAAACCGGGCAAGGATATCGGGATCATCGGCCTGAATGACATGGAGATGTCGCGTTGGGAAAGCGTAAATCTGACAACCATCCACCAACCGATCAAGCAAATCATCACCTCGTCTGTGGATCTGGTGGAAGAAATGCTGAAAGACCCCGAGCGTTATCCCGAGGCCCGCATTTTCCCCTGCCGCGTAGTCGAAAGGGGCACGCTGCGCCCCCGCGCCTAGTCAGCGGAACATAGGGGGGCGCGCATCCTTCCAGGCTCCGTCTTCATTGCCCGACGCAACGGCAGCATGGACCGCTGCGATAGACCGCACCCCATCCGCTGCGCCTGGCAACCCGTCGCGGGTTTCGCCACGAATGGCATCGGCCAGATCGCAATAGATGTTGGCCACAGCCAAGGGAAACCCTTCAGGATGTGCGATGGCCACCCGCGACAGGCGCTGGGCGTCCTCGTACAAGCCACCTTCGCCCTTTTCAATGATCTGTGTGCGGCCGCCGACCGGTGTATAGAGCAACTGGTTGGGCTGTTCCGAGGTCCAGCGCAGACCGCCGGTTTCACCGAAGACCTGAATGTCGAACCCATGTTGGCGCCCGATCGCAACGGACGAAGTCCACAAGCGCCCGACGGTGCCACGCTCTGTCCGGAAGTTGACCATGGCATCATCCTCCAGCACGCGGCTTGAGATGGTCGAGGCCATGTCGGCGGACAGCGACGTGACCTCATCATCGCAAATGAAGCTGGCCATATGCAGCGCGTGTATACCGCAATCCGCGAACTGCCCCGAGACACCGGCCATCGCCGGATCATACCGCCAGCGCACGCGTGGATTGTCGGCGTCAGTGGCATCCCCGTGGTGGCCGTGGCTGAAATTCGTCACGACCAGACGCACCTTGCCGATATCCCCGACCCTCACCATTGCACGTGCCTGGCGCACCATCGGATAAGCCGAATAGCAATAATTCACGGCGCATAGCTTGCCCGATGCTTCGGCGATGCGCACGATCTCTTCGCCTTCGTCCACGGTCATCGTCATCGGCTTTTCGCACAGAACGTTAAAACCCGCCTCGAGATAGGCCTTGGCAATTTCAAAATGGGTCGAGTTCGGTGTCGCGATGGTAACCAGATCGATGCGGTCGCTACGGTCTTTTTCACCGGCTAGCATCTCTTGCCAGTTGCCATAGGCGCGATCAGTTGCAACGCCCAAACGCTGTGCATATTCACGTCCCACGTCGGGGCGGTGGTCCAACGCTCCGGCAGCGAACTCAAACAGCCCATCGGCCTGTGCGCCAAGGCGGTGCGCAGGGCCAATCTGGCTGCCTTCACCGCCACCGATCATGCCCCATTTCAGCTTTGTCATGGTCTTAGTCTCTCTTTGGAAATTGGGTGGTGAGCTTTCAGAAATCGCTGATATCTGTCCATTGCCGCCCGTCTGACGATGCCAATGCAGCCGCCAGAACGCGGTTCACCTCGTGCCCATCGCGGAAGGTGGGCCAGGTATTCTGTCCGGAATGGATGGCCTGCAGGAAATCCTTGGCCTCGATAATGATCTGATCCTGATAACCTGTGCCGTGCCCCGGACCCTGGCAAAAAGGTTCGTAATCCGGATGTGCGGGGCCGGTCAGGATCTTGGTGAACCCGCGCGTGGCCTCGGGGCCTTCGCGGCGATACAGCCACAGGGCGTTCTGATCCTCTTGATCGAACCGGATCGCACCTTTGGTACCCGAGATCTCATAGGCGTAACCCATCTTGCGACCCGTTGCGACGCGGCTGAAATAAAGGTTTCCCATGACCCCGTTTTCAAAACGGCACATCATCTGCGCGTGATCATCATTGGTAACTTCGCCGCCGGGGCGATGCCGGTGCACCGTCTCCACATCGGCCATAACCTGAGTGATCGGCCCGATCAGCGCCAACGCACCATTCACCATATGCGGAGCAAGATCGCCGATGGTTCCATTGGCCATTCCCGTTGTGCGCCAGGTTGCCGGGGCCTCGGGGTCGGCATAGAAATCCTCAGTATGTTCGCCACGGAACCATGTGACCTGACCGATTTCCCCTTCAGCAATAAGCTGACGCGCATATTGGCTGGCGGGGGTGCGGATATAGTTGAACCCAACCATGTTGATTGCACCTGTGGCCTCGGCTGCCGCCACCATCGCGCGGCTGTCGTCCAAGGACGCCCCCAAGGGTTTTTCGCACAGCACCGGTTTACCAAGAGCAAACGCCGCCTCAGCGATTTGACGGTGTGTCGACTGAGGTGAGGCGATCACAATGGCCTCGACCTTTGGATCCTCGACCAACATGCGCCAGTCATCGGCGGCGCGCTGGAACCCGTAGGCGGCGCGATAGACTTCCGCGCTTGCAGATGTCGAGGCACAGATCACCTCAAGTCGCGGCCGCAGCGCGGTGTCGAACACCGCACCTACCGCTGACATCGCGACGGAGTGGGCCTTGCCCATATAGCCGCCGCCAACAATTCCAATTCCAATTTCAGGCATCTGCCGCGGCCTCGCACATATCATTTGCAACCGGTTGCAAAATCAGTATCGTGTGAATCGATTCAACGCAAGGATCAACACACCTTGCCGACCCTTTTCGCCGGAGGAAATGACTTGACCGCTTTGATGGACGGTATCAAAGGAAACCGCTTTGGCGTCTTGGGTCGTGCGGGCATGGACCTGTTTGCCGATCCCATCGGCGAGAAAAGTGAGGATGCCGACGCGTTCCGGGCCGATCTGGGCGGTTCATCGGCAAATATATGCGTGGGTCTGGTCAAGCTGGGCAGTCGAGCGTCGCTGATCACCTCGGTATCTGACGACGCGGTCGCGCGGTTCTGCCTGAATCGGCTGGCGCATTACGGCGTCGATACGTCCAACATACGGGTTGTAAGGGGCGAATACCGCATGTCGCTGGCAATCTACGAAAGCCGGACAGAAGATTTCCAGAATGTCATCTACCGCAATGGCGCAGTCGATTTCCAAGTCACCGAAGAGGATATGGACCAGGTCGATTTCAACTCCTTCTCGGCTGTGATCTCGGCCGGAACCGTCTTTGCGGCCGAGCCTTCGCGCAGCGCCACATTCCGGGCCATCGACACGGCCCGTAAGGCCGGTGTGCCCGTAATATTTGACATAGACTATCGCCCTTACAGTTGGCCCTCAACCGAAGTCGCGTCCGAGGTCCTGTCCCGCGCCGGTGACGCCAGTGATCTGATCGTAGGCAATGACGAAGAATTCGGTTTCATGGCGGGCGGGATAAACAAAGGGTTTGCCAAGGCGCAGGAACTGGCGGCCAAACCAGGCCGCGTGGTGATCTATAAAATGGGTGAAAAAGGCGCCATCACGCTGATGGACGGGCAGGAATTTCAGACAGGCATCTATCCGGTGACTGCCGTCAAGCCGAATGGCGCAGGTGACAGTTTCATGGCCGGGTTACTGGCCTCGGTTGCAGCGGGGTACTCGCTGAAGGACGCGGTGATGCGCGGTTCGGCCTGCGCCTCGATCGTCGTGTCTCAACCCGGCTGCGCGCCTGCAATGCCGACCACCGAACAGCTGGACACGTTTCTGGCCACCCATCCCGGCCCCACGGCATAGGAGATCCCAATGCATATCGCCCCCTATGAGAACCAGAACAAACCCATCGTGGATGCCGATGACCCAATGGTGCCCCTGAACTATTTCAACATCGTCAAACTGAAACAGGGCGAGGCGTTCGAATATCAAGTGCCGGGGTATGAGACCTGCATCGTCCCGGCCACAGGTACGGTCGATGTGGATGTCGAAGGCGTGCAATTTGCCATGCTGGGCAACCGAGGAGAGGATGTCTGGGATGGAGAGCCAGAGGGCGTTTATGCACCCGTTGGCGCCAAGGTACAGATCGTCTGCGCCTCGGACCACACCGAAGTCTTCATCGCGGGCGCCAGATACGACAAGGTGCTGGACCCGTTCGATGTCCGCCAGCACGATCTGGTGCAATACGGCAGCGACGACACCAAAACCCACCGCAAGATCAAGCACATCCTGGGCCAGAAACAGCATGACAAGGTGGGCCGTCTGCTGGTGAGTGAGCTGTTCACCGTGGGTCAGGGCGGCTGGTCGGGATTTCCCAGCCACAAACACGATACCAACCGCCTGCCGGATGAGACCCGCCATGACGAGACCTATAATTTCCGTTTCAAACCCAACTGGGGCTCTGGCCTGCAGATGCTGCAGCGCGAGGATAACGAACCGGGCGACGCCTATCATATCATGGACGGATCGACCGTCTGTATCGACAAGGGTTATCACCCCTGCTGCGTCCTGCCGGGGTATGAGATGTATTATTTCACGATCCTCGGCGGCCTGACCCAACGCTCGCTAGTCCAGTATTTCCAACCCACCCATGCCTATCAGATCGAAACCATACCGGGCATCAAAGACATGATTGCAAAATTCAAATGACCCTCGCCACACTGAAAGACGTTCTGCAACCTGCCTATGATCAGGGCTATGCCGTCGGTGGTCTGGTGACCCTGGGCTGGGAAGACATGCGCGCCTATGTGGCCGCAGCCGAAGCCGAAAACGCGCCCGTGATCCTGCAGGCCGGTCCCAGTTGTCGCGAGCACACACCCCTGCCCATTCTGGGAAAGATGTTCCGCTATCTGGCCGAAAACGCCTCTGTCCCCGTCGTCGCCCACCTGGACCATGGGTACACGTTCGAGGACTGCAAAATCGCGTTGGACAGCGGCTTTACCTCGCTGATGTTCGACGGGTCGCGCAAGCCACTGCAGCAAAACATCGATGAGACCGCGGCCATTGCCGAAATGGCCCATGCAGCAGGGATTTCATGCGAGGGGGAGATCGGCTTTGTGGGGTATTCCGGTGGCGAAGGCTCAAATGGCACCGACCCCGAGGAAGCCGCGAAGTTTGCACGCGAAAGCGGCGTCGACGCGATGGCGATTTCGGTTGGCAATGTTCACTTGCAGCAAAACAAAGAAGGTGGCCTGGATGAGGCGCGTATCGCCGAAATCGATGCCGTGACCGAAGTGCCTTTGGTCATTCATGGCGGGTCCGGTGTGCCGGTAGAGCAGCGTATGAAGCTGGCGCGCGAGACCTCGATCTGCAAGTTCAACATAGGAACCGAGCTGCGTATGGCATTCGGAAATGCCATGCGTGAAGCCGTCAATCGTGATCCTGAACGGTTTGACCGCGTCACGATCCTGAAGGAAACGCACGACCCGGTTGAGGCTGCTGCCCGCACCGTGATCCGTGCCTTTGGCGCCCCGCCGCAGCGCTAGGTCGTCATGCTACCAGTCGACCGGGAGCGCATCGCCAAGCGGCATCACCTCAGATCGAGCCGCCTTCGACCATGAAGTTCCCCGCGCTGCACATGGCCGCGTCGTCCGAGGCCAGAAACAGGACCATGCGCGCCACATAGACCGGCTCAATCGGGTCCGGCAGACATTGACGATCCACCTGCTTGGCCAGCGCCTCGGGTGTCACCCATAACTCTTTTTGCCTCTCCGTCATGATCCAGCCCGGAACTACCGTGTTCACCCTGATGCGATGGTCGCCCAGCTCGCGCGCCATGGTGCGGGTCAGGCCATGAACGGCAGATTTGGCGGTGGCATAGGCCGGGAACCCCGCCCCGCATTCCCACCAGGAATTCGAGCCTAGGTTGACGATGGCCCCCTTGCCCTTAGCGATCATGCCCGGGGCCACCGACTGGATGGCAAAGAACATATGGCGGATATTGGTTGCCATTCGGTCATCCCAATACTCCGGCGTTACCTCGCGCCAGTCGTGGCGTTCGTCATGGGCAGCGTTGTTGACCAGAACATCCGCCTCGCCCAGCGCGGCGACAAGCCGCTCGAAGGCGGCCTGCAATGCCTCAATGTCGCGCAAATCGCATTGGGCAAAGGCATGCTGCCCATCCAGTTCTGCCAGCAGCGCTTGGCCCGCATCTGCGTTCAGATCAACAAACCCGACCCTGGCCCCCTGGGCGGCAAAGGCGCGAACCGTTTCGGCGCCGATCCCACCGGCCCCGCCGGTGATAAAAACTGTTTTTCCCGCAAGACCGGGATAATTCGCAAAATTCGCGCTCATGCGTCACGCTCCATGATCCATTCAACTTCGGGGGCGGCAACAAAGCGCCATTTCCGCAATGGGCCGGCCATGACGTTCAGGTAGTACATCTCAAACCCATAGGGCGCACCGCAGGGATGATGCCCGCGCGGGACGATCACGACATCGCCATCCGACACAGCCATAGCCTCGTCCAGATCGCCATCATCGGTATAGACTCTTTGAATGCCGAACCCGTTCGAGGGGTTCAGACGGTGGTAATAGGTCTCTTCCAGATAGGTTATGCGAGGAAAGTCATCCTCATCATGGCGATGGCTGGGGTAGGAGGACCAGTGGCCATTGGGCGTGAAGACCTCGGTCACCAGCAGGCTGTCAGCGACGTCTTCGGCCTCCATCGCGATATTGTTGATATAGCGGGTATTCACACCCTTCCCGCGTTCGGTCAGTGTGATGCCACCCGGCCCGATCCGTCGCGCCGGGTGGCCACCTGTGCCGGGGGCCGAACACACGGCCACAACACAATCGGTTTCCGCCACGGCCTGCCAATCGGTTCCGTTGGGCAGGTACAGACAATGCGGCGGCGTCTTTTCAAAGACATCCATGCGGTCACCCAGCACACCCCAATCCTGCCCGGCCCCGGTGATATGCGCCTTGCCCTCGACCATGACCAGTATGACCTCATTGTCACCGGTTTCTTCGGTCGCCCTGTCGCCTGCGCGTAGGTGGTAAAGACCGAACCCGACATAGCGCCATCCCGCAGAGGCAGGGGTGATGTCATGCACCTTGCCATAGGGGCCGCGTGGTTTCCTGAGCAGGTTGGCCATGGGGCCTCCTTTCTGGGCGCACCGGCCCGGTTCGTAACGTCAGGCGGATTGTCGGGTTTTCAACGCCGAAAGTGCCGAGGTCAGTTGCTCTGGCGTCCATTCTTCGGCGACCGCACGCCGCAAGATATCCGCCTGGCTTTCCGGAGCATTGCCGCCAATCGGGGGATCTGTGTCCAGATTTGTCGGAAACGGATAGCCTTCGGCCGTCGCCGCGATGGCCGCGTCCAGCTCGGACCCAGTCAGCTCGCCGCTTTGCTTCAGGGCCACCAGTGACGGCAGCATGGCCAGCGCCATGGACCGGCGGTCGATGGCCTCCATCGCACGACCAAAAGCGGATGAGATCTGCAACAAGTTCGCCATACGGTCGATATCCGTGCTGCGGTTCTCGCCGGCCGAGTGAAACAGTGCGGGGTTGAAGAACACCGCGTCGCCTTTGTTCAACGGCACCTGAATATAGCTCTTCTCAAAGTAGTCCCTGTGCGCGGGGTCGTGAAAGCCAATATATCCGGCTGGATATAGCTGTGAAAACGGCAACAGTTTGGTGGGCCCGCTTTCCACCGGCATGTCACAATGGGCCACTGCCCCCTGCAAGGTCAGCGCCGCCGTCAGCAGATGTGCATGCACCGGATACCGGGCAGCGCTTTCAGCGGTCTGAAAGCCCAGATGGTAGTCCCTATGCGCCTGCTGTGCCTTGCCGCCGGGGCGGACCTGATTGACCTGAGCCGTGACCTGATAGTTCGGCCCCAGCCATGCCTCGCAGACGGTGGCAACAGCAGCGTTGCCGAAGTATTTTGAGAAACCTTCCGGATCGCGCAGGCAGTGCTTTTGCAGCGCATTCCAGATCCGGTCATTCGCTCCCGAGGCGGCAAAATGATCACCCTCGCCTTCGCCGCTTTGGCGTTCCTCGTCGATGATCTGCCGAAAAACCTCGGTCGCCCGGTCGATCACCGACAGATCCTGATAGGCCCATTTCAGCGCGATCACCCCGGCGGATTGGTTCAGCACATGGCCCCATTCCGCCATCAAAGCGCGCCGTTGCCCTGTATCTTCCAGCGCGGGACGCAGGGCATTCATGTCATAGACGGGGACGTTCTTTTCGATCATCGCGGCCTGCGGAACCATGTCCGAGGTCAGTTTCCGAGAGGTCAACACCTTGAATTCGTCCAGATCACAGGATTCCCGGTCAAAATACCCGACATATCCAATTCTTTGACTTACCATGATTTTCTCCTTCTTCATGGCCTTGGTGTTGCCCCTTGGGGCGGTTTGTTAGTTGGTGATCTCCAATCTTGCCTGAGCGCAGACATCGACAATGTGGTCGTAACCCATCTTGGAATACTCTTGGGGTGGGGCCTTGGCGGGGTCCTGTTCGGCCTCGACCACGATCCAGCCGCTATAACCCATAGATTTCAACGCATTCGCCACGGCTTGAAAATCAATGCAACCATCGCCAGGCACGGTGAACGCGCCCGCGACGACAGCATCCAGGAAACTGCGGTTATTCTCGCGCACATCCTGGACAACGGCCGGGCGGATGTCCTTGAAATGCACATGGCGCACCCGGTCGCCCCACCGATTGAGCGTCGCCATTACATTGCCCCCACCAAACAGCAAGTGGCCGGTATCAAAGCACAAGCCAACCTCGGGGCCCGACCCTTCCATCAACCAGTTCACATCCTCTTCGCTTTCGATAATCGTGCCCATGTGGTGGTGATAGGCCATCGGCATGCCCTGATCAGCCATCCATTTGGCCAGCTCGGTGATTTTGGCGGCATAGGCCAACACCTCATCCCGGGACAGTTTCACCCGGTCATTAACCGCGACCCCGATCTGCCCCTGCACGGTGTTCGAACATTCGGCATAGACGATGCACGGGCTGTCGAGCGCTACGAATTGTTCGACCTGCGCGCGCACGGCCTCGCGCTCGGTGGCAAAATCGTTAACCAGAGAAGCCCCAGAACACCAACCGCCACACAGGACGATATCATTGGTGTCGAGATAGGCGCGCAGACCTTCGGTATCGCCGGGCATCCGCTGACCGCGTTCGACGCCGGTATAGCCGATCTCGCGCGCCTCTTTCAGGGCCTGTTCCATCGTGTAAGCCGCGGTCAGGTCCGGCAGATCATCGTTCTGCCAGGCAATCGGAGAGATGCCGATCTTCACGCTCATTTCGTGTTTCTTTCTTTGATGGCAACCTCATAGGCAGCGCGCTTTTCATTCACTTCCGGGCGGATGCTGACCTCGGGCACGGCCACTTCCCACCAGGTGCCGCCATATTCGGTCGACGGGTACGGATCGGTGTCTATGACGACCACATAGGGGCCGGTGACTTCGCCACGTTTGGCCAATGCCTGCTCCAGCTCAACGATCGAGCCCACCTTGACCGAGGTCGCCCCCATCGCCGCCGCATGCGCAGCGAAGTCTATGGCCGAGGGCGTTTCGTGCACCGCATGATCCAGCAGATTGTTAAACTCGGCCCCGCCGGTGCCCATTTGCAGGCGGTTGATGCAGCCAAACCCACGATTGTCGGTCACGACGACAGTAAAGGAGATGCCCATCATCGCTGCCGTCGCCATTTCGGAGTTCGCCATCATATAGGTGCCGTCACCGGTAAAGCAGATGACGTCGCGATCAGGCTGGGCCATCTTGATGCCCATTGCACCGGCGATTTCATAGCCCATGCAACTGAATCCGTATTCCATGTGATAGGCACCTGGGCGGGGTGCTTTCCACAGCTTGTGCAGCTCACCTGGCATCGTGCCCGCGGCGCACATGACTACCGTGTTATTGTCCGAGGCGCGTTGCACTGCACCCACCACCTGCATATCCGTAGGCAACGCGTTTCCATCACCGGGCGCGTCGGTCAGTGCATCCACCTTGCCAAACCAATCTGCCTTCAGCGTGTCCGCCACCGGGTCGGCCCGGAAGCCGTGCAAGGCTTCGCCAAGTTCTTCTAACCCGACACGCGCATCGCTTTGCAGCGGCAATGCGCCGTGTTTTTCGACGTCATAGGCGGCTGTGTTCAGGCAGATCATCTCGCGGTTCGGATTGGAAAACAGCCCCCAGGACCCGGTGGTAAAGTCCTGCAACCGCGTCCCAACAGCAAGCACCAGATCGGCCTCGGCGCAGGTGGCGTTGGCCGGTTCACCACCGGTTACACCAACCGGGCCAAGGTTCAACGGATGATCCCAGGCCAGCGCCGATTTCCCGGCCTGCGTCTCGGTGATCGGGATATTGTGGGATTCCACAAAGCTCTGCAGCACATCCGTCGCTCCGGAGTAATGCACGCCACCTCCGGAAACGATAACGGGACGTTTGGCTGATCTGATCGCAGCCACCGCACGGGCCAACTCCGCCTCATCCGGGCGAATGCGGCGCTGATACCAGACCCTCGGCTCGAAGAAACTCTCGGGATAGTCATAGGCTTCGGCCTGAACATCCTGGCAAAAGGCCAACGTCACAGGCCCGCAATCGGCCGGATCGGTCATGGTGCGAAAGGCACGAGGCAAGGCCGTCAACAGATGTTCAGGCCGCGAGATGCGATCATAGTACCGGCTGACCGGGCGAAAACAGTCATTGGCACTAACCGTACCATCACCAAAGCTTTCGATCTGTTGCAACACAGGGTCAGGCCCGCGGGTGGCAAACACATCGCCGGGGATAATCAGAACCGGCAACCTATTCACATGCGCCAACGCCGCCGCGGTGACCATATTGGTCGCCCCCGGTCCAATGGATGAGGTCACCGCCATCGCCCGCATCCGCCGCGTCTGCTTGGCATAGGCAATCGCGCAATGTGCCATTGTCTGTTCATTTTGCCCGCGATAGGTTGGCAGGCTGTCTTTCGCGCCGTGCAGCGCTTCGCCCAGCCCGGCCACATTGCCATGGCCAAAAATGGCCCAGACACCGGCGATAAAGGGCTCGCCCGCTTCGTTCATCTGCGCGCCCAGATAGCGCACCAAAGCTTGCGCTGCGGTCAGTCGGACTGTGTTGCCCATAGTGATACCTTTCAACACAAGGCCATCTCGGCCATTCCTGCAATTTCGAAATTAGCGGGCCTGTGGCCCAGACGGGGGAACGGTTAAACCGTTCCGCCCAAAGAGCCTTCCAGCTGGGCCATTTCCTGACCTCCGGCCATCAGGTCCTGCAATTCCTCGGGTGTGATCTCTCCACGTGTGGCCGTGCCCAGCGTCTTGCCACGATTGAGCACGGTAAAGCGATCACCCACTGCCAGCGCATGGCGCACGTTATGGCTGATAAACACCACACCCACGCCCTGATTACGCACCTTGTCGATGGTTGCCAAAACATTCGATGTCTGACGTACCCCAAGTGCCGAGGTCGGCTCATCAAGGATCAAAACCTTGGCCCCGAAGTAAACCGCCCGGGCAATGGCAACCGTCTGACGCTCGCCCCCTGACAGGGTTCCAACGGCCTGATCCGGCCCGCGCAGATTGATACCCATCTTGCGCATCTCGGCCATACAGACCTCATTGGCCTGGTCGATATCGAACCGTTTCAGCAATCCCTTGCCCTTAGTCGGTTCGCGACCCATGAAGAAATTCCGCGTCACACTCATCAGCGGGATCATCGCCAGATCCTGAAACACGGTCGCAATGCCCGCCTCCATCGCATCGCGTGGCGTGTCAAACTGCAGCGGTTTGCCTTCGAAAAAGATCTCGCCCTTGGTGGGTTTGTGAACTCCGGACATGGTCTTGATGAAGGTCGACTTTCCGGCACCGTTGTCGCCCAGCAGGCAGTGGCATTCGCCAGGCCTGACGTCAAAGCTGACGCCTGCCAGGGCAATAATGTTACCAAAGTGCTTTTCGATATTCTTCATTTGCACGATCGGCGCGACATCCTTTACCGCATCCCCGTGATGGAACTTGCTGTCTTCAGTCATATCAGCGCTCCCCGGTTACGCGTTTGCGGATGGCGTTGTTGAACAATACCGCGATCAGAAGCATTGCGCCCAGGAACACCTGGAACCAGTCCTGATCGAAATCCGTGTAAGTCAGCCCGATGACCACCATGCCAAAGATGATCGCGCCAAAGAACGCCCCGATGGCCGATCCATAGCCGCCGGTCAGCAGACAGCCCCCGATCACCGCCGCAATGATGGCCTCAAACTCTTTCTGGAAGCCACGGCGCGCATCGGTCGATCCTGCGTCGATCACGGTGATGATTGCAACCAGCGCCGCGCAGCAGGCGGTTAGCATGAACAAAGACACTTTGATACGGCTCACCGGCACACCAGAATTCGACGCCGCATTACTGTCGCCACCGGCGGCAAAAATCCAGTTTCCAGCTGGGGTCCGCAGCAAAACATAGGTCGCCGCTAGGGCCAGAACGATAAACCACAAAATCTCGACCGGAATGCCCGGTACTTTCGGCGCCCCGTTTTTGAATGTGTCGATCAATCCGTTTGCAGCCAGCCAGGCAAACAAACCGGCAAAAGCTTCGCCCGAGAAGAACGGGGCCAGCCAGTCGTTTTCGACTACATCGCGCACGCCACGCAGCTGGGTTGACCCCCCAGTGGCTGCTTTGAGACCCACCAGTGAGAGACCGCGCAGAATGAAAAGGAAGGCCAGAGTTACAATAAAAGAAGGCAAACCCGACCGTATGACGATATTGCCGTTCACCGCCCCAACAAAGGCCGCAAAAACAAATGTCATTGGGATCGCAATGATCAGAGGTAACTGCCAAGTCACCACGCAGACACCAAAGAACAGGCCTGCAAAGGCAACCATCGAACCGATCGACAGGTCAAACTCACCCCCGATCATCAGCAGCGCCGCTCCGATAGCCAGGATACCCAACTGTGCCGCGGGCGTCATGAAGTTCATAACTCCAGCCAGCGTGAACATGGAATCGTCTGCCGTGAGCGCGAAGAAAATGACCACCAGGACCACACCGGCCATGGCACCAAGCTCTGGACGTTTCATCAGCTTGGTCAGAAACGGTTCTTTCTTTACGCGTTCGTCCGTAGTGACGGGCGCTGACTCACTCATGTTTCCCTCCCAATTCGGTTGAAACGGCGCACCTGGCGCCGTTTCTGTTTTTCACTGTCCCAAACGGATCAGCGGATACCCTGAGCCGACAGGTCGATAACCTGGGCTGCCTTGTCCTGTGTGATCAGGTTCGGACCCGATGGCACGTTGCCACCTGGCATCAGACCGTATTTGGCATGCAGGCCCATGAAGTTCACAGACAGATAGCCCTGCAGATACTGCTGCTGGTCAATGGCAAATGCCGCATCTCCATCGGCGATGGACTGCAGGAAGTTCGCAGACAGGTCGAACGAGGCCACGTTCACATCACGGCCCGATGCCTTCACAGCCGCTACCGTGGGTTCACCAGCCGAACTTGCACCCAGCGCCATGACTGTGTCGACAGCGTCATTCGCGGCCAGAGCGGCCGAGACCTTCGCTTCGATTTCCGAAGGATCGTTCGAGGTCGGCAGAACTTCGACGCTGCCACCAAAGCCTTCGGCAAAACCGGCGCAACGCAGGTCAAGCGCCACGTTTCCGACTTCGTGGTTCACACAGATCGCATTCGCGCCGCCCATCGAAGCCAGCTTTTCGCCTGCGGCCTTGCCCGCATCAAACTCGTCCTGACCGACATGCAGCAATGCGCCCAGCTGTTTGGACACGTCCGAACCCGAGTTGATCGAGATCACCGGAATTCCGGCAGCAACAGCACGTTCGATTGACGGGCCAAGCGCATCGGCATCCGGGATCGAGACAATCAACCCGTCCGGTTCCTGGTTCACGGCGGCGTCGATCAGCTGTGACATCGCAACCATGTCAAAGGTCTCGGGTGCGCGGTATTCCACGTTCACGCCAACATCCTTGCCCGCTTGCTCAACGCCGTTTTTCACGACGTTCCAGAAGGCGTCATTGGCCTGACCATGAGACACAACGACGATCTCCTGCGCGAATGCAGGCGTGGCCATCGCCAGTGCACCAGCTGCCAGTGCGCCTTTAAAGAAATTATTCATATGGTTTCTCCTCCCGTTTGAACAGTGTGTTGGGGTCTTGGCCCCAATCTTCCGACTAAACCGAATCTTCTTCGCCCCGATCCGGGGCGAAGCTGCCCCAAGTTTCCGCATATCCGATCATTTTGCAACCGGTTTCAAAACTTTGGCCAAAACCATCGGCTGTCCGGACTGCGCAGAACGGGTTGCGGCCTCGGCCATAGCAAGCGCGGCGACACCGTCGTCCAGAGTTACAGGCACCCCTGATCCAGAATTTACTGACCTAACGAATGCATCCCATTCTGCGCGATAGGCAGACATGTAGCGTTCAAGGAAAAAGTAAGTCGGCTTGGCACCGGTCACGCCATTCGAAGTTGACTTAACCACTGAGTTTTCAAGGATATTTTGCGCCTGAAGCATCCCTTCTGATCCCAGCAGTTCAACCCTCTGATCATACCCATAAGCCGCACGCCGAGAGTTTTTGATCACAGCGATCCGGCCATCTGCATAAGTCATTGTCACGACCGCCGTGTCCACATCACCTGCGGCACCGATTTCGGGGTCAACAACCGATGTGCCCACTGCCGAGATTACTTCCGGCAGGTCACCCATCAGGAAGTTCGCCATGTCGAAATCATGAATCATCATGTCCCGAAACAGCCCTCCTGATACTTTGACATAGCTCACCGGTGGCGGCGCTGGGTCGAAAGATGTAATGGACAACAACTCGGCCTTGCCGACCTCACCAGCCTCAAACGCAGCCTTCAAAGCAGCAAAATTCGGGTCGAATCGACGATTGAAACCGACCATGACAGGTTGGCCGGTGGCTTTTGCAACGGATTGACAGGCAAAAGCCCGCTCAAGGCTCAAATCAACCGGCTTCTCGCACAATACCGCTTTCCCGGCTTGGGTGGCCGCTTCGATCAGGTCGGAATGCGTATCCGTCGGCGTGGCGATCAGCACTGCATTTATCGAAGGATCGGAAATAATCTCTTGTGACTGTCGCGCATTGGCCCCGAATTCCTCAGCCAAACGCGCCGAAGCTTCGGGCAGTGCATCAGACACTGCGCTCAGTTCACTGTAAGGATGCGCCGCAATAGCCTGCGCGTGAACACGCCCAATGCGCCCAGCCCCCAGCAATCCTACTTTTAGCATCCCGCGCCCCCGAATCCCTTTTTTCGACACCACAATGATTCTCTTTGCAACCGGTTGCAAGAATTATTTCACAGCTACTCGAATTCACCCTTGTTTTCGGGTACTCGGCAAGTGTGCCCACTGCAGCTGCGGCCGTCCAATTCACAAATAAACAGTAACTGGCGCCTCTGACTTAGAATGCAAGCGAAAGGCCGCGCGTCACTCTGAAATCACCTTATCTGGGAAACGCACATCGGCACTGTCAACACCTGTCTAGGCCTACCCTGCTATGGCTTGGATTCATTTTGGTTAACATAAAACCACGCAAGTGTTACACTCGGCGCATTATTAGATTCCAAGATTTATTTGCAGTTTGAGGTATTGTTATGGCCACAAGAATCCGCAAAAACGTTTGGACCCTGCCAGCCAACGACGAAACTCTGATCTGGTATGAGCGTGCTGTCGAAGCTCTCTGGGACCGAGATCTGGAAGACCCGACATCGTGGTTTTTCATGGGCGCAGTTCATGGGCAGCCGCAGAATTTTCCGAACATTCCCGGTTCCGGACAATTCTGGAACCAATGCCAGCACCAAAGCTGGTTCTTCCTGCCCTGGCACCGCGGATATATCACCGCATTTGAGGCCGTCGTCGGCAAAGCCGTCGCCGATCTGGGCGGGCCGCAAGATTGGGCGCTGCCTTATTGGGACTATTCCCAACCCCTGTCAGAAAACCCGAATGCGCGCCGCCTTCCTGTGGCGTTCCGTGAGCCGACCAAGTCAGACGGCACGCGCAACTTCCTGTTTTCCCGCCGACGTGTAGTGGTGAATGGAGATTTCGGATTTCCGGACGACGTGGTGTCGCTGGATGCGTTGGATCATGAAGATTTCACCAATGATACGCCCGGCTTCTCATCAGGGTTTGGTGGCCCGCAAACCGGGTTTCACCCCGGCGGTGGGGACAATGGCGCATTGGAAAGCACGCCCCATAACGATATACACGTTTGGATTGGGGGCTCTGGCGGTTTTATGGCAAATCCGGCCACTGCGGCCTTTGATCCGATTTTCTGGCTGCACCATTGCAACATTGATCGGCTATGGGAAGTCTGGCGCAACGCCGACCCGAGCCATGTCGCCCCACCCTCGCCACTGTGGCGCACAGGCCAAACATTCTCGATGCATGATGGCGATGGCGCGGCATTCACCTTCAACAGCGAAGAAATGCTGGACAGCACAAGCGTCCTGCACGGGTTTCAATATGACGGCGTTCCACCAGCAGTAGAACCCGCCATTCCAGCAGAGGAGTTCGTCATGGCAGGCAAGGAACCCGAGCTTGCCGGCGCAAGCGAAGCTCCGGTCAAGTTGCGTGGTGCAATGACCACTGCCGGCGTAAAGCTCGACACTTCAGTCGCGTTGATTTCCGGCGCCGAGGCCCCCGGCACCACCCGGCGCGTTCACCTGCATCTTGAGGGGATCAAGGGCCGTGGCATGCCCGGATCTTACCGCGTCATGCTGGATCTTCCGGATGACGCTTTGCCGCCAGCAATTATCGGCACCTTGTCGCCGTTTGGCCTTGAACAGGCAAGCAACCCGGACGGCCCACATGGCGGCAACGGCCTTGCAGTGACTTACGAGATCACAAAGCTGGCCTTTGCACTGGGGCTGAGCCAAGGCGACGCCAACAGGTTGCAAATCCGGTTTCAACGGATGTTTGATGACAGCGAGGCCTTTGGCCAAGTACCAGGGTTGGAACAGATCGCCCCAACAGAACAGCAGCCAGACATTGAGATCGGCCGCATAAACCTTTATTTCGACTGATCGCCCATGGCGTCGGCTACCGGAATAGATCGCCCTCGCCTGTTTGGACGGGCCGATATCGAAATACGCACGACACTTGGCGTGGCCGCGCTTGCATGGCTTTGGCTTGCTTTGGTGCCCGCGCCCTCATTGCATTGGCCGGCGATGGTTCTGGCGATGATGCTTCCAACGCTTGTTCCGCAGATCGCACATGTCCGCGAGCGCAGCTTCGCAGATCGAAGATCACGCGCGGCACTTCTGTTTGTTCTGCCATATCTGTTGGCCTGGCTGGTCGCAGGCGCGCTTGCTGCGTTTCTTCTGGCGCCGGTTCTGCACCAAACCGTGTTTGCACCGTTGGCTTGCCTGTGCGCCGCAGCATGGCAGTTCAGCCCGCAAAAACGCAGCGCATTAAGGAAATGCCACAGCCGTCCGGTCCTGGCCGCCTTTGGTCCAAGTGCCGACCGCGATGTGCTGATCTTTGGGCTGACCTATGCGCGCGATTGCATCACCTCTTGCTTGCCGATGATGCTTGTCATGCTGGGGACCCACGACTTTGCCGTCATGATCTTTTTGACAGTGATCATCCTGTCGGAGCGCGCCGTTCTTCGCCCCGACCCCCGCGCCAGCGCATTCACCCTGTTGCTGACCGCGCTGGCGCTTACGGCGTTGGCCCATGCGCCCCACCATCTTTTGCTTTTGTATAAGGATATTTGCCATGCAGGAATATGACGCCCTAACAAGGTCCGATGTCTCGCTCGACGGCGATCCGCTAGTCATTGAAGTGGTCTCGGATACACCGCAATCGTTGTCGGCTATTCAAGAACGTGTGGGTAGTGCACTTCCTGATGTTGCCACCAGTACCCAAGCGGTCTTCGACGCAGATGCGGATCGATTTTTCTTTGTTGAATTCCCCGAGATCGATCCAAAAGGCCAAGAGCGTGAGGTTTTTGCATTTGGCCGTGCCCTCCGTATGGCGCTGGACGTAGCCGAGGCCAACCCGGTCTTGCCAGACAGCCTGTACGGGGCTGCACATGTGGGTACGGAAAGCTTTCTCAGTTTCTGCGAAACCAAGCGCGACAACTCTCGGCCCTATGGCTGGCACCACAAACGGATCAAGACACCGCTGGCCTGGCAGCACACCCGGGGTCAGGGCAGCAAGGTCGCGGTGATCGACACGGGCTATTCCGACCATAGCGAACTGGCGGGCGTGATTGAAACCAACGGCATGTGGAATTTTGTCGAAGGGAACGGGGATGCGCGTGACCGGTTTTCAGGCGGCGTCCTTAAACATCCTGGTCATGGCACGCTTGTCACCTCGGTCGTCGGATCGCGGGGCGGGGCCGATATGAATGGCGATACCACCTCGCCGGGGGCGATAACCGGTACGGCCCCTGCGGCCAAGGTTCTGCCAATCCGGGCGATCAAATCGGTGATCGACATGACACAGCTGCGTATTCCTGCGGCAATCTCTCATGCGGTCAACCAAAACGCCGATGTCATCGTGATGGCGCTTGGCGGGCCGGTGCGGGTCTCTTCAACCGAACAGGCGCTGCGCAATGCGGTACAGGCCGGACTGGTCATCGTCTGCGCCGCGGGCAACTGTTATCCGAACGTGGTCTTTCCCGCCGCCTATGCATCACTGGAAATCTGCACAGCGGTCGCTGCACTGCAGCCCGACAGACGCCCCTGGCGCAAAACTGGGCGTGGCCCCGAGGTCAGCTTTTCGGCCTATGGCGAAAACGTTTGGGGCGCGGCCAAGAACAAGGCGACCGACCCAAACTCGGGTATCCGCGCCAGCCAGGGCACCACGCTTGCCACCTCGATGACAGGCGGTGTCGCTGCACTTTGGGTCGCGCATCACGGCGGTCGGGCGGCGCTGTTGCAAAAGGCCCAGAATGCAGGAACAACCGTTCAGGCGATGTGGTTGCACTGTGCCAAACACGGGATGAACAAGCCAGCCGTCTGGAACGGGGCCACCGATCTTGGCGCGGGCATCATCAACGCTCAGGCGGTCCTGGACGCGCCGCTACCCACAGGCGCCGAAAGCCCGGCGGCACCCGATCCGAATGCGACCCCAACATTGAACATTCTGGTCTCGCATCTTGCGGGAACAGACAGCACCGCCGCCGGAGAGGTTACCCCTGACATGGCCGATTACGCCAATGAGATCATCTGGCTCAGCTATCGCCGTGGGGCCCGCAAACGCATCGCCGAAAGCGATGGTGGGGCCGAGGCCATGGTTGGCGAAGACGCCCCGACCTCGGGGCTGGACACCGCATTGTCGGACAAACCGGCCCTCAGCGCCTATTTGGGCATGGGATAAGCCACGGATGGTGAATGCAGCGCATATCCGGATTGCAATCCGAAAGCATGAACCGATTGTGCGTCATGCTTTGACTGCGCTGTTTCCCGACCCTGATGACCCGGTGAATTATGAAGCCGTCGAGGAAAGTGTAGACGAAGATATCGGCGAAACGCTTGCCGATGTCTTGCTGGAAATTCTGGTCGACGCTGCGAAGGTCAAACAGTTCCTCAATTTTCTGCGCGCGCGCGGCGCCGACCCTGTGCCGCGCGACCGTAACCTGATTTTTGCCGAAAACATCGCTCGGTTTGACGGCACCCTGATCGGCACACCGGCGAATAATTCGTTCGACTTTGCCGCATTGGGCGATTTTGCCCCGCGCGCGGAAAGCTTTCGCTGTCAGATCTGGATCAAAAACACATTCGAAGGATCCGGCGCGTTTGTGGCCCCAAACCTGGTGCTGACCGCAGCCCATGTTCTGGACCCGCTAAACGCCGTGCCCGCCGGGGTCGACCCTCGGCTTGAAATACTGGCCTCGGACGAAAAGCGGTACCGGGCAAAATGCGTAAAGCTCTGGCCCTATCACGACAGTGAAAAGGCCGGGAACCTGCCGCCGGGCGATGAGGTGGATATCGCGCTGCTGCGGATATTCCTGCCGCTGGGGCATACCTATGGCAGTGTCGATGTGACCGGCGATCCCCCCGATTTTGAGGGTGCAGACCTGTTCACATTGGTCCACTACCCCGAAGGTGTCACCAAGGGGTTCATGCCCGGCAAAGTGCACCGAGAACCTGGCGCCAAGCGGTTCCCTCATGACATCGACACATCCGGCGGGTCATCGGGTGGCCCAGGTTTTGACAGCCAGTTCAGGTTTCTGGGCATCCACCAGGGCAAATGGGAGACGACCAAACGGCTTGTCCCTTTCGAGCAGTTCCACGATGACCCCGACTTCCAAGATCTGATCAGCAAAAACTCGAACCAGCGGGACATGTGGTCGCTGAGCCGCGACATTGACGGAACCATCATCATCGGCCGCAACCAATTCGTAACCGGGCTTGCCCATATGCTGGATCATCCCAAATCCAAACTGCGTGGGATCTGGATCAGGCGCGAGGATACGACGTCTATTCGCGGTCTCGGTTTCAGCTATGACATGCTGGAATCCTATCTGCTGATGCAAGAAGCACCTAACGCCGCGCCGCAACATCGTTGCATCCGTTTGGGGCCGACCCTGAATACGGACGATTTACTTGCAGATCTGGCCGAGAAGGCCAACGGGACCGTCGCCTCGCCAGACGCTGCTGCTGGAACAACCGCCGCCCAGACCACCGATGTTGCATTCGAGGGCAGCCGCGCGGAGACCCTGATTGCGGACATGGACCTGGCCGCCCAAACCGCAGGGCAAACATGGTGGATCTATTTCGACAACCCGCCCGAAGGGCTCTCACCACGTGCCCAGGTACAGTTCGAGCACATCGCCAAATGCTTGCCCACATCCGAGAACCTGCGCCTGATCCTCGCAGGCTATGAGACCTATCGCCTGTCGCCCCTGCGTTTTGCCAATGTCGGCGCGGTCGACGGCGCGCAGCGCAGCGGCCTATTGGTGGAAGAGCTGGGACCATTCACACGTAGCGATGTTGAGGCTACAATTAACAGCATGATCACTTCGCTTGACCCGGCAAAAGAGCTGACACCGGCTGCTCGACGGGCAATGGTGGACTCTGCTCTGGCCGGGTTGAGCCCTGACAACACAGGTGAATTCGATGGTGAACATCTGGAAACCGTTGTCACCCGTGTTCGCCAAGAGGCCAAACGCTTTCTGGAGATAGAAGAATGAACCAGGCGCAGGAAGAACTTCGTTCGCGCCTGCTGCGCGCCGCCGCCCTTCGAGGGGCATTTGAACCACGGCAGCTTATGCGCGAGGTGCTGAGCGAAGATGAGTACCGCAACCGGGTGCTACGGGCCCGGCTGATGTCATCCCTGCGCGAGTTGAGCCATGTTGATAAGTCGGGCAGCTCTACGAAATGGATACTGCGCCTGACTGCACGACATCGCGAATTATCCGGGATCGAAGAGTTCGACTCGGCGGCAACGCAGACCGAGATCGTGCAGGCTCTGTCGGGACGAGAAGGTTTCGCACCGAGCGCTCTGGATCACCTTATCGAGGCGGAAACAGATGAACAAAACCTGTCGCAGCACCTTGTCACGTTAGAGCGTGCAGGCCAAAAAGCGCCGGGATATGACCGCCTGTTCAGGCTGCGCAGCCGATTGAACCTGCTCAGACGCGAGCGCCGATCAAAAGAGCGCCTGGGTGAGAAATTCGTGGGGCGAGTCAGCGAAATCGACATGATTCAACGCTGGATCGACCATCCGTTGCGCCATGCCCCTTTGAAAACCCTGCATATCGAAGGTCAGTACGGAATCGGAAAATCCTACCTTCTGGAACGCATCATCCAGATTACAAGCGAACGCGAAGACGTCATCCTGATCCGGCTGGATTTCGATCAGCCCTCATTGCAGACCGGTCCAATCTTTGAAGAGATCTCGCGTCAGATCGGTACCGCAATACCCCAAGCGGCCCCCGAACTCCGCAATTTGCGGCTGCGATATTCCGAACAGGTCACCCGAGAGATCTACGAAAGCTCGGACCTTACACCGCGTCAGTTGATCCGGGCGATGATCAATGCGGTGGCTGATGCCGGTCTGCGCCTGGTTATCCTGCTGGATACGCTTGAAGTTCTGGATGGTCAGGGCGCTACTTTCGTGAACAACCTGATGAGCGATCTGGACCGTTTTGTGGAAAAGGAACAGATCGAAGTATCGATCATCTCTGCCGGTCGCGGGCCGATTTTCGGCGATGATCACCCAAGACGGGGCGAATACATCAAGCTCGACCAGATCGAGGACGAGTTGGTCAATCAAACGCTGGATGAGGCCGGAATCCCCGAGGAATTCCGCGATCAGATCATTTTGCGCTGTCAGGGCAACCCGTTGAAATTGCGGCTGTTGATTGACGAGGTGCAGACCGAGGGCCGATTGGCCGAAGTCTCCGAAGACGAGAATGACCCGATTGCTGCAGGCATCGTAAACCGGGCCGTCACATCGCGCCTGCCCGTGCATCTGCGCGGCATTGCCAATTACGGCATGGTTCTTAGCGAGATAAACGCCGACAATCTGAACGGCATCGTCGCACCGGCGCTTGGGCTGGGCGACCTCAGCGACGAAGCAGGCACAATCGTCGCGGATCTTGGTCTGCAATCCTGGCTGATGGACGCCGCCACCGAAGGTCAACTGACCCATAAGGCCGATATGCGGCGGGACCTGTTGGAACCGACCTACAGCCAAAGCCCCATCGAAACCGCGCAGGTCAACCGCGCGGCCTGTGCGTATTACGCCGACCGCGATCCGCTGCTGTTCCTGTACCATTCGCTTCAGCTTATGCGCGTCGGAGAAGCCGCGCCAAGCATCGACCCCTCATTGGCCGAACGCTTCCCCGAACATCTTCTGACCGAGCTGCCAATCGACGCGCAGGACCTGATCCGTCAGGCACGCGGCCAGCGTTCGGCCCCGGTGCAAAAGACCGAGCAGCGGGAATACAGCGCAGCCGGGCTGGACAGCGGTTCCGATCTGCCCCCATCGAAACTGGTACAAATTTCCCCAAAAGCGGCCACTGCACGGGCGCAGATTATCAAAAGCCGCGGATATGTCGCCTCACCGGATGAGCGCGCTGTCAATGACCTGCGCGCGATGTTGGAACAGGGCCAGCGTCGCGAAGCGACCCATATCATCCGCGAGGGGCTGCGGGGCGCCTATGATCCGGCAAGCGAGGTTGGTATCCTGATCCTGTGCCACAACTGGCAAAGCGGTCATTGGTCCATGGCACGTGATCTGTTCAACCTTCTGCCCGAAGACACAGTGCTAAGGCAAATGCACGAGCGGCCCGAGCTGGAAGGCCGCATCCTGCTGGAGGTATTGGGGGAGTTCCGGTTCAGACAGTTGATCGAGAACCTGCACGACAAGGAATTCCACGAAGTCGCGTTACGCGTTGTGAACCGATCATCCCGGATTGGAATGCAGTCCGCAGCGCTGGAATTCGCGCTTATCGCAATGGGCATGAGCTTTGAGGGGGATCATGAGGTTCTGGGCCTGATCGCCCCCTATCTGGATCACGGCCCGCGTGAACTAACCTATGAAAGACTGCGCTTCGCGGGGGGTATCCGTCAGGAATTCGGGTTGGAGTATTTGGAACCAGACATGCCCAACCCAGACTTACCGACGGATGATTACGGGCTCGCCCTGGCCCCGTTGAACCCCTATTTCGACCGGATGCTGGCACTTGTCGACGAGTTTCAGGTGAGCGGCCGGGGTCGTGTTCTGAGCGATTTGTCCAACCTTGCCACCGGCCTGTATGAGGCGGCTGACATCTTTGCCCCAGGCCTGCAGGGGATCGATGACGCAATGGCCCAGATGTCCGACCGGCCCACCGACGTGCTGTCATTGCTGCGCGCCATGGGCCTTACCGCTGATTGGGCCGAGGGGTACAGTTTTTACCACCCGATCCCTGACTTGCCAACGCTCGCACGCGCGGCAAGACGTTGGCAACAAGTCATCGGCGGCTATTGGGCCTTCCCCTCACCACCGCCACCAGAATGGAATTCCACACGGAAATGGAGCGACCTGACGTCAAGTCGAACCGTCGACCTTTTGGAACGCGGCAGTCATGGTCTGGCAGACCGAGTTCTAAACTTCTGGGCGGATCCTTTGAACGAAGGGCGCGGTAAGTCCACTCAAACCCTGCAACGCCGCCTTGCACCAGTTGCTCGGGGGCTCACCCATGGTTCAGGAACAGAGGAAATCCTTGGTTGGCTTACCAAAAGCCGGGCGCCCGTGGTGTTTCATCCGGCACTGACCATGTTTGCCGAAACAGGGCGGGGGCCAAAATACCTCGATCTCTAGAGGCATATCGACTGAGTTTGAAAACTTCATATTAGCTGAGGAACTAATGCCATGAGCGATTTCGAAAAGGAAACATTCAGCCGGCTAGAAGGCCTTGGAAATGCCGGAACAATCGACAAGGCGCGTGAGGCTCTGGATACCAGTCCGGGCATTCTTGGTGAAATGGGCCTGACACCGGATCGTGCCCGTGAATTGATGGGCGCGCAGATGAATAAGCTGGAAAGCTTTGGCTCTACGCCCTCGCAACTTGAAGCCATCGTGCGCGCGGTCGGACGCCCGCCCCTGATCGTGCGCGGCGGTAAGGTTGAAGGCAAACAAACACTTTCGTCCGACTTTCCGCCAGATATCGATATTCGTATCGGCAAGGCCGAAGACAATATCGCCTCGGTCGGGCGGATCGAGTTTATCAATCATGACTTTAGCTGGGGTGGCACTGGCTGGGTGATCGAAAAGAAGGACGACCATCTGCTGATCATCACCAATCGCCATGTTGCCAAGCTGGTCGCGCGGCGCAGTTTCCTGGGCGATGGTGTCTTCATGTTTGCCCCCGGCAATGCCCGCTATGGCGCCCGGATAGATTTCCTGGAAGAGGTCGGCTCGACACCCGACCCCGACCGGCTTTTCGACATTCGCAAGTTCACCTATATCGCCGAAGATGCGGCCGCAGATATCGCGCTTGGAAAGATCGACCTGCCCGCAGATACGGCCAATTTCACGCCTACGCCGATCCCGCGCGCCGATACGGATGCCCAGCACGGCGAATGCGTCGCGGTGATCGGGTATCCCGCCAAGGATTCCCTGCGCAATGACCCCACGCAGATGTCCAACTATTTCAACGACCTGTATGACGTGAAACGCTTTTCGCCCGGATTTCTCATCGAAGATGGCGGCGTGACGATCCTGCGCCATGACTGCACGACTTTGGGCGGCAACTCGGGCTCGCCTGTGATCTCGTTGGACAGCGGCAAAGCGGTTGGTCTGCATTATGCAGGTACCTTCGGCGTCGGAAACTCGGCGGTCAGGATCAGCACGGTCAACGCATTGTTGGACGGGGCGGTGCCGACCTCGATCCCCGGAACTGAAATCGTCCGGCCAGAACGACCTGACGGAAACCATGACGCAGACCATTTTGAACCGCGCGACGGGTACAACCCGGACTTCCTTCAAGTGGCAGAGGTCCCTCTGCCGATGGTACCGAATGCGTTTGGACTTGCCACTCCGTCGGATGCGACCCCGGAACGCCCCAACGAATTGCGCTATCAGAATTTCGGCATTCTCTATTCTGCGACTTTCAAAACACCGATCATTGCCGCGCTGAATATCGATGGTGCCAAAACCCGACCGCAAAAACGAGGTAGCGACAAGTGGTTCGCTGACCTGCGCATCCCGGCAAATGTCCAACTCGGCAAAGAGGATTATGATCACGCGGATATTGACCGGGGCCACCTGGTTCGCCGTGCGGCGACAAATTGGGGTGTCGATGATGCACAGGCCAAACAGGCCAATGATGACAGCTTTCACTATACCGCTGCTGCCCCACAGCACCGGGCCTTTAACCGGAGCCACGCGCAATGGTTGGGTCTTGAGAACTTTATCATGACAAATGTGCGCACACATGGATTCAAGGCCTGTGTGTTCACCGGACCAATCCTGACCGGTGACGAGCCGATGTTGAAAGATACCGGATCGCCGGTACCCCTGAAGTTCTTCAAGCTCGTGACCATGCTGGCCGAAGAGGATGGCAGCGAAGGCATTCTTCGCCTTCATTCCACCGCCTATGTGCTCAGCCAGGTTGAGGTCATCCAACAGATGCTCTCGAACCAGGGGAGCGTGGAATCTGTCGGTGGATTTGAGTTTGGTGCCTATAAGACATTCCAGATCCGCGTCCGGGATTTGGAAAAATTAACCGGGCTGAACTTTGGCCCCCTTAGCGATGCCGACCCATTGGCGCAGCGTCTGACCGATGCAGAAAGCCTGGCGGGACAACCACGTCCGATCGTCACAGTCGAGAGCTTTGCCAACGTCGTAATCTGAGGGTGGCGGATGTATACTCAATTAGGAATTGTGCATTTGGCGAGCCGTGGAGGACTCGAACCCCCGACCTGAGAATTAGAAGTTCCCTGCTCTAATCCAGCTGAGCTAACGGCCCGCTCATATTCTGGCTGTATCAGCCAAATCCCTCGCCTTGTCAACTTGATGGAGAGATGAGGTTTTGGGGCAAAAAACCTCTCTGATTTCAGCATTATCTCTGACCGGAGCAAGCTTATACAGGTACCTTGATTGCTGGGTGGACTGCACCTCGAAGCCATGCCTCAAAAGGCCCTAACCGAGTCGAACTTACCAGACTAATTCAAGCCGCATATGCAGCCTGTCACGATGACGGAATACATCGGCAAACTGGGATGCCGCCACCTGCATCACTGCAATTTGATATTGTGCCGCGCAGTGGCAAACCTGTTTGATCAGATCTTCTGCAGATCCCAGCTGATTGCGGTGGCCGGAATTGTTAATAGCACCGCACACATGCCCAGACCCGTCATGGGGGGTACGGTGATCCAGTTCCGTTTCGCTCAGATCCGCCAGCATCACGCGCGCCATTGATGTGACAAGGTACGGAAGGCGCGAACCAACTGGAATGTTCGAAACCAATGGGCTGGGTGACAGAAAATTCCTCGGCGATCTCGGACAATGTATTCAGCCTGACCAGCACCAAGTGCCCCAAGGTTCTTAAGCTCGCGCAGTAATGAGTTCCGTTGGTTCTATTCACCCTTCATCATAGTTTTTGCGCCAACCGACGTATGGTGGAAATATATCCGGCGTCGATGGACTCGTGATCGGGGTGCTGACCATCTTCAATGACCTTTTGACCAGCAACATAGACGGCAATGATTTCTGCCTGCTGACCCGAGAACATGTGGAAATCCAGCAAGGCTCCGGGCGACACCGCCGCCATCAGACCATTCCTATCGTAAGACAGTTCTACAAAATCGGCACGGCACCCTTCTGCGATACGGCCGATATTGCGCCCGGCTGCACGCGCTCCTCCCTGGGCGGCGGTCTGCCAGAGATAACCGCCAACATTGGGCATGTCCTTGGAGCACATAACATTGCGCTGCCGGTGCAGCAGGCGCTGACTATATTCCAGTGTGCGCAGTTCCTGAACTGCCTGGGTACAGATGTTGCTGTCCGAGCCGATACCAAAATGGCCATTTGCTGCCACGAAATCGACCGCCCGGAAAATCCCGTCTCCAAGATTTGATTCCGTCAGCGGGCACAGACCTACGGTCGCGCCCGAAGCGGCAATGGCCGCAACCTCGGCGTCATCCAGATGGGTGGCATGGATCAGGCACCACGCGGCGTCAATCTGGACCTGGTCCATCAGCGCCGAAACAGAGCGTTTGCCACTATGGGCGATACTGTCTTCCACCTCTTTAGTCTGTTCGGCCACATGGATATGAACTGGACACCCCGGCAACTGGTCTTGCCGAAGCTCCATAAGCCATGACATTTCATCCTCGGTTACGGCGCGCAGGGAATGCGGCGCGATTCCGAGGTTAAGCTTTTCATGCTGCTGCTTCAGGGTTTCGATCAGCAAAGCGTATTGATCACGTGCATTGGTGAAACGCCTCTGAGCATCTTGCGGAGACACGCCACCGAAATTTGCGTGTGCATAAAACACCGGAAGATGCGTCAGGCTGAGGCTCGTTCGATCTGCAGCAGAGACAATAGCAGAAGACAGCTCCTCAGGTCGGGCGTAGTACGCTCCATCCTCTTCGTTGTGCAGATAATGAAACTCGACAATCTCGGTATAGCCGCCTTTGAGCAATTCCATATACAGCTTGGCAGTGATTGCCTGCAGGTCCTCGGGCGATACGTTATGAGCGAAATAATACATCATTTCGCGCCAGGACCAGAAGCTGTCGACCGGATTCCGGCGCACTTCTGATAACCCCGCCATCGCGTATTGAAAGGAATGACTGTGCAGGTTGGGCATGCCTGGCACAACCGGGCTTTCAATCACCGGATAGGCGTTGGGATTGTCGTCCGCGACCAGTGCTCCGAACTCACCAGATTCCGTAACGGTTACGGAGATATTGCTAAGCCAGCCCTGGTCCGTCAGTGCCTGTTTGAAATGAAATCCAGTTGTCATCCACTTTCCTTTACTTGGATGCCGTATCGGCGAGTCTGTTTGGGTCATCCACGGGTGGTGTTAACCTCATCCAGCAACGCGGTAACAAGGTTCTTGATCGCGGCGCCAAGCATCTCTGCCTTAGGGGGCACAAGGTCCCAAGGGGCGTGCTCGATCATATAGGTGGACTGTGCAATTTCGAGTTGCAGCGCATGAATGTTCTGGTCGGGTTGGCCATAGTGCCGGGTAATATAGCCTCCCTTAAAGCGGCCGTTTTTGACAAAGCTGTATTGGCCGGACCCCAGCGATCTTTCGGCGCAGGCCTCAAAGCGCGCGGCTGTGCTGGCCCCGCTATTTGTGCCCAGATTCAAATCCGGCAGCACCCCATCAAACAGCCTTGGCACCTCGGAACGGATGGAATGCAGATCCAACAGTATGCAGGTGCCAAACTGCGCCCTGATCCGCAGAATCTCAGCCTTGAGCGCCTGATGATACGGTGCCCAATAGGATTGGATGCGCGCCTTTGTCTCTTGCCCATCTGGCTCTTGCCCTTCCAGATAAAGCGGCTGACCGTCAAAATCGATTTGCGATATCAGGCCGGTTGTCGGACCGGAATAAAGCGGCGCGTCATCAGCTGAACGGTTCAGGTCCACCACATAGCGCGAATACTGCGCCGCCATGACACCCACACCCAATTCGGCACAAGGCAGCGCCAGCTTGTCCATGTGCCAATCCGTATCCTTCAGCTCCAGCGCGGCGGGTCGCAAACGGCGTTCTACCTCCGGATGCAGCAAGGTTCCGGCATGTGGGACATTCAGCAAAATCGGCGTTGAACCCGCCTTAAACGTCATCAGATTCTGAACAGCCATCGCGTTCCCTTTGTTTGATGTTCTGTCAGCCCATAATTCGGCGGACCGACGAAAACCGACATTTTTTACCGCCCCAAAAGCTGGACTCCGGTCAGATCAGAGATGCGTCGTCATCCGGTATCCCGGCGCAAAGTAAAGCTTGGCATATGTCACCGGCGCGCGACGCAGCCAGGTAATGCGTTCGGCAGTAAAGATCGGGTCGCCAGGTGGCGTGTCCAGGAACTTGGAGATTTCACCATCAGCCTTGGTCGCCATGAAACTAAGCTCCAGATTGCTGAATGGCACCCTGTTAACCAACCAGTCATTCGGCCCCGATTGTTCGAAACTTTCCTCCAACACTTCAGGTACAACGTCGGCAACAATCCATCGCACCTCAAGCTGAAACGCTACGTTGTCGGCATAATGCATACATCGCAGGTGCAAGACGTCCTGCTCTTTTTTCAGGTCGAGGCGTGATACCAGCCAGGACGGTGCGGGTTGCACCTCTCGGTCCACCAAAGAGTACCGATAGGCCGCACCGGTGGCCGTTATCTCGTCACGCACCAAAGGGATCGCAAATTGCGCCTTTCTGATGGGAGAATTCAGAACCCGCGTGCCGGCCTTGCGTTTTCTTTCCAGGTATCCTTCTTCGGCAAGCTCTCTCAACGCCCGGTTGACCGTTGTTCGTGTACTTGAGAATTCAGCGGCCAAATCCACCTCGTTTGGCAAAATGGAATCCGGGCTCCAGATACCGGTTTGGATTCGATCCAAAACCACCTGCTTGATGTCCCGAAAGCTCATGTTCCCCTGAGGCCTTGCCATAAAATTCCCCAACTCAAAAACCGGCCTTAATTGGCTTATACATACACATAAGACATCTGCAATGAAGCATGTAACGCTGCCCCGCACCTATGACCTCTACCTAATTTGACTCCAAGAAGGCGGCTTCGGCGCGATGCCTTTCATTATTTTGTGTACACATTATTCAGTAATCAGTATACCTATTTCAGAAGCATTGCAACTTGGGATCAGATTCTCATGACTGGTAAAACAACCCTTCGTGGAGCGAAAATTGCAACACAAGCCAGCCAGCAGGGCCCTTATGGGCTAATCGAGGATGGCATCATCGTAATATCAGGTGAGTTTATCGAATGGGTCGGACCCAGACGCGATCTGCCCGATGAATATACCGAGCTTGAGGCCGAGGATCTGAACGGACGCCTTGTGACGCCCGGTTTGATCGACTGCCACACCCATGTTGTATTTGGCGGCGACCGCGCCCAAGAGTTTGAAATGCGCCTGAATGGTGCAAGCTATGAACAGGTTGCGCGCGCCGGAGGCGGTATTAACGCAACCGTTCAAGCGACACGGGCCGCCAGCCTGGAAGAGCTGATAGAAAGTGCATTGCCCCGCGTCGACGCGATGATCCAAGAGGGCATGACCACTATCGAAATCAAGTCCGGCTATGGGCTAGAACAACAGACAGAGCTGAACATGCTGCGCGCCGCGCGCGAAATTGGAAAACGTCGCCCGGTTTCTGTTCAAACCACATATCTGGGCGCCCACGCGACTCCGCCAGAGTACAAGGGGCGCGATGACGCCTATATCGACGAGGTCGTCATTCCGACCTTGCGGGCCGCCCATGTAGAAGGGCTGGTCGATGCGGTTGACGGATTCTGCGAAGGGATCGCCTTTCAGCCCAAACAGATCGCCCGTGTCTTTGACGCCGCCGCAGCGCTTGGCCTTCCGGTTAAACTGCATGCCGAGCAGCTTTCTAATCTGGGCGGGGCGCAGCTTGCCGCCTCCTATGGCGCATTGTCTGCGGATCATATCGAGTATCTTGACGAAGACGGCGTGATCACCATGGCCCAGGCGGGAACAGCGGGCGTAATCCTGCCCGGTGCGTTCTATACTCTGCGTGAAACGCGTCAGCCTCCGATTGAGCTGCTGCGCAAACACGATGTCCCAATGGCACTGGCAACCGATTGCAATCCGGGATCATCCCCCCTGACATCTCTTCTTCTGACCATGAATATGGGCTGCACCCTGTTCCGCATGACGCCAGAGGAAACACTTGCGGGCGTAACCTGTAACGCAGCGCGTGCCCTTGGTTTGAGTGATCGCGGTATGATCGCCGCGGGTCAGCGGGCCGATCTGGCGGTCTGGAATGTGGGCCGTCCGGCCGAGCTTTCTTATCGTATCGGGTTCAACCCGCTTCACAAACGCATCTTTGGAGGTCAAGCGTGACAACTCTCACTCTGGCGCCCGGGCAGGCTACTCTGCCTCAGCTTGAAACCATCTATTGGGATGAAGCCTCGGTCATACTTGATCCGACGTGTCGTCCTGCGGTCGAGGCGGCCGCGAAACGGATCGCTATCGCCGCTGCGGGTGATGTACCGGTTTATGGCGTCAACACGGGTTTTGGCAAATTGGCCAGCCTCAAGATCAAATCTGAAGACACCGCCACTTTGCAGCGAAACCTGATCCTCAGCCATTGCTGCGGCGTAGGAAACGCGATGCCCCGCCGGATGGTTCGGCTTATGATGTCTCTTAAGCTATTGAGTTTTGGCCGTGGCGCATCTGGCGTCCGCTGGCAACTGGTCGAACTTATGCAAGGCATGCTGGAAAAAGGCGTCACCCCTGTTGTTCCGAATCAGGGATCGGTTGGCGCGTCAGGCGACCTGGCACCTCTTTCACATATGACCGCAGTAGTGATCGGTGAGGGAGAGGCGGAATATAAAGGCGAAATTCTTCCGGGTGCCGAGGCGCTTGCAAAGGCTGGCCTGTCCCCGATCGAGCTTGGCCCCAAGGAAGGTTTGGCCTTTATCAATGGCACTCAGTTTTCAACGGCCTATGCGCTTGCCGGTCTGTTCGAAGTCTGGCGTGCTGTGCGCAATGCGCTGGTCATCTCGGCCATGTCCACCGATGCCATCATGGGATCAACCGCTCCGCTGCAGCCCGAAATCCATGCGCTACGAGGACATCGTGGCCAGATCGAAGCGGCAGGTTCGATGCGTGAGATACTGGCGCAATCCGAAATTCGAGAAAGCCACCGGGATGATGATACACGTGTTCAGGATCCCTATTGCATCCGCTGTCAGCCGCAGGTGACTGGTGCGGCGATGGATGTCCTGCGACAGGCCGCACAGACCCTTTTGATCGAAGCGAATGCTGCAACAGACAACCCACTTGTGCTGACCGAGGCGGATATGATCGTGTCCGGTGGTAATTTTCACGCGGAACCCGTAGGGTTCGCTGCTGACATGATTGCGCTGGCATTGTCCGAGATTGGCGCGATCAGTCAACGGCGTATTGCTCTGATGGTCGATCCAACGCTCAGCTTCGATCTTCCGCCCTTCCTGACACCTGAACCCGGATTGAATTCCGGCCTGATGATTGCAGAGGTGACGACAGCCGCTTTGATGAGCGAGAACAAGCATCTGGCCAACCCTTGTGTCACCGATTCAACACCCACCTCCGCCAATCAGGAAGATCACGTCTCGATGGCAGCACATGGTGCGCGGCGGCTGGCCCGCATGGTCGAAAATCTCAACCACATCCTTGGGGTCGAGCTGCTCTGCGCCGCGCGTGGCATCGAATTCCGTGCGCCCCTCCAGACGAGCCCGTTGCTGCAACAGGCCATCGCACGGCTGCGCGAGGATGTTTCGAGCCTGCAAGAGGATCGCTATATGGCGCCCGACCTGAAAGCGGCAAAGGAATTAGTCGCGTCGGGCGCGTTGCTGAATGCGCTGAACGCCTCTTTGCCGGGCCTTAACTGATGGCGGTCTTTGCCATGATGGCGCGCGACCGCAGCCGAAACACATGATTGAAAACTTCAATGCCCTTGCCCTGTCGGGCTCTATCCAATCTGAAGGGAATGATCGATGAGCGATCCTCGTAAGAATAGCCGGGACATCTATCCGCCAACCGGGACCGAACTGAATGCCAAAAGCTGGTTGACCGAAGCACCACTGCGGATGCTGATGAACAACCTGCATCCTGACGTGGCAGAAAACCCGCACGAGCTGGTAGTATATGGCGGCATTGGCCGGGCCGCGCGAACCTGGAAGGATTTCGACCTGATCGTCGACAGCCTGAAAGACCTGGAAGCGGACGAAACCCTGGTCGTGCAGTCGGGAAAGCCCGTCGCCATCGTCAAAACCCACAAGGACGCACCGCGCGTGCTGATTGCCAACTCGAACCTGGTGCCGCATTGGGCGAATTGGGATCACTTCAACGAGTTGGATAAGAAAGGTCTGGCGATGTATGGCCAGATGACTGCGGGTTCCTGGATTTACATCGGGTCGCAGGGCATCGTCCAAGGCACCTATGAGACCTTCATGGAAGCAGGACGCCAGCACTATGGTGGCAGTCTGAAAGGCCGTTGGATCCTGACCGGGGGTCTGGGTGGTATGGGCGGTGCTCAGCCACTGGCTGCTGTGATGGCGGGTGCCTGCTGTCTGGCCGTGGAGTGCGACGAGAAATCCGCCGATTTCCGACTGCGCACGCGCTATGTCGACGAGAAAACCCACAGCCTGGACGAGGCGCTGGATATGATCGAGCGTTGGACCAAAGCGGGCGAAGCCAAATCCGTGGCGCTGATCGGCAATGCCGCCGATATCTTCCCCGAGATCCACAAGCGCGGCGTCAAGCCCGACATCGTCACCGATCAGACTAGCGCGCATGACCCGATCAACGGATACCTGCCGCAGGGCTGGACCGTGGCCGAGTGGCGCGCCAAGGCTGAAACCGCCCCGAAAGAGGTCGAAAAGGCAGCCCGCACCTCGATGAAAGTACAGGTCGCGGCGATGGTCGCCTTTCACAATGACGGTGTTCCAACCATCGACTATGGCAACAACATCCGGCAAATGGCGCTTGAGGAAGGTCTGGAAGACGCCTTCGCCTTCCCGGGCTTTGTGCCTGCCTATATCCGTCCGCTATTCTGCCGTGGCATTGGCCCGTTCCGCTGGGCGGCCTTGTCGGGGGACCCCGAGGACATCTACAAGACCGATCAAAAGGTCAAAGAACTGCTGCCCGATAACACGCATCTGCACAACTGGCTGGATATGGCGCGCGAACGGATCGCATTCCAAGGCCTTCCTGCGCGTATCTGCTGGGTTGGTCTGGGTGACCGACATCGCCTGGGTCTGGCGTTTAACGAGATGGTTAGAACGGGCGAGCTAAGCGCGCCGGTGGTCATTGGTCGTGACCATCTGGATTCCGGTTCAGTCGCCTCGCCCAACCGCGAGACCGAAGCGATGAAGGACGGGTCTGACGCGGTCTCGGACTGGCCTCTGCTAAATGCACTGGTCAACACCGCCTCGGGCGCGACTTGGGTATCTCTGCACCATGGCGGCGGCGTTGGCATGGGCTTTTCCCAGCATGCGGGTGTGGTGATCTGCGCCGACGGCACCGATGATGCTGCCAAACGCCTGGAGCGCGTTTTGTGGAACGACCCTGCCTCGGGCGTGTGGCGTCACGCCGATGCTGGTTATGACCTGGCCAAGGATTGCGCTCGTGAACACGGGCTGCGCCTGCCTGGAATTCTGGGAAACTAAGCCTGGATCAACCGGAACAGATCCCGGCCATTCATTTGTGAAGGCCGGGATTGAACGATCACAAAACATCGTGCGCGCCGGTTGCTTTCGGAAACGGTGATCTAATGGACAAAGCAGAGCGTGTTGAACGCGCGTCTCCAGGCTGAAACCTCGGAGGCAATCGGCGCGCCTTGCAGACCTTGTTTGATCAACCCCGCCAGACGATCCGCATCGCCTGCGGTCATCCCCCAGCGGACAAGCTCGGGCGTGCCAATCCGCAGACCGTTCATATCACCTTCAACCACCGCCACAGGCAGACCGATGCCACAGGCAAGGAACCCACTTTGGCGCAAGGTTTTTGAGGCCGCTTGCCCGCCCCCAAAGGGCTCGGCCAGAACGGCAAACTGGTGAGAGTTGGTAAAGCCCTCGGCCCCAGCGAACACAGGCACATTTTGTGCATCCATAGCCGCAGCCAATGCCTGCGCCATAGCGATCATCTCTTTCGCATAGGCCGCGCCAAAGTCTTTCCAGTCCAGCATCGTGACCGCAAGCGCGGCAGTTTTCGCCGCATCAAAATTGGCCGTCATGCCGGGAAAGGCGATAGCGTCCAGCGTTTTGGCGATTTCTGCATCATTCGAAACGATCAGCCCACCTGCAGGGCCACCAAGGCTTTTATAGGTGCTCATCGTCATGAAATGCGCGCCCTCGGCCAGCGGGTTGGACCAGGCGCGCCCGGCAATAATGCCGCATTGATGGGCCGCATCGAACATGACCTTGGCCCCGACCTCATCGGCGATGGACCGCACTTCGGACACGGGATGCTCGAACAGGTTCAGGCTGCCACCAATCGTAATCAACTTGGGCCGCTCGGCCCGTGCCAGCGCCCGCAGTTGGTCCAGATCAACGGTATAGCCATCGGCATTCACCGGGGCCTCTATCGTGCGCAAGCCGTATAAGCCGGCGCAGCCATCGACATGATGCGTCACATGCCCGCCTAGAGATGCGGGCGGCGCAATGATTGTGTCGCCCGGTTTGCAGGTGGCCATAAAGCCATAGAGGTTGGCAATCGCACCAGAAGGCACACGAACCTCGGCGAATTTGGCATCGAACACATCCGCGCAAAGCTGGGCCGCGATCACTTCGATTTCCTCGATCGCTTCCAGTCCCATTTCGTATTTGTCACCGGGATACCCCAAAGAGGGGCGCGACCCGATGCCAGAGGATAATAGCGCTTCGGCTTTCGGGTTCATCACATTGGTCGCAGGGTTGAGGTTAAAGCACTCTTCCTCATGGATCACTCGGTTCTGCTCGGCCAGCTGTTCGATTCGGGCCAGCAGATCGGCAGACGTTGCGGACGCCGTCGTCGCCGCTATGTCCTGAATCAGGGTTTCGCTGGTGCTCGGCACCCAATCTCGTTGTGCAAGCGTCATTGGACGTCCTCCGTTTTGCAGCATGGTGGCAGCCATTCCGTGACAGCGCAAAGCAGATTTGCTATTTCTTGGCGTAGAAAAACTAAGGCTTGAAATGAGTGTCATGCCCAAACGCCCGAAAGGGCCCCCGCTGAATGCAATGCGCGCCTTTGAAGCTGCCGCACGTCATGTCAGCTTTGTCGCCGCCGCTGAGGAATTGAGCGTCACGCCCGGAGCGATTTCGCAGCACATCAAGACATTGGAGGGCTGGGCAGGTACCGCGTTGTTTCGGCGCAACGCGCAGGGGGTGGAACTGACCAAGGCCGGGGCTTCGCTGGTGGCTGAATTCTCTGCGGCGTTCGACGGGTTGGCCGAGGCGGCGCGTGCCCTCCGCAACCTCAAACCCAACGCCGATTTTCATATCGCCGCCTTGCCATCTGTTGCGCAGCTTTGGCTACCAAAACGGCTAAGCCGGGTCAGGGCGCAGTTTCCGCATATCAATTTTTCGGTGACCGCGATGGAAAACCCACCCAGTCTTGATCGGGAATTGTTCGATCTGGCCATATTCATTGGCGAACCCGATGCTGAGCCCGAGCAGATTTGCATCTGCCCCGATCTCATCTCTCCGGTCGGCGCGCCTAGCCAGATTGAACGTATGAACCACTTTGGCGACACCGTCCTTCTGCATGACCAGACCTGGAACGACGATTGGACAATCTGGTCACAGAACACGGGAATTGAACTGCAGGATGCGCAGACCGGGCCGCAGTTCTCTCTGTACAGCCTGGCCGTGGAAGAAGCGAAGGCAGGTGCGGGTATCCTGATGGGGCATCTATGTTTGCTTGAGGATGCCCTGGCAAGCGGCGCTCTTAAGTCTGCAAGCGAATACACCTGCCCAACGGGCCGCTTTCTGTTCGTCCAGATACCTGGCGCAACGCGGCAACGGCTCGAAACGCAACAGGTCGTGGCATTGCTGAACGAAGATAGTGCCAACAACCGGCCTATTCTGCGGGCTTTAGATCCAATCGCATGAAGGCGCTGTTGGGGTCGGCCTCATAGCCGTAGATCGGGCCGCAATAGGAATAGCCCAGCGCTTCATACAGCCTGCGCGCGGCGTCGTAGTAGGACAGATGATCGGCGCCCGTCTCAAGAACCAGCGCCGAGGTCCCTTCGACCCGTGCGTGATCAGCAAGATGGGTCATCATCACTCGCGCCAGACCGCGGCCACGTGCGGTGGCAAGGATATGCACGGATTTGACTTCGGCGGTCCCATCCGGCAGCGCCTTGAGCGCGCCGCAGCCCAGCACCTTGTTACCCTCATACAAAGCCCAGAACCGCATTCCGGGCCCGGCCAAGGCACTGGCATCCATCGTGTGATTGCTCTCGGCTGGCCCGGCGGTTTCGCTATGGGCAAAATGCGCCTCGACCACCGGGCGCAATGCGTCGGAGGTTGGGTCAGCCTCGCGAATGTCGATCATTTAATGCGTCCAGGGTGCGCGCCGATCGGTGGCAAAATTCTCGCCATAACCGCGCGCGCGCAGGTTCGGCTTGCGTTTATGCGGTTCACTGACCTGTGCGTCGATACCGTTGTCCTTGGCGTAATCCAGCGCCTCTTCCTTGGTGTCGAAATTCAGACGCACCTGGGTCTGGGTGTCACTGGAAGACGTCCAGCCCATCAACGGATCAACCTCGCGCGTGGATGCTGGGGCATATTCCAACACCCAATGCCGGGTCTTGGCCGTACCCGATGTCATCGCATTCCGCGAAGGCTGGTAGATCCGTGCGCGCATGTCGCCTCTCCGTACTCACTTGGCTGAAGTTGTTTATGCGTCAGAGCGAGGCCTGGGACAAGGTGGCAAATGTCGCGGAGGACAAGGATGTTCTGATGACGAAAACTGTCATTAGGGGAATGGTATAATCATTCAAACGCCACAACAAGGACAGCAAGATGATCCACCACGAACGCAGCCTCGACATTGATACCCGACCCGAAGATATCTGGGCCATTTTGAGCCGGTTCATGCATATCGACGATTTCGCCCCGCAGGTGACATCAGTAGATGCGCTAACACAAGGTGCGGATGGGGTGGGATCGAAACGACGATGCCATTTTGAAAATGGGACGTCTCTGGTCGAAGAAGTCACGGATTGGCAAATCAACCGGGGCTACCGTGTCCGCTTGTCTGAGATGTCTGCAATGCCTCTGACCCAAGCACATGCAGCAATCGCCGTTGAACCCCTTGCCAACAACCAATCCAGAGTAGTCTGGAGCATAGATTATCAAATGAAGTTTGGCCCATTGGGATGGCTGATAGGGCAGACTGTGCTGAAAGCGATGATGGGGCGTGTCCTGGGTGACAACCTGAAAGCGCTTGAAGAAAAGGTGCGTTCGGATCAAATTCCGGATCATCGGTTTGCGTATTACTGAAACTGCCGTTTCTAGATCGGATCAGGTCTTGCAGTTGGACAAAATAAGAACAAATGTAGGGGCCTGACCCGGAGCCTGCCCATGCCTTACGCCCATTCCGACAAGACTCAGCTGACTGCTGATGACGTCCGCGCCCGCCTGAAACTGGAAGGCGGTAAAGAATTCGTCATGCATACCGAGTTCTCACCGGCAGGCGACCAGCCCACCGCGATCAAAGAGCTGACCAACGGTATCTTCGACGGCGAAAGAGAACAGGTCCTGCTGGGCGCGACCGGGACGGGCAAGACCTTCACAATGGCCAAAGTGATCGAGGAAACCCAGCGACCCGCCATCATCCTTGCGCCCAACAAGACACTGGCGGCGCAGCTCTATGGTGAGTTCAAAGGTTTCTTCCCGGAAAACTCGGTCGAGTATTTCGTGTCTTACTACGACTACTACCAACCCGAGGCCTATGTCGCGCGCAGCGACACCTATATCGAGAAAGAATCCCAGATCAACGAACAGATCGACCGGATGCGCCACTCGGCCACGCGCGCGCTGTTGGAACGCGATGACGTAATCATCGTCGCCTCAGTGTCGTGCATCTACGGTATCGGCTCGGTCGAAACCTATGGGGCGATGACGCAGGACCTGAAGGTCGGCGGTGAATACAACCAGCGCCAGATCATGGCCGATCTGGTCGCCCAGCAATACCGCCGAAATGATCAGGCCTTCCAGCGGGGCTCGTTCCGGGTGCGGGGTGACAGCCTGGAAATCTGGCCCGCCCACCTTGAAGATCGCGCTTGGAAATTCTCGTTCTTCGGTGAGGAATTGGAAACCATCACCGAGTTCGACCCGCTGACCGGTGAACGCGCCGCGAATATGGAACAGGTGCGGGTTTACGCCAACTCGCACTACGTGACGCCGAAGCCAACAATGAACCAAGCGATCATCGGCATTAAAAAGGAACTACGTATCCGGCTGGACCAGCTGGTCGGCGAGGGCAAGCTGCTGGAAGCCCAACGGCTGGAACAGCGCACCAACTTCGATCTGGAAATGCTTGAGGCCACTGGCGTCTGCAACGGGATCGAAAACTACTCACGCTATTTGACCGGCCGCGCACCGGGTGAGCCGCCGCCAACCCTATTCGAGTTCATCCCCGACAATGCCATCGTGTTTGCTGACGAATCCCATGTCAGCGTGCCGCAGATCGGCGGCATGTACCGGGGCGACTATCGACGCAAATTCACGCTGGCCGAACACGGGTTCCGCCTGCCCTCCTGCATGGACAACCGCCCCCTCAAGTTTGAGGAATGGGACGCCATGCGCCCGCAATCCGTCTTTGTCTCGGCAACCCCGGCCAAGTGGGAGATTGAACAGACCGGCGGTGTCTTCACCGAACAGGTGATCCGCCCCACCGGGCTCTTGGACCCCGAGGTCGAAATCCGCCCTGTCGGCATGCAGGTCGACGATCTGCTGGACGAGGTGCGCAAGGTCGCCGCCGACGGTTATCGCACGCTGGTCACAACGTTGACCAAACGCATGGCCGAGGATTTGACCGAATACATGCACGAACAGGGCATCAGGGTCCGTTACATGCACTCGGATATCGACACACTGGAACGCATCGAGATTCTGCGCGACCTGCGTCTGGGCGCGTTCGACGTGCTGATCGGTATCAACCTGCTGCGCGAGGGGCTCGACATCCCTGAATGTGGGCTGGTCGCCATTCTGGACGCCGACAAAGAAGGCTTCCTGCGATCCGAAACCTCACTGGTCCAGACCATTGGCCGCGCCGCGCGCAACGCCGACGGGCGGGTGATCATGTATGCCGACAAGATCACCGGTTCCATGGAGCGCGCCCTGAACGAGACCAACCGCCGCCGCGCCAAGCAGATGGCCTATAACGAGGAACACGGCATCACACCCGCAACGGTGAAGAAAAATGTCGAGGACGTTCTGGCCGGTCTCTACAAAGGCGACGTCGACATGAACCGCGTCACCGCCACCATCGACAAACCGATGCACGGCGCGAATCTTGAGGCGCATCTGGACGGGCTGCGCGACAAGATGCGCAAAGCTGCCGAGAATCTGGAATTCGAAGAGGCCGCCAATATTAGGGACGAGATCAAACGCCTGGAAGCAGTCGATCTGGCCATCGCCGACGACCCCATGGCGCGCCAATGGGCGGTCGAGAAAGCCTCGGAAGACGCGGTGAAATCGCGTGGACGGTCAACGGCTGGCAAGCCGGGGCAAAGGGGTGGGAATGTGAAGCGGAGGAAGCGGTAGGCATGCCCGCAACTGAAAGTTGCAATACGACAAAAACCGATAGATGATCGTCGCCAATTGAACTTCTGGAGATCATTGATTTGCCGATTGTTATTCTCATCCTGACCGCTATTGGCGGCGCAATATGGTGGTGGATTCGCAACAACCCGAGAGAAGCGCTCAACACGGCGCAAGACGTTGCGACAACCATCAGGAATGCGCCCAGAAGACTGGCTTTTCGAAGTGTCGCCAACGCCCATCCTGTCGAGGGGATCGACGATGATCGCATTGCAATCTGTGCAATATCGCAGGCTTTTATTGAGCTGGATGACCTGCCCACTTCTGAGCAACGTCAACAGCTCCACGTTCTTTTGCGCACGAAACTGCGCTGTTCTGAGGAAGAAGCAAAGGAAATGGAAGTTCTTGGCCGCTGGTTGATGACACAGTGCAACGGCCCCAGCGATGCGGTACCAAGACTGGGGCGTCGTCTGAGAAAAATTGGCTCTGGGCAATCTTGGGACCGTTTGCAGGAAGTGTTGACGCCGTTGGCCGGAGACCAGCTTTCCCGATCTCAGATAGGGGCAATCGAGGACCTCAAACTTGCTCTTAAAGTAAGCTGATCGTTGAGTCCGCCTTCGATCATATGTCGTCTCCGGGGCAGAGTTGGCCCCTGTTTGCGCGACTATGAAGGGGTCCGCTTCGGTAGCGTCTTCACCAACGGCACCAAAGGGAAGCTTCTCTTTCTGCTTTTTTCATTGCTACTCACATTCTTTGAACCCGGTTATTGGGCCCATCCGCGCGCTCCATATGTTTTGGTAGGTTTTCTCCTACTGCTTTTTGCACGCGAGCTGTTGAGCCTGATCGCTATTGCTTTCGCCCGGGTCATTTACCGCTCGCAAAGCTAGTTTTGAGCGAGCGCGTGATGGAATTTACAGACACTTCAAACTTGCAGCCCAGCGCGCACTCCTCCACGTTTGAAATCACAAATTGTGAGGCCAAACGGTTGCCATGACGAACTCGTGTACCCTGCCCGGCACGCATTAGGTCCAATGCGCCTTTCACCGGGTGAAGGGCACGCGCTTTGCGCTGGCCGAAGGTCGGGCACGTGCCCTCGGACAAAAGGGGCGGGGATGTCCCCGCCCAAACCGTTACCCCTTATCCCAGTGCGCGACCACGTCATAGCCGACGGGGGTCGGCGGGCTTTCCATGAACTCGGCGAAATGGCCCCACAGCTCGGCCACTTTGGGTGCGTTTGAGTTCGAGGTCGCCTCGCTTTCAACGACCGAGATCACATAGCCAGACCCGTCCTCGTTCATCACATTGGTAAAGCTGTGCATGCCGGGCATGCCCATGATTTCTGATTTCAATGCGTTCATTTTCGCCGTCGCCGCCTCACGCGTGCCGGGCTTCATCTTGAATTGAGTAATACGTGCAAACATGATCTTCCTCCCTCGTCCGGCGATATCGCCATGTGGCGCGGTCGGAACGACCCCGCCGCACGCAACCTAGCACGGCAGCCCGAAATCTCACATTGATACGCGTGATTTGTGGCCATTTTCAACCATACGCCTCACTGTATTTGGGCCACTGACACGCCAGAGTTGCTGCCCAGTGCGGAAGGCTCGACATCTGAATTCACATATTGTGATTCCACAGCCGCAGCCAGATCGAACCCGAACTACCAAAGCGCTGTTCACCGTGTTTGCGGCCTGTGCTAATTGCCGGCCTGTGACAAGCTGGCTTTCAGCTTCTCCAGCGTATTCAAAAGGCGGTCTAGGTCAGGTTCGTCCAGCCCGGTATCGGCGATCATGCAGGCGGTGATCTCATGCGCCACAGACCGCAAGGCCGATCCCGCCCCGGTCAGAGAAACAACAACCTGGCGTTCGTCCTCTTTGCTACGGGTTCGGTCGACAAGCCCGTCGGCCTCAAGGCGTTTCAGCAGCGGAGTCAGCGTGCTGGTTTCCATCGACAACGCGTTGGCCAACTCACTGACATTTCGCCGGTCTCTCTGCCACAGCAGAGTCAGGGTGATGTATTGCGGATAGGTCAGCCCTAGCGGGCCGAGGTGTCTCTTATAAGCGCGGTTGATCACATGCCATGACGTATAGACCGCATGGCAAAACATCTCGTCGGTCTTCGGTTGGGTCGGAGAATCTGTCACGGCAGCACCTTCGCTCGCTTATATCGTGCACGATATAATTCATTGACCCACGCTCACAAGGCAGTTTATATCGTGCTCGATATTATTGTGCACGATATAGGAGGCAACACATGTCCTGGCTACCAACGCTCATCACCGAGACACCCGAGGAGGGATTTGACCTGGCAATCAAACTATCACGGATGGCGGTTAAGAAGACGCAGCCCAATGACGAGATTCGTCAGCGCCTGAGGCCGATCTACGAAAACGATGCGGACAGCCTGACTATGGTGTCGCATGTCGTGGCGACAAATTACCAGACCGTGGCGGCAGCGAACAACTATTGGCGCAAGTGAGTAAAGGTGAAATGGGCTGGGTGGCGGATGGGATGACCTATTCCTATACGCCCAGTTCCGCCCGCATCTTCTTGGTCAGCTTGGCCACGACCAGATCATAGGACGTCACGATATGCTCGCGCAGCGACGTGTCGCTCATCCCGCGGTCCTCATAGACCTGCAGCCATTTCATCCCGCGCGAGGCCAGATATGGCGCAGGGCGAATTCCGGGTTCGTCGCTCAACACCTCAAAGGCCAGTTCAGTGGCTTTGAAGGTGAAGGCGTCCTGACCGTCGTTCCAGCCGCAGATCGCAAACACCTTGCCCCCCACTTTCCACACGTCTGCGTTGCCCCATTGAACCACATGAGAGCTGGCCTTCAGGCCCGCGCAGAAACTGTTGAACTCTGCTCGCGTCATCGGCTTTGCCTCTTTGTTCCGAAGTCCTTACCCACCTGTCAAGGCCTCACGAATTTGGCATTGCCAACGCGTTTTTGAGGGGCAGCGCTTTGTTCTGCATTCGGGGCAATCACTCCACAGGCCACACCATCCTGATCGGGATCGTTTTGCAGGTGATAGCCCGGCTCGCCCTCCAGAAACGGACCAGGAAGAACCGAGAGCGCAGCACCACATCCGGCAAGGGCAACAAGATGTAAAACCGCCTCATCACGCTCGAATTCTGAAGTGCGCAACCAGACGCTCAGGGCAATGATGCCTGTCGTCAGCGGCAACATGAGGACCATCAGCAGAATCCGCACCGGTGACAATGCGCGCCGGCGCAGAGCTTCGGCGCGTTGAACACGTTTGGCCGATTTCGGATCCGTGAACAGCGCCTTGGGAGTGGTCTTTTCTGGCTGCATTCCCGATCAATACACCAGTATCCGTGGGATGCCGATACCTAAGGGACAAACATATCTGTGAAACTCTGTCACGATGCAGGACGCTCTACGAACCTGGGCCAAGCAAACAAGACAGACCGGCCAATTTCTTGGCTGCTCGCTTGTGATCTGGCAGAGACCTAACGCACCACGTGCACTGAGCATGCAGCGTGGCGGACAACATGGGTAGCGGTGGAGCCCAAAAGCAAATCCTGCATACCTGGTCGATGAGACGCGATGATGATCAGATCCGGCTTATTCACGTCGGCCCAGTCAAGGATCGTCCGACCGGAATGCCCCTCGACAACGACTCCGCGGGCGCCCGAAATATTTTCCGCCAGCGCATCCAACTCGGCCTGAACGGCCTTGCGCGCATCGTCCAGATACCCGACCGGCATATAAGCGCTGGCATAGGCCGGTATATGTTCGACCACGTGCAGCAGCGTGACCTGTGACTCGGGTGCCGCCAACAGTTGCGCCAGTTTCAATGCGGACGGCATATCACGCGCGTCGTCGAATGATATTGGTACAAGAATATTGTGATACATGGCACGCGCCTCCTTGGTTGCTCAAGTATACTGGTCGATTACCAGACGCGTGACCTTGATCCAGGTCAGGATCAGTTGAAGGTTTCCGCAACATCGTACATGACGGGTTCAAAACTCTTGCACAACTCGTTGATTTTACGGTTTCTATCACGCATTTCTGACGTACGCAGCATGGCCAGAAAATCCTCGCGACGCTCCCATTGCGAATAATTGGCAATCCGGGTCTGGGCGTCGTTCACGTGCAATCCCGCTGCAACAAATCCAGGTTGCTTTGAGATGAAGCTGGCATAGGCATCCGTCAACGCCTCAAGCAGATCCTGGCAGGTGCCAGGCGTCATTTCAAATGTTGTGATTACGGTCTGCACAGTAGCGTTTTTGGAAATCTTTGGCATCTTGAAACTCCCTTGTCTGTCTCAAACCTAACACAGGATTCTGAAAGGTCTTGTGTTTCCTTTTGGCCTAGGCGCGCTCTTTTCAATTCGAAAAATAAACAAAACACTAACACTCCGTTAACCATGCTGACGGAAGCTGCAAGCATGTATCGCATTGCCCTGATATTGCACCTGTTGCTGATGGCCTCTCCTGCCTGGTCAGGTGCATGGCTGCGAGAAAAGGATGCAGCATTCACAGCCGCCTCACTGACAGCTTTTCGACTCCCTGAGGATGGGTACGACTATAAAACCTCTCTCTATGCGGAATGGGGATACAGCCAGAACCTGACGGTCGGCTTTGATTTCGAACAAAACCAAGACCTCTATGGCCATGCACTCATCTTTGCCCGTGTCCCAGTAGCGGATTTGGGCCAATGGGGTCGGTTCGCTGCTGAATTTGGTGCCGGTGCATATCACAAACATGAACGGGCCTGGGCACAGTACAAAGTGACGCTGTCTTACGGCAAAGGATTCCAGAGCGCCTTGGGAAGCGGTTGGATCGCGATTGATGCCGCCATCGAAAACCGAACACATGATGACATCTATCGAAAGCTCGACCTGACAACAGGGCTTTCATCGGACAGGTTGATCAATCCCCTAATCCAAATCGAAACGGCCTACAGGTCTGGGCACTCGATATATTGGAAGGCACGCCCCTCGGTCATGATCCGAACCAAAGACAGTTCTACTACCTGGGTTCTGGGGGTGGAAAGAAATGATGCCCGCAAAAACACGGGCATCAAACTGGCTTTGTGGAACGAATTCTAAGTCCAATCCGTTCCTACATTAATTCCGGCAGACGCCCGCACCGTCAGCGCTCCATCCTCAGGATTGCTGAAACCTCGCCCTTCAGACCCTCAGGCCAGCGTAACTGGATATCAGATCCATCCACCCCGTGCTCCAGCAGGACATAGGGGTGCGAATATTTTGTTGACCCAAGCGCTGTCTTCAAAGGTCCCAGAACGGTAACCGAGTCACAACTGCGCGCCTTGCCACCAAAGGGCAACCGATCCTCAGAAGACACCGTCCACGCCGTTGCAGCTGTGTTCTGTGCGTGCCGTACCCTCAGTGGATTTGCGGTTTTAGCAGTGACACCATGGAACGTATTGTTTTCAAACGTCACGTTCAAATGGGCTGTGTTGTTCAGACCAGCGAATGTCGTGTCCACGCGTTCGGCCCGGTCGATCCCTCCGTTGATGGACCGGAATTTGTTTCCCGTCACGACGACGCCGTTCAGGAAATGCCCGGCGCCATAGGGACGAATGACAATGCTGCTGAACCAGGGCGCGACCTCGTTCGAGTAGAAGATATTGTCGGTAATGCTCATGGCGCTGAATGAGAAGCCAGCGGTGTAAACTGGGTCTGAATCCCGCTCATTTGTCCATTCGACAAAACAGTTATCGACATAGTTCTCGGCGATGGTCGAGCTGTTGTAAGTTCCGATCATGACCAAACCGGCCGAGCTCACCCCCTGAGCGATGCTGTCTCCCTGGAAAAAATGGTTACCCAAGACCATGTTGTTGGTCCCTGCCAGCACCGCAAAATGCAGGAAACGAACCGCGCGATTGTGGCGCAACTTGATGTCATTGGCCGTTGAGTTCAACGCAATCGACTTGCGATCCGAGACGTCAAAGGACTCTTCAGAAGACAGGAACTGACAATTATCGACCAACATGCCCTGACACCCTGTACCGATCGAGGTGATACCGCGATCCAAAGGTCGGCTGATAAAACAGTTCGTTATGGCAAATGTGCTGCCTGACGGCGCAAGGCGGATTGCGCTACAGCGGCCATTGCATTGAAACTCGATCTCTTCCATTCCGAACTTGCGCAACGTGCTGAAACCGCTGAAATCAAGCAGATATTTGAAAGACAAAAAGGTAAATGTCTGCGTCCCGGATGCGTTATAGATCGGCGCGTTCAAAGTGATCTCTCCCGCCCCCTCATCCTTGGACCGGACATAGATCTCGCGGCCAACGCCGCTGCCCTGCACCAGCGCGCCGACAGGAATGTTGGCAACATTCGCAACATTGGTCAAACGCGTTGGGTCCGATGGGCTGTAGGTTGCCAGAGATGTGAATGTCTCGGTGCCCCAGGCCGAACTGCTTTGAACATCGAACTGGCCATTGCGGATGATCCGGCGTGTCGAAAACCCTGTTTGTTTGTTCGGAACCGCCGCTGCCATGTCAATCGGCTCACTCACCGAAATCTTGCGCCCGCCCAGATCCAGCGATTCATGATCCGAGTTGTTCAGCAAAGCCTGAAAGGCCTTTTTGAATGCCAGGTCCTCGGCGCCGAAGGCCGTGATATAGGCCGGCAGGTTAAAGTTCTTCGTCAGCAAGAGCATCTTGTCATCGGGCATTGTGACCATGCCCTCAAATTCAATCTCAGACGAGATCGTCGTGTTTTCCGTCAACAGGTAGGTGCCATCCGAGACAAAGACACGTCGTCCATTCGCTGCCTGATCAGCGGCGACAAACGCTGCTGTGTCATCCGCTACACCATCACCGACCGCCCCGAAATCACGGATATCGACCAGAGAGATCATGTCGCGCAGGAACACATTGGTGACATCCGTAATCTCGATATCGTCGATCCGGACCACAGCGCCGTTGGTGCCTTCAATATCCAGCCCGAAATGCCCGTACAGGGTGGAAACACCCCAAGGCATATCCACACCCGTCCGTTGCCCCGCGCCCACAATCGCAGTGATTTCATGCACGGTGCCGTACCCGGACAGCTGTGTTTCCGGGCCCTGTTCGACCACGCCCGGCACCTGAACATCACCTGCCCCGCCCGCCCAGGCGGCGATACGAACTTCGGGCAAGGGGCCGCTAATCGCTTTTACCCGAGCTTTGATCTGCAAGTAGCATCCCGGCAGCAGCGGTGTCTGGCCCATATAGCGCAGCTGTTGTGTTGCGTTTACCTTCAGGATTTCCAGACATCCGCCAAAATCCGCATCGGCCGGGACATATACGCCGTTCCCCGATCCGTCATAGGTTGGCGAACCCGGAGTACCATCGCCGCTCGACCACACGTTCAGACCGGATGCGAAAACAGGCGGCATGAATACGATGCCGTCAGTGATTGCCTTATTCATAGAAATCCCTTTCCCAATCGCGCTGCGGTCAGTCGCCGTGCGCATAAACCCAGTGCCCAGGGCCACGCACCCCGAACGCAAAAGTCTGAGTATCGAAAAGGAATTAACCGCCGTTCATATCACCGTGACGGTGGTGTTGCGTTACGCCGCCGGATCCGAATTGCCCAAAAGCTGCACGCCATTGATTTTCCAGCCCTCTTCCTGAGGGATCATCTCATAGTCCAGAATGTGAACCTGCCCGTCGCCATCCGTGATCATCACCTTCTGCCACAACGCCCCTGAAATTTCGCGAAGTTCCAGAAACCGCACATCCGCAGGTCGCCAGACCATTGGATAGCCACGCCGGACCATGACCCCGAAATTCTCGGGCGTTCCGAACAGGCGCTGGATGGTGGGGCTGGCAAAGGTAAAGGCGGTTGCGAAATCATCCGCCTTGAATGCCTGTATCTGCCCCGCGATATTCGCCTCGATCTCGGCGTTTTGGGCAAAGGCTCCTGATGCCAGTCCGGCACTCAAAGATACAGCAAGCAATAAACGACGCATGGGGCCACCTCCTGATCGAAGGATAGCCCCACACGCGATCAGGTCAAATCAGACCAGCTCTCCAGCCAGCGCCTTGTCTATCAGCGCAATGGTTTCCGGCACGCCGTAAAGCGCGATAAACCCGCCAAATCGCGGCCCCTGGGATGCGCCCAACAACACCTCGTAGAGCGCGGTGAACCAGCCCCGCATAGGGTCAAACCGCTCGCGCCCGACAGAGTAGACCACCGATTGCAGCGCCTCATCCTCGATCGGTCCGTCATATGCCGCCAGCTCTGCTTTCAACGCCTCCAGCGCTTCGCGCTCTTGATCCGTCGGCGCCCGGTGCTGGCGGGTGGGCTTGACGAAATCGTTAAAGTAGCGGACCGCAAAGCCCGCCGCCTGATCCAGATCAGGATGCGTCTCAGCCGTGGCCTCAGGCGCATAGCGGCGGATGAACCCCCACAGCGCCTCTTTGTCTTCAGCCCCCGAAACCGACGCCAGATTCAACAGCATCGCAAACGGCACCATCAGGGTCGATTCAGGAACCTCCCCGCCGTGGATATGCCACACCGGATTGTTCAACTGCGCCTTCAGCTCCTGCCCCGGATAGGCCCGCAGTTGCTGATGATATTCATCATAGGCCTTGGGGATCACATCAAAATGCATCCGCTTGGCGGTCTTAGGCTTTTGATACATAAAATACGCAAGACTCTCAGTCGGTGCATAGGTCAGCCATTCGTCGATCGAGACGCCATTGCCCGAAGATTTCGAAATCTTCTGACCGTTCTCATCCAAAAACAGCTCATAACTGAAATGCTCTGGCGCACGGCCACCCAACGCCCGGCAGATCGCGTCATAGATCTTTTCGTTGGTGGCATGTTCCTTGCCGTACATTTCAAAATCGACGCCCAGAGCGGCCCAGCGCGCACCGAAATCCGGCTTCCACTGCAGCTTTACGTTGCCCCCCGTGACTGGCAGCGTCCATTCCTTGCCGTCGTCGTCATCAAAGGTGACGGTATAGGTCTCGGCGCAGACCTTTTTCATCGGCACGTACAGAACCCGACCTGTTTCGGGGTGGATCGGCAGGAAGATCGAATAGGTCTGCTGCCGCTCTTCTCGCAGGCTTTTCAACATGATGGCCATTACGGCATCATAGTTGTCGACCGCCCGCTTCAGAATCTCGTCAAACTGACCCGAGCGATAAAAGTCGCGCGCCGAATAGAAATCATACTCGAACCCAAAAGTGTCGAGGAACCGGCGCAACATTGCGTTGTTGTATTCGCCAAAGCTTGGGTATTCGCCGAACGGATCAGGGACCGAAGTCAGAGGACGCTGCAAATGCTCTTCAAGCGCTTCGGGATTCGGCACGTTGCCGGGCACTTTGCGCATACCGTCCAAATCGTCCGAGAAACAGATCAGCTTGGTCGGAATATCCGACAGCGCCTCAAACGCACGCTTGACCATGGTGGTCCGCGCCACCTCGCCAAATGTCCCGATATGCGGCAAGCCGGACGGGCCATAGCCCGTCTCGAACAACACATACCCCTTGTCCGGAGCCCCTTTCTGATAGCGTTTGAGCAACCGGCGCGCCTCTTCAAAAGGCCAAGCCTTGGACGACATCGCGGTTTCACGCAGTTCAGACATTTTCTTTAAGCTCCATCGGGAAAACAGCGTCGGCTTTCGTTTGCCGCCGACCGACCCCTCCTATTGTGCCGGTGCAGCATGAGTCAATAAAGCAAGCTGTTTTTCCTGTCTGGAAACTGGCCTCAGACGACTAACTGATCCAACTTGGCCGCCCAGATGAAATCATTCTCACTAAGGCCGTCAATTTCGTGGGTCGTCAGCTGAACATCCACATATCCCCATCCAAATCTGATGTCGGGATGATGCCCTTGCTGATCGGCCAGCCAGGCGCAAAGGTTTGCCAGATAGGTCGCCTTGGCAAAGCCTTTGAATTTGAAATGACGGCTGAGAGTTTTTGCATCCGCATCCAGCGACCAGTCCGGGGTCAACTGAGCCAGATGCGCGCTTGCCGCATCACGGTTCAAAGCTGGAATGCCGCCGGAACAAGGGGCACAGGTCCGATCCGATAGGGTGCAGGTTTGTTCTGATGTGGTCATGTCCAGCTTACTCCGCCGCTGTTGCCTTTTCGGGAAACTTATTCGGCAACAGGCCCAGTGATTGCGCCTTATGCACATCCGCCAGCAAATCCCGATCGGCGGCAGCAAACAGTTCCTCGGGGTCGTCCAGCACGAAATAGCCCATCTGGTGCATATCAATCCGGTAGGGCGTGCGCAGGATCGTCAGAACGTCAAAGGGATCCCGGTCGGGTATTTCGCTTTCCACCGCGTAGACAAGTTCGGTCGGGGATGAGGCAAGCCCCGATCCCAACGCCTTGATCGCGCCGTCTTGCCTCCGCAGGCCAAATTCGATCGAAAACCAATACAGCCGGATCAGCCAAGCATAGTCCTTTTCACCGGCCTGCACCCCCGCCAATCCGATAGCGTGACTGAAAGCGGCAAATCGCGGATCGCTCAACAACGGAGTATGGCCGAAAATTTCATGAAAGATGTCCGGTTCCTCGATATAATCGAAATCCTCGCGGGACCGGATAAACGAGGCGGCCGGGAAAACCCGGTCGGCCAACATGCCAAAGAAGGTCTTGAACCCGATCAGCGCGGGTACAGGCTGCACTTTCCAGCCTGTCATATCCAGAAGTCTCTCAGAAATATCAGCGCATGATGGAACACGGGTTTTCGGAAGCTCCAGCCGGTCCAGCCCCTCAAGATAATCACGCGCCATATAGCGCTGTATGTTCTCTTGCTGAGCGGCATAAAGATCAGCCCAGACAGCATCCTCTTCGTCGGTATATGTGATGTGACCATCGGCATTGGCCACCTTGGCGACGTATTTTGTCGACTTTGGCATGGAAGCTCCTCCTGAAAAGAGCATAGCCAGCCATCGTGAAAAATTTCATTTGAATGTTTTTCAGGATCATACAATATGAACGAAACATTTCACAAACTCAAAAGATATGACGCAAATGCTTCAAAACGCGGATATCGCCATCCTGCAAGAGCTTCAGACCGATGGCCGTCTGTCTATGCAAGAGCTCGCGGATCGTACCGGCCTGTCTGCCTCGCAATGTTGGCGGCGGGTTCGCGATCTCGAAGCTGCCGGGGTTGTGGCAGGCTATACCGCTCGTGTGCCCGCCAAATCCGTCGGCCTGAACGCAATAGCCTATGTTCATGTTGCGCTGCGCGATCATCAGGAAGACAGCATCACTTCGTTTTTGCGGCTGGTTGAGACCGAGGCTCAGATTGTCGAGTGCGCCTCAATCACCGGGGATCATGACTTCATTCTGAAAGTCTATTCGAAAACACCCGAAGATCTTGAGGCGTTCATCATGCAAAGGCTGTTGAAATCGGGGTTAGTCCGCGACACTCGCAGCAATTTTGTACTGCGGCAGACGAAAACACGTGGCCCTTTGCCCATTCTTTGATCTATCGCTCCAAAATCCGTTGAACCTATTCCCTGCCCCACCTATCGTGCGGGATCAGAACAGTTCAATCAGGACACCCCTATGACCAACCAAGTGCCACACCCGATGTCTCCTCAAGATTGCCTCGTGGCGATTATGGTTGCGATCTCTGCATCAGATGAGACCATCCGCACCGCCGAGCTGGTCAAAATCGAGGGCGCGGTCAACATGCTGCCTGTCTTTGCAGAATATGACATCGACCGGATGTATCGCGTTTCCCAGATCGTCTTCGATCTGTTTGAACAAGAAGATGGTCTGGATGCCCTGTTTGGACTGATTCGCGACAACCTGCCCGAACGCCTGAACGAAACCTCCTATGCGCTTGCATGTGATGTTGCGGCTGCAGATGGTACGCTGGCAGAATCCGAATTGCGGCTGCTCGAGGAAATCCGTTACGAGTTGGACATCGACCGTTTGCATGCCGCTGCCATCGAGCGCGGCGCACGGGCACGGCACACGACCTGACATCAGCTGCTGCCGGCCAGCTTCCCCCACCTTTCGATCAGTGCGCGCTGCAATTTGCGCGACCTGTTATTCCAGCTCCGCCCGCCTTCGGGCCGTTCACGATACGCTCGGGGGATCGTTGCGCGATGTTCTATGTCGGCCGTGAATATCGCAAAGGCCAGCTCTGCCCCATCCGGTGAGGTTATGAACCCACCCAGGCCCGAGACAAAGTTCAGGGTTCCGGTTTTCGCATTCACTCTGATCGGATGATCCTTGACCGGCCGCCCCTGACTGTCGGCAAGGGTAAATTTCTTCAGCAAAGGCCGGAGGTCTCCGGCTTTCTGCGCCGCCAGCAGCGCGACCACCAAGTCCTCGGGCGCTACGCGTGAATCGCCCCCAAGCCCTGAATGATCGACCATCGCAACCCCGGTCACACCATAGGTCTCTGTGGCCCATCTGTTCATCTCGGCGGCTGACTCCGCCAAAGTCTGCGGTCGCGTACCACGCGCCCTCGAGGCAGCGAGCCCCACCATCTCGGCAGTGAGATTGGTCGAGTATTTCAGCATGCCCTGCAATATGCTCTCGAGCGGGTCGCTTTGATGAATGACCAAAGGGGTTCCATTCGGCATCTGCCGCGTGACCTGCGTCCGCCCCAGCACAATTCCGTTGGATCGGGCCAATGTTCTGAAAACGTCACCTGCATAAAGCGCGGGCTTGCGGACAGGCAGCCACCGCGCCCCATCGCTACCCAACGCGCCTTTGGCAACAGTCCACCGGTCCTGACGGGCGCTGGCTTCGTAGGTATAGATCGGCAGATTGCGGCCCTCGACCTTCATGGACGCCACTTCCACTGCAGGCGTATAGCGCGTGCTTCGGGCATCCATGGTCACGTCATAGCTGGCGCCCTGCTTTTTCCACTCGAAATGCACGCGATTGAAATTCAGAGAAATGCCGCTGATCGCAGGGCTGTACCCCAAATGATCTGGCTGCCCCGGATCAATGCTGAACACGTAAGGCAACGCGCCATCATAAACTTTGAACGCGCCGCGAACCTCGGTGATTCCGGCCTCGCGCAAGTTTGCCGCCATCGTGGCCAGCGCATCCGTATCCAGCAAAGGATCACCACCGCCAACAAGAACAAGATCGCCGTTCAAAATGCCGTTTTCTATGGGCCCCTCAGCGACCAACGCAGTTTCGAACCTGTAGTCAGCACCCAACACATTCAGCGCGTAAAGCGCGGTCAGGGCCTTGCCAACACTTGCCGGTGGCAAACCCCGGTCGCCACCATAGGCTTCAAGCACCGTGCCTGTATCAGCGTCGGCTACAGCAAAGGCGACTTCGCCGCGCAGGTTCGCGGCTTCGACCAAGCGCACAACACCTACGATCGGCTCATCACGAATCTGAGGCCTCAATGATGTAAGCGGTGCCTCAGCCATAACGGCTACAGGCATCAGGGCCGCGCCCAGCCCAGCAATAAATCCTCGTCGCGAATAACGATCATTCATGGGTTAATTAAAATCCCAGAGATCACAGGCAAACAACCTGAGATCCGAATTATGGGCCCACAGGGGCTATTCAGGCAACACCTTGTTGCCCCAAACCCCCTGAATGCGCAACTGGGTCGAACTGACATCCAGCATCGGCACATTCACAAAACACCACGCCGGGGCCTGTGCCCGGCCGAGTAAATGCCGCGCCTGCCCGTCGATGCGGTATTTGGCATAGCGACGCGCCGCCGGGGACATACGTGCAGAGATGCGGTCTCCGGGACGGGCAACAACGCCAACCGGTACGGTTTCAACAATCGACTGCCAATCCTTCCACTTATGGAATTGCGCCAGGTTATCCGCGCCCATCAGCCAGACAAACCTGACCTGCGGATAAAGCTTCTGTAGGGCGGCGACAGTATCCGCCGTGGCGCGTGTGCCGGTCTGGGCCTCGATATCCGTCACCTCGACACGTGGATGCTGCATCACAGCTTGCGCTGCCTTCACCCGCCGCGCCAATGGCGCAGGCCCGCGCTCTTTCAACGGATTGCCCGGAGAGACCAGCCACCACACCCGATCCAGCCCAAAGGCCTTCATTGCCTCGAGTGTCACATGCACATGGCCCTTATGCGGCGGATCAAATGACCCCCCGAACAACCCCACGACCTGCCCGGGCCGTACATATGGGATAGAGCTACGCTGCATCTCTTGCTGATGTTCAGAACTCGGCGGGGTTGTCAATCAACAGGTTGCACAGCGCTGCCCAAACGAACCCGCCCGGGCCGCACGACCTCGGCGCACCAGCCCCCATGCCCGCGCACGGCGGAATAGCCGCCTTTGCCAAAGGCCTCCTCCATCCGGCTGCACGGCGCGCAGATGACGGTAAAACGCAGGATGGCCTCGCCCAGCTGCACCTCTCGCCCCTTGAGCGCTGACAGATTGACCCCCGAAACCACCAGATTGCGCCGCAGGATTTCGGGTGCAACCGGCCCCCGCCCGAGATAAGAGCCTATCGCCGACAGATGCTCTTGCTGGATCAAGGTCACTGCCCGCTTTCCCGGGCGGCTATGATCACCCTGCAGCCCCTCGCCTATAATCATGGCTTCGTCGACCGAGACCATGTCCACCCTCCGCGCCGACCGCAGACCAATCCACGCAATCCTCCCCGACTGCGCCCAGCCCGCTATGAGATTTTTCAGGGACATGGAGGGGCTTTCTTATTTGAATTGCTTCACAATAAGACACTTAATTCGGCGGCCTTCCTGGGTTCAATAGATCGGTTACGTTAGGCTCAATCTGCAGATTGACCGCGTATCGACAGGTGATTTCACGTAGCTTGTGTTAGAACCCCCAATCAAAGCGACGAGAAAGCGACAAATGAGCGCTTGTAGCTCAAGCGTTAGATTCTGATTGGAATTGATACCATGCAAACCGAACCCGAGCGGCTGATCCATATATAGGGCTTCGTGCACCGCATCATTTCGGATTGCGGCAATCTCTGCGCCCCCTGAGTTACTCGAATCTGCCCATTCCGGAACATTCATGTCAAATAACTGACATAGCCACTCAGCACGTTTCGCATGCGCTATTCTGGCATTCGGTGGCTGTATTTCGGTGGCGAGTGCATAACAAGCGTCAAGAGCGGCATATAGATACAGAAACCGTTCAAATTGCAGCGCGGGTGGATACTGTGCCAAGAAAAGGGCGTGAACGGCGGCTTCAAAGCGATGAGACTGGCGAGGGTTTCTCCGGTTGTCAGTCCAGAAACGTTCGGTGAGATCAATACTCTGTGACAAATCATCGGAGAATGGAGTGAAGTCTACTAATTTCCCGGGCTTAACCGGAGTCGCATCTAGGAATCCAGCCTCTGTAGCAGTCAGACGCAGGCCGGTAAAAAGGGACAGGCTCCAAAGATGAAATACAAGATGATCCTCGTCGTCTGCCCTACGATGACTGATCGTGTGTGTTTTGGGCAACCTGAAGACACGGGCGGAATAGGGTTTGTCACGCACTGCGCCAGTTATAAAATCCCTAGCCCTTTGTGGTGGTGCGTAAACCCAATCGCTTTCGATCACCTCGACACTCCGGAAATCTGCAACAATAGACTCATGATCTGGTGCTGTTCTTATGTTTAGATCGCCAGCGTCTATTTCCAACTGATTTGGATGAAAACCGAAGCTAAGAGATAGCTCTGCCATAAAAATTCTCCTAGTGATCAAATACCTCAAGCATAGGCACCTTCTAACCAAACACTCAAGATCGCAACTCGGACATCTAACCGAATTGTTGTCTTACCATACGCTTATTGCCCCCACCCCACGCATCCGCTATCACACCGTCCAACCAAATTCCTCCGACCCAAAGGACGCGACATGGCCGCCTATCAATATGTCTACCACATGCAGGGTGTCTCCAAGACCTATCCCGGTGGCAAGAAGTGCTTTGAAAACATCCACCTGAGCTTTCTGCCCGGCGTGAAAATCGGTGTCGTCGGTGTCAACGGCGCGGGCAAATCGACCCTGATGAAGATCATGGCCGGCCTCGACAAGGATTTCACGGGTGAGGCTTGGGCGGCCGAAGGCGCCAAAGTCGGTTACCTACCGCAGGAACCGAAGCTGGACGAAAGCCTCAGCGTGCGCGAAAACGTCATGCTAGGCGTGGCCGAGAAAAAGGCGATCCTCGACCGCTATAACGAACTGGCGATGAACTACTCAGACGAAACCGCGGATGAGATGGCCAAGCTGCAGGACGAGATCGACAGCCAGAACCTCTGGGATCTCGACAGCCAGATCGACGTTTCGATGGAGGCGCTGCGCTGCCCGCCAGACGATGCCAATATCGCCAACCTCTCAGGCGGTGAAAAACGCCGCGTCGCGCTGTGCAAATTGCTGCTCGAAGCGCCCGACATGCTACTGCTCGACGAGCCGACCAACCACCTGGATGCCGAAACAATCGCCTGGCTGCAACAGCACCTGATCGATTACAAAGGCACCATCCTGATCGTCACTCACGACCGCTATTTCCTCGACAGCATCACGGGCTGGATCCTCGAACTCGACCGAGGTCGTGGTCTGCCGTATGAGGGCAACTATTCCGCGTGGCTGGAACAAAAGGCCAAGAGGCTGGAGCAGGAAGCCCGCGAGGACAAGTCTAAGCAGAAGACCCTGCAACGCGAGTTGGACTGGATGCGCCAAGGCCAGAAGGCCCGTCAGGCCAAATCCAAAGCCCGGATCAACGCCTATAATGATTTGGCGGAACAGTCCGAGCGCGAAAAGCTGACCCGCGCACAGATCGTCATCCCCAACGGCCAGCGCCTTGGCGGTAAGGTGATCGAGGTCGAAGGCCTGTCCAAACACATGGGCGATAAGCAACTGATCGAAGGGCTGGACTTTACCCTGCCCCCCGGCGGAATTGTCGGCGTCATCGGGCCCAACGGCGCCGGTAAATCTACCCTGTTCAAGATGCTTACTAGTCAAGAGCAGCCCGACGCAGGCACCATCACGCTTGGCGACACGGTTGAACTGTCCTATGTCGACCAGTCCCGCGACGACCTCAAGGACAACGACACCGTATGGGAGGCGATCACCGGCGGGGCCGAGATCATCCAACTGGGTGACGCACAGGTCAATTCCCGCGCCTATTGCTCCTCCTTCAACTTCAAGGGCGGCGACCAGCAGAAAAAGGTCTCCTTGCTGTCAGGGGGCGAGCGCAACCGAGTCCACATGGCCCGCCTGCTGAAAGAGGGCGGCAACGTCCTGCTGCTCGATGAACCGACCAACGATTTGGACGTCGAAACCCTGCGCGCCCTGGAAGACGCGCTGGTCGATTTCGCCGGCTGCGCCGTGGTCATCAGCCACGACCGCTTCTTCCTCGACCGGATCTGCACGCATATCCTGGCGTTTGAGGGTGACGCCCATGTCGAATGGTTCGAGGGCAACTTCGAGGATTACGAAGAGGACAAGAAACGCCGACTGGGACCAGACGCGCTGGAGCCGAAGCGGTTGAAGCATAAGAAGTTTGCGCGATGAGACGGAAGCTCAAAAGACGGTTGGAAAAATGGCAACGTAGCGCGCTGAAAATCAGCGCACCGCTGCGCAAGCGCATCCGGCAAATGTACAAGACAGATTACTGTGTGATCGTCGCAAGCAATGGCCGGTCGGGCAGCACCATGACCTACCATGCGCTGCGCGATGCACTGGAAAGGCTGGACCCAAACCTCTCGGGTCAGGCCAGTTTCGTGTCTCGGTTGGACGACGCCACCTTCCAGGCGCCGTTTCTTTACAAGACGCATGATTTTCCGCAGGTTTTGTCAAACTGGTCAAAAGATACCCGAGTCGTCTTTTGCTTTGGCTCGACAAAGGACTCTACCTTTTCAGTCTACACAGCGATGGAAGGCTATGGCCCTGAGTGGATAAAAAAGCACTTCTACAATCTGCATGCGACGGGCACATATGACGAGCTTTTCGAACGTGATGTGCTGCAACAGGCACGGCAGATCAAGGAATGGGTCACTTATGACGACATCCCGGTATTGTGCGTTCACTACGATGCGTTGTGGGAATATCAGGACGAAATCTCTGAATTTACCGGATTGAAATTTGTACCGGCTCCGCGGCGTGAACGGGCTGAAAAAGATATTCCGGAAGATCTGCGAAAGGCCGCGAGCCAAATCTACGATCCGATTGACGAAGTGATTTCCCAGCTTCCCAGATGTTTTGTGGCCTCGCCCGAAATGAACGAGATCGTGGGCAAATTGCCGCTCGCAAAGTGATCCTCGGACGGTCTGGCGCGTGACGTTCTTCCGGGCGCTCGCGAATCCAAAAAAATTCAGCTAACCACATACATTGTATAGATTGTTTCAGGATATTCTGATGCGTAGATTCTGATGCCTGGCGCTAGTTTCAGTTGTTCAGGATTGCAAATCCGGCTTGTCACATCTCGTCTGAACTGGCATACTCAGAGTGCTACCGTTTTTCTATTTCGACCCACTGTCTCCTTCTACGGCGTTCAGTCTATCGATACAGACGACGACGCCAGGCTGTCGCAACTCCGTGGGCAGCACTAGATAAGGAGAACACGGATATGCCTTCAGGCACCGTAAAATGGTTCAACACCACCAAAGGCTACGGCTTTATTGCACCCGAAGATGGCGGCAAAGACATCTTCGTTCACATCTCGGCCGTCGAACGCTCGGGCCTGACCGGTCTGGCCGACAACCAGAAAGTCACGTACGAGCTGCGCTCGGGTCGTGACGGTCGCGAAAGCGCCGACGACATCCAGCTGGCGTAAGCCGCTGTAAGGGCAGGGTTTTCCTCTGCCCTTTTCTATTTGTGCCTGAGCGACCACCTGTATAAGTGTGTCCCGGCGATTACATCACAATTCAGTTACTCTTACCCGACGATTGACCGGATCGGATATCATCCGGACACTATGGTCATGATTTTTCTGTTGTATTGAAGAGAGCTGATATGTTGACACGCCGTACATTCCTGACTGCAACAGCAGCAGCAAGCCTTGTTTCGACCGCCGCGTCGGCAAAGAAAGCCGTCGAATACGACCCCACTCCTCAATTTGTTCGAATCAAAAAGCAATTCCTGCCAGGCCAGCTTCTGGTGGTTCCACGCTCGTTCTATCTGTACTTCGTAACAGAACCTCGCAAGGCAATCCGTTACGGGTGCGGGGTGGGCAAAGCCGGGCTGGAGTTCACCGGAACAGCGACCATAGACGTCAAAAAGGAGTGGCCCACCTGGCGCCCCACCAATGAAATGATCGAGCGTGAGCCAATTACATATGCTCGTTTCAAGGATAACGACTATGTGCAGCCTGGCGGTGACGGCAATCCGTTAGGTGCACGGGCGCTTTATCTGTTCCAGAACGGCGTTGACACTTATTTCCGAATTCACGGGACCACTCAGCCGCAGACCATAGGCCGTGCAGCCTCGAACGGATGTATACGCATGCTGAACACGCATGTCATCGACCTGTACCAGCGGGTGCCGATTGGAACAGTTGTGACGGTCGTCTGATCAATCTTCTGCTGATTTCACAAGTTCCAAAACCTTTGGTCCAAGGTCTTCAACGATGAGGGCCACACCACTGGCGTTGGGATGGATGCCATCTGCCTGCATGTGTTCCCGTACTTCTTCGGGGTTTCCTGCCGCAGTCAAACCTGTGAAAAAACTTGGCGCATATCCAGTCTGATATCGATCCGCCAGATCGGGGTAGATCGCATCAAATGCGGCTTTGTAATCTGGGCCATAATTCCCCGGCGCCTGCATTCCGACCAACAACACGGCGACCTCAGCGCCATCTGCTGCTTTCAGGATCGTCTCAAGATTTGCGCGTGCAACTGCCGGATCAAGCCCTCGCAACAGATCGTTCCCGCCCAATGCAACGATCATCCCATCCACGTCGGGCGTCAGTGTCCAGTCCACACGTGCCGCCCCTCCGGCGGTGGTGTCCCCGGATACACCCGCATTGATCAGGCGCACATCCGCTCCGTGATCTTTCAACCAACGATCCAGCTGCGGGACAAATCCGTCTTGCTCGGGCAGGCCGTACCCTTGAGTCAAAGAATCCCCGAGAGCGGCAATCACTACGGTTTCTGCTGTGGCCGCAAAGCCGCAACACGTGATAAGCACCGGCATCAAAGCCTTGCGCAACATCTCAACTGCTCCATATCCCATTTGATTACCTCGGTTCGGACCAACCCATGATCGCAACTGTTCTATCGCTTGAAAATGCCGCTTTATCGCTGGATGGCAATGCCGGTCAGGTAGATATCCTGCACGACATCACGCTTTCCGTACACAAGGGCGAGACACTGGGTCTGATTGGGCCGTCCGGGTCAGGAAAATCGTCGTTACTAATGCTGATGGGCGGGCTGGAACAGGCGACGGGCGGCCAGGTAACCGCACTCGGGCAAAATCTGACCCGCATGAACGAAGACGAGCTCGCGCGGTTCCGACGCAACAGCATGGGCATTGTATTTCAGAATTTCCACCTGATCCCCACGATGACTGCCCTTGAGAACGTGGCCACACCGCTGGAGTTGGCCGGCCACAAAGATGCCTTTCAACGGGCCGAAGCCGAATTGGAGTCCGTAGGGCTGACGCATCGACGCGACCATTATCCGGCGCAGCTCTCCGGTGGAGAGCAGCAGCGCGTCGCGCTCGCCCGTGCCTCTGCCCCGCGACCACAGATCCTGCTGGCGGATGAGCCTACCGGCAATCTGGACGAAACAAACGGAGCCGCCATCATTGATCTGCTGCTTGGCCTGCGCGACAGGCATGGTGCTACTTTGGTTCTGGTGACCCATAGCCACAGCCTTGCGCGCAGATGTGACCGTGTTGTCCGGCTGCGCGATGGAAGGATTGCCGATGACACAAGGCAAGAGGCCGCCGAATGAGCCTGCGGATGGCCGGGCGGCTAGCGCGGCGAGAACTGCGCGGAGGTCTGCGCGGTTTTCGGGTGTTTCTGGCTTGTCTTGCGCTTGGGGTCGCAGCCATTGCTGCTGTGGGTTCGGTCCGCCACGCCATCCAAACCGGACTGACGCAAGAAGGCGCGGCTCTGCTGGGCGGGGATGCACAGCTGGAATTCACCTATCGCTTTGCGGAGGAGGCTGAGCGTGCATGGATGAACGACGCGGCCTTGGCCATCTCCGAAATCGTCGATTTTCGGTCAATGGCAGTCACGCAGCAGAATAGTGACCCACAGCGGGCGCTTACGCAGGTTAAATCCGTTGACGACTCCTATCCATTGTTGGGCAAGCCAATACTAGAGCCCCAGATGCCCCTGCGTGACGCCTTTACAGGCCAGCAAGGGGCGCCCGGTGCCGTAATGGCTCCCGCTCTGATCGACCGGCTTCAGCTATCGGTTGGGGATCGGTTTTCACTTGGAACTCAGGAATTTGTCCTGATGGCAGCCCTGATCCACGAACCGGACGGGGCGGCAGACGGGTTTGGATTGGGTCCGCGCACGCTGATCCGCACACAGGACTTGCTGAATTCCGGATTATTGGCACCGGGTACTCTGTTTTCCACCAAATACCGTCTAGATCTGCCGCCGGGGTCTGATCTTACAGCTCTTTCGGCGCAGGCAAGCGAAGCCCTTGAAGGCAGCGGAATGCGGTGGACCGATGCACGGAACGGTGCCCCCGGCATTTCAGAATTTGTTGCCCGGCTCAGCGCTTTTCTGGTTCTGGTTGGACTATCCGGGCTGGCTGTTGGCGGCATCGGCGTATCTGCAGCGGTGCGCGCCTATCTGGCGCAAAAGACTGAAACCATTGCTACCTTGCGTACTTTGGGTGCCGATCGGGCGACCGTGTTTCAGACTTATCTGATCCAGATCGGTATTCTCTCTGGCATCGGCATTTTTCTGGGCATCATATTGGGTGGATCGGTGCCTCTGCTGCTTGCGCCGCTGATCGAAACTCGCCTGCCTGTGCCCGCAGTGTTCTCGTTCTATCCGCAGCCTCTGGCTGAAGCCGCACTTTACGGCGTGCTCACCGCCTTTTTATTCACACTCTGGCCCCTTGCCCGTACTGAAGAAGTCCGCGCTGCGACCCTGTTTCGCGATGCGCTGTCTTCGACGCGCTTCCTGCCCCGTGCAAAATACATCCTAGCGACAGGCATCGGGCTTGCGGCGCTGATCGGCGCAGCTGCCTTTTTCAGCGGATCGGCGCGCCTGACCCTTTGGACCAGCGGCGGGTTGGCCGGAGCGTTGGTTCTGCTTTCGGTGGCGGCGCTGGCAATCCGCAAACTGGCACGCTTGACCACAAAACCCGCCCGAGGGAATCCGCCCCTGCGATGGGCCCTGTCAGCCATTTCCGACCCACGCGAAGGGGCCGCATCGGTTGTCCTGTCGCTGGGGTTGGGCCTGTCGGTACTGGCCGCAGTCGGGCAAATCGACGGCACCCTGCGAAACGCGATTTCAGGAAACCTGCCCGATGTCGCCCCTTCTTATTTCTTCGTCGATATCCAGAAAGAGCAGATGCCTAGCTTTACCGAACGGCTGGAAAACGACCCTGCCGTAAGCCGGATCCAAAGCGCGCCCATGCTGCGCGGAATCATCACGCAGATTAACGGGCAGCCCGCGATTGAGGTCGCCGGGGACCACTGGGTACTGGAAGGCGACCGCGGGGTCACCTATTCCGACGCCCCGCCCTCGAACGCACGGGTCACCGCCGGGGAATGGTGGTCCGAAGACTATTCCGGAACGCCTCAGGTCAGCTTCGCCGCTGAAGAGGCCGAAGAGATGGGCCTGAAGCTGGGTGACCAACTGACCGTCAACATATTGGGGCGCGACATCACCGCAGAGCTCACCTCTCTGCGCGAGGTGGATTTCTCGACCGCCGGGATGGGTTTCATCATGTCCATGAACCCGTCGGCCCTGGCCGGCGCCCCGCATAGCTTCATTGCCACCGTCTATGCCGAAGAGCAGGCCGAAGCCGCGATCCTTCGTGATCTGGCGGGTAAATTCCCCAATATCACCGCAATCCGTGTCCGCGATGCGATTGACCGGGTCTCGGGTCTGCTGGCCGGGTTGGCCGCTGCGACGTCTTATGGGGCTGGTGTATCGCTGCTAACCGGCTTTCTGGTCCTGATCGGCGCCGCGGCAGCGGGTGAACCAGCCCGGCGGTACGAGGCCGCAGTCCTGAAGACCATCGGTGCCGACCGACGGCGCATATTGATCAGCTTTGCCCTTCGGGCTGTTCTGCTGGGGTCTGCCGCTGGAATTGTAGCTCTGATGGTGGGCATCCTCGGCGGCTGGGCTGTTGCGACATATATTTTCGACACCAGCTTTGACGTCATCTGGCCATCTGCCATCGGCATCGTATTGGCCGGGATCATCGTCACGCTGGGCGCGGGGTTGATCTTTGCCTTGAAACCCCTTGCCGTTCGCCCGGCGCGCATCTTGCGCGCCAGCGACTGAGTTTATCGGACGCAGGCGACGGGCTGCAAAATCGTCAGCAGATTTGCATTGTCACACACCAGCGAATCCAGCGTGATTTCGTCCAGCGAGGCATAAAAGACCTCGGCCGCGTCCCGCAGCGCAAGGCGCAGCCGGCAGGCGTTGGTGAGCGGGCATGTATTGTCGGCATCCGCAAAGCACTCGGCAATCGGCAAGTCGCCCTCGATATGTCGAAAAACCGAACCGATCCGTATCTGATCAGCAGATCTAGCGAGTACCATACCACCATTGCGACCGCGATGAGTGCTCAGATAATCTAACTGGCTGAGTTGGTTGATCACCTGCGCCAAGTGGTTTTCCGAGATATTGCAGGCCTTTGCGATCTCGGATTTGGTCACCAACCTGTCTGGATTTGCTGCACAATACATCAGTAGGCGCACAGCAATATTTGTCCGCTTGGTTATCCGCATGTTTGCCTCCCTAAGTTCAACATGCTGCCTTATTGCATGTTGGGCAAAAAAGCGGTTTGACATACATCAATTCCCGGTCAGAAGTGATCCCGCATGGCAGACCCCTATTTCTTTGGCTACGGCAGCCTCGTGAACCTCGCGACCCACGATTTCCCCGACCCGCATCCCGCGCAGTTGAAGGGATGGCGGCGGGCCTGGCGGCATACCGATTTGCGCCCGGTCGCTTTCCTGACCGCCATTCCGGATCCCACTTCTGAAATCGACGGCATGATTGCCCATGTCCCGAGAAATGACTGGGACGCGCTGGATCAACGTGAGTGGGCCTACGACCGCGTTCCAGCGACTAAGGCCGTCACCCATTCTCTGCCACACGAGGTTGAGATCGCTGTTTATGCCGTACCTGATGACCGTCAATCCGCGGCCAGCCGGCGCCACCCCCTGCTGATGAGCTATATCGACGTGGTTGTGCAAGGCTATTTGCGTGCGTTCGGGTCCGAGGGCGCCGATCGCTTTTTTGCCACCACTGATGGCTGGGACGCCCCGATCCTGAATGACCGGGCAGAGCCGCGGTATCCGCGCCACCAGGCATTGAAACCGGATGAGACTTGTTTTGTGGATGATCGGCTGAAGCGAATAGCAGCCCAGATCGTAAAGACCTTATAGAAAAAGGCGCGGCCAGCAGACCACGCCTTATCACAATCTAACGCACTAAGATCAGCCGCGCGCGCGGATCACCTGCAGAAGGGGCAACAGGGTGGCCATCTCGGGGCCGCGCTCCATTCCTGTCAGTGCCTTGCGCAAAGGCATGAACAGACTCTTGCCCTTGCGGCCTGTCGCGTCTTTCACCGCGCTGGTCCACTGCCCCCAGGTCGCGCCGTCGAACGGGCCTTCTGGCAACAACGCCACGGCCTCGGTGATGAACTCTCGGTCTTCATCGGCAATCAGTGGTTCGGCACCGTTACGGCACAGCTCCCACCACCCTTTCAGGTCTGCCAGAGTGGTGATGTTCTCGCGGGCCATGGCCCAGAATGGTTCGGCCAGTTCGGCCGGTACGCCCGCATCTGCCACAGCATCCGCAACGTCGGCCAATGACAAAGATTGCAGGTGTTTTGCCGTCAACGGAAACAAGTCCTGAACGTCAAACTTGGTCGGTGCGGCACCAAAACGACCAATGTCAAATCCATCGATCAGCTCGGCCATCTCTGTCCGCAACTCAACCGGGTCGGATGAGCCCAGACGCGCCATCAAGCTGAGCAATGCTAACGGCTGTACGCCCTGCTCGCGCAGATCACGCAGAGCCAGCGTGCCCAGTCGCTTAGACAGCGCCTCGCCCTGGGGGCCGGTCAGCAGAGAATGATGTGCAAAACGCGGGCAAGTACCGCCCAGCGCTTGGATGATCTGAATCTGCGTCGCGGTATTGGTCACATGGTCCGAGCCACGCACCACGTCGGTCACACCCATTTCGGTATCATCGACCACCGACGCAATCGTGTACAGAACCTGACCGTCGCCCCGGATCAGAACCGGGTCAGAGACCGAGGCCGCATCAATCGAAATATCGCCCAGAATGCCGTCGGTCCACTCGATCCGTTCATGATCCAGCCTAAAGCGCCAGACACCGTTGCCACGTTCTGCCCGCAGCGCGTCTTTCTTGGCGTCGTTAAGGTTCAATGCTGCGCGGTCATAGACCGGCGGTTTGCCCATATTCAGCTGCTTCTTGCGCTTGAGGTCCAGCTCGGTCGGGGTTTCGAAAGCCTCATAGAAACGACCCATCTCGCGCAGCTTGTCGGCTGCCTCGGCATAGCGGTCCAGACGCTCGGACTGTCGTTCGACCCGGTCCCAATGCAGGCCCAACCACTCGAGGTCCTGCTTGATGGCATCGACATATTCTTCCTTCGACCGCTCGGGGTCTGTGTCGTCGATACGCAGGATGAACGTGCCGCCAGCCTTGCGGGCAATCAGGTAGTTCATCAGCGCTGTGCGCAGGTTGCCCACATGGATGTAACCGGTGGGTGACGGGGCGAAACGGGTGGTTGTCATAGGAGTCTCCTGTTGGCGCGGCTCTTCTCACAGGATGGGCAAATTGTCCAGCCACCGCACCGGTTCACGCCAACGTCAGGTGGCAATCCTCGGGCGATACCCTATCTTCAAAGTGCTGGCACACACAGGGAGATCTCAAAATGACCGTTACACTAACTCGTAGGGCCGCACTGGGCGCGGCGGCAGCATTGCCTTTTGCATCAGCTGCTACCCCCATCCTGGCTGCAGCAAGCGATACCAAAGCGAATTCAACCATCGCGAAATCGTTCCAGCTGGGCGATTTCACCGTAACAACTCTGCTGGATGGCAGCCTGCCGCGCGATGGCGCCAAAGAGATTTTCGGCGGCGGCGCCACGGATGAGGAATTTGCAAACGTATCGGCCCAGAATTTTATTCCTGCCGATAAAGCCCAGTTCTTTTTCACACCAACGCTTGTCAATACCGGATCTGAACTTGTGCTGTTTGATACTGGCCTTGGGCAAGGCGGCATTCAGGCGGCATTGGCAGATGCAGGCGTGAACCCGGATCAAATCGACGTCGTCGTCATCACCCATATGCACCCTGACCATATTGGCGGCATGACCACAAATGACGCGCCAACCTTCCCGAATGCGCGCTATGTCACCGCATCATCCGAGTATGACTTTTGGGCCGCGCGGGATTCCGGCAATCGGGTCGGCGATCTGGTCGCCGCCAAAGTGACCCCAATGGCCGAAAAGATGACCTTTGTCGGCGATGGCGGCGAGGTTCTGTCCGGAATAACCGCCGTTTCAGCGCATGGGCATACCCCCGGACACACGGTCTTTCATCTGGAAAGCAACGGTCAACGTCTGGTGCTGACGGCCGATCTGGCCAATCACTATGTGTGGTCTTTTGCTCGTCCCGAGTGGGAGGTAAAGTTCGACATGGACAAAGCCGCAGCCACCGCTTCACGCCGCAATGTGCTGGGGATGCTGGCGGCAGACAAAGTTCCGATGATCGGATATCACATGCCCTTCCCTGCAGCCGGTTACGTCGAGGCGCGCGGCGATGGGTTCCGATTTGTCCCGGTCAGCTATCAGATGATGGGTTAACGTCTAGTACCCCGGGTCCGGCCGGATTTTCGACCCGTCCGCAAAGCGGGACAGGCGGAAAACGGCCGGATTAACACAGGGGACATTGCCCGAGACCAGATCAGCCATCAGCCGCCCGGCACCGGGTCCGATTCCGAACCCATGACCCGAGAAACCCGTAGCAATGAACAGGCCGGGCCTGTGGTCCACGTGCGAGATGATCGGGATCGCATCCGGCGTTACATCAATCATCCCTGCCCAACTCTGAACGATTTCAGCCTGCTTTAGCGCGGGAATACCACTGATTGCGCTTTTCCAAGCCCGCCGCAACACCCGGCGCGATGGTTCGGGATCCAGAGTGCGGCAAAGTTCGAACGGTGTCACATCCGTGGGCAACCACCTCCGATCTTGTCGCGCCTCTTCGGCCCACCGCTTCGACACCCGAAACCGCAGCGACCGCCACTCCTGGCGAAACGCAGGAAGAAATTGCCACGCCAGACGAAGGCTATCCGGCACGATATCAACGGTGTTTTCGTGCCCGGAGGCAATCGTATACCCTCCGTCGTCCCGCTTGCGTATTGCAAAATCGTCCGACCACAAAGCAGCCTCAGGACCGGAAACCGGAGAGGTTCGGAATACGGTGTTCAGCACCTTCAGTTGTGGAAAATCAACTCCAGCATTCCCTGCAAACAAGCGCGACCACGCACCGCCCGCCAGTACGACATTGCCGCAGGCCACGCGACCGCGTTCTGTGAAGACACCGACGACACGGTCCGCCTCTGTATCCAGACAGCGCACTGCACAGTTGGTCATCAACAGGGCCCCCCGGTCACGCGCAGCTTCGGCGATTGCGGGTGCAGCCCATTGCGGTTCCGCCCTACCGTCTTGCGGCATAAACAATGCGCAATCCAACCCCGTCTGATGGTCTGGCATAAGTTCCGCCAACAGAGCCCCGGACACCATCCTTGCCCCAGTATTCAACCCCTCCACATGGCGAAGCCAGCGTTCAAGATTGCTCTGTTCCCGCTTGCCTGAGGCGCCGAACAGGATACCGGCCTGTGTGAAACCTGTCTTGCGCCCGGTGCGTTGATCGAGCTGCGCCCAGATACGCTGTGATTCCTGCATCAGCGGGATTTCCCGAGGATCGCGCATACCCAAACGCACCCATCCCCAGTTCCGTGAACTCTGCTCAGAGGCAATTTGTCCCTTTTCGCACAGAAGGACAGACATTCCCCGCTCTGACAGTTCGAGGGCGGTTGATGCCCCAATAATTCCTCCACCAATGACAACAACATCAACGGCTTTTGGCAGCTTTAGATCGGGTTCAACAGCATTAGGCTTGGGGCCAGGCATCAACCGCTCATAATTCATTGCACGGACCGCAATGAAGGCGCGGGATCAGGACAGACGCAACAGAAGAAACTTCGCTTCAATGACTATTGCTCAGGCCTGTGACCATTCGGCCAACGTGGCAAGCCAGCGCATCTAATTCAGGATTTTGAAAACTTCAGGCCGCGCCGCACAATTCAGCCAGTTTCTGACGCAAAGAGGTAGCGATACTGCCTTCCGGCACCTTGGCTTCTGTTTCCAGAAACTGCGCGCCGGGGCCCACCGTCGTGGATTCCTCTTTGGGCACCTCTTCATTCAACAAATTGGCAATGGCAGCATCTACCTTTGCCTCATCCAGAGACCGACCTTCGGATTGCATAGACCGCCATTTTGGCGGTGAATGAAGCGGTTTATCGTATTCATCGTACATAATGGCACCAAATCGTTAACTCAGACATCCAATTTCGGACGCGTCGCTAAAGACCGAAGGGAAAGCTCATAAACACCTATTTCCCACAATGCGTCGCATCCGCCCCACATGGGGCAACAATCAAGCTAAAATGTGGCAAAAAAAAGACCGAGCATCAAGTGGGGCTCGGATACGCCCAAGAAAATCTAAGCCGCTGCACTCAAAAACAAAAACAGTTCCAGTAGAAAGCGACTATTGCCTAAAAATTGGAAACAGTTTTCGCGTCAGAATGGTGATTCCTGTAAGGCGTCAGGTCCTGTCGCGCCAACGATTCACGATAGGATACCTACGATCCAGCCAGAATGCCCGCTTGGTCAAACGTGTCCCCGGGGCGGACTGAAACCGTTTGTATTCGCTGATATAGACCAAATGTTCGATCCGGCGCGCAACGGCTTCTTCGAACCCGGCGGCCACGCAATCCGCGATCGACCCATCCTGATCAACCAATATATCCAGAATGGCGTCCAGAACCGGATAATCCGGCAGGCTGTCACTGTCCTTCTGGTCTTCGCGCAACTCGGCACTAGGAGGTTTGTCGATGACCGAGGGTCGGATGACCTCACCCTCGGGGCCTTTCATCCAGCCGCGATGATTGGCATTGCGCCAGCGGCAGGTCTCGAACACGCGGGTTTTGTACAGGTCTTTGATTGGATTATAACCACCGTTCATATCCCCATAGATCGTGGCATATCCAACGGCGACTTCGGATTTGTTACCTGTGGTCAGCAGCATCTCGCCGAACTTGTTCGACAGGGCCATCAGCAACAGCCCCCGTAGGCGGGACTGGATGTTTTCTTCGGTCAGATCTTCGTCTCGCCCGGCAAACAATGGAGCAAGCGTATCCGTGATCGCCGCGCGCCCCTGTGCAATAGGGACGAAATCATAGTGAACACCCAACGACTTAGCCACCGCTTCGGCATCATCCAAAGAATCCTGGCTGGTATATTCCGACGGCAACATCACGCAGCGAACATTTTCAGCGCCAATCGCATCAACCGCTATTGCCGCGACAAGGGCTGAATCAACGCCGCCAGACAGACCCAGAACAACCTTTTTGAACCCGGTTTTGGCCATGTAATCACGCAGAGACTGGACCATCGCGCGATAGTCCTGCTCCCAAGCATCTGGCTGCGGCACAATCTCTTCCGGAATTATGCGCCAACCTGCGTCGCCGCGTTCAAGATCCACATGCGCTATCGCTTCGTCGAACACAGGCATACGGAATGCCAGTTCTCCGCCTGGATTCAACCCGAAGGTCGCCCCGTCAAAGACCTGATCGTCCTGCCCCCCGACCATGTTCAGGTAAATCAGCGGCAATCCGGTCTCAACCACGCGCGCCACCATATGGTTCAGGCGCACATCATATTTGTTTCGGAAATAAGGCGAGCCGTTGGGGATCAACAGAAATTCGGCTCCTGTCTCCTCCAGCGTCTCGGCAACATCCGGATGCCAGCTGTCTTCGCAGATTGGGCTGCCGATCCGAGAGTTGCCAACCGAATAGGGACCGCCCAGCGGGCCGGAATCATACAGGCGTACTTCGTCAAAGACTGTCTCATTCGGCAGGTGATGTTTCAGCACTTTACTGCTGATCCTGCCGTTCTTGAGGATGAGATAGGCGTTATACAGCCGGTCATCTTCGAACCACGGCCCGCCGATCGCAATCGCAGGTCCATCGGCGCAACGTTCCGCAAGCGCCTTAACAGCTTTCATTGCGGCTTTGTGGAACGCGGGCTTGATCACAAGGTCCTGCGTATTATAGCCGGTGATGAACATCTCGGGGAAAGCAACAAGTTGGGCACCGGCCTCGCGCGCCTGCTCCCACGCAGAAAAAGCCTTGGCCGCATTGCCTTCCAAATCCCCGACAATGGGATTGAGTTGCGCCAGAGTGATACGGAAACGGTCGGCCATACTGCCCTCTTGCCCTCGTCTGTCCTATTGCCATTTACCAGATCGCACCGCGAGTGAAAGACCAATAAGGCAAAAGCCGTTGCCCTGCCTGCGTCGGTATCCTAGTTTTGCGCAAAAGCACGATGCTCGCGCAGACAGGACCAAACATGAACGTTTTTCGCACTTCAATCGCCGCAGTTGCATTGACCCTGTCAGCGCTGACCGCCTTCGCGCAGAACGATCAGGTAGTCGTGGCCGATGACGAAGTGGGCGGCGTATACGAAGGCACGTTCCTAAATGGCCTGCGGCACGGAACCGGCACCTACCAGTTGCCGGATGGTTTCGAATACGAAGGCGAATGGATCGAAGGCGAAATTCAGGGCCAGGGTATTGCGCGCTATGCTAACGGGTCGATCTATCAGGGCGCCTTTGCCAACGGTCAACCCGAAGGGTTCGGAACGATCATCTATGCTGATGGTGGCAGCTATGAAGGGGAATGGGCCGATGGCTCGTTCAACGGCCAAGGAGTCGCCGTCTATGCCAACGGAGCGAAATACGAAGGTGGGTTCAAGAATGCCCGGCACCACGGCAAAGGCACTCTGACCGACCCGACCGGAGAGGTGTACGAGGGCGACTGGGTCGACGGGGTCAAGCAGGGCAAAGGCAAGATCACCTCAGCCAAAGGCAACGTGTATGAGGGCGACATCAAAGACGGCAAGCGTCATGGCACAGGCAGCCTGACGCGGCCGGAAGGTATGAGTTATACGGGTGACTGGTCCGAAAATCGCATGACCGGAAAAGGCCGTCTACTGCAAGCCAATGGCGATTTGTATGAAGGCGACTTTTTTGATGGGCGCCGACAAGGCAAGGGCAAGGCAACCTATGCCAGTGGCGCCATTTACGAAGGTGACTATCACGATGATCGCCGCCACGGCAAAGGCCGTTTTTTGGGCACGGACGGGTTTGACTATACTGGTGAATGGAAAGACGGCCAGATTGAGGGCCTCGGAGAGCTGACCTATCCTGACGGTTCGACCTATGTCGGTGATTTCAGTGCAGACCTGCCCCATGGCAAAGGAATGCACACCTATCCCGATGGCCTGATTTACGACGGCGACTGGATCGCCGGCGTCTTCGAGGGTCAGGGCAAGGCCACTTACCCGAACGGCGCCATCTACGATGGGCAGTTCAAGAACGGTCTGAACCACGGCACCGGTGTTCTGACATTTGCAAACGGGTACAAATATGAAGGCGATTGGGTCGACGGTGCGCGCCAGGGCGAGGGCACAGCCAGCTTCCCGGACGGAACGACCTACAAGGGCGATTTCAAAGATGGGCAGCGCCACGGGCAAGGATCGATAACCACACCGCGCGGCTTCACCTATACAGGCGGTTGGGTCGAGGGGAAGATCAGCGGCACCGGAACCGCCACCTATGCGACTGGTGACGTGTACGAAGGTGGGTTTTTGGACAACAAACGCCACGGTGACGGCACGATGCGCTATGCTGACGGCAAAGAAGAAACCGGCGTCTGGGAAAACGGTGTTCTGCCGGGTGAAAACACCAGCGAGCCGCAGGAGAGTGCTCCGGCAGACGACAGCGCGACAACGGCAACCAGCCCTGCCTCTGACGGTTAGCGGGTCTCACCACGGCACAGGTTTTCCAGCCCAGTCGAAGAACCCGCCAGTGTCTGCGGGCACAAGCGCCCTGGCGACGCTCAGCAGGTTTCGCGCGGCTTCATCCGATTCAACGGCCGGGTGTCGCCCGACATATTTGCGCGTGAATTCTGTACGCACTGTGCCCGGATGCAGGGCCACACAGATCGCCTGTTTGTGGGTGCGGGCCAGCTCAATCGCGGATGTGCGCACAATCTGGTTGGCCGCAGCTTTTGAGGCCCGATAGCTGATCCATCCACCCAGCTGATTATCTCCGATTGATCCGACGCGGGCGGACAACACCGCCACGACAGATCGCCTGCCCCGTGGTAGCAGCCGCGCAGCGTGTGACAGCACAAGGGCCGGACCAACCGCATTCAGGGCAAACTGGTCCATCATTGCTTGCGCTGAAATTGATCTGATGGACTTCTCTGGCTGTGCACCATTGATTTCCAAAGCACCCGTCGCAATGAAGATCATGTCAAACGGGCATTGCAATGCTTCCAGAGCCGGGCCGACAGCTTCGACATTCGTGAGGTCGAAACCATCAGCAGAACGCGACAAGGTGGTTACGTCTACGGATTGCATGGTCAACAGCCTTTGCAGCGCGGCACCGATACCACCCGAGGCACCTATGATGAGAGCTTTCTCCATTCCGGATCAACTAGCGGTCTTCATTCGGCAATCAACCGTCACGGTTCGTGCAGGTTTTGACGTCTGCATGAAATTCCTACTTTTCATTCCCCGCATGCGCTGTATAAGCTCAACCCCATGATCAACCGCGCAGATATCCTTGTTGCCGACACCGCCCCCTGCGGTGCGTCTCTGCGTGGCCTACTGATCCTAATCCGCCTCTGAGCGTGCCACCCGGCGCGCCCGCTCAGAGGAGGACGCCCGCGCGCCATAGGCTTTAGGACAGAAGAAGAAAGAGAATCCCATGACCAATGTGACCGACCAAGACCGCGTCTTGATCTTTGACACCACTTTGCGCGACGGCGAGCAGAGCCCCGGCGCGACCATGACCCATGCCGAAAAGCTGGAAATCGCGGAACTGCTGGACGAGATGGGTGTCGACATCATCGAGGCCGGTTTCCCGATCGCATCAGAAGGCGACTTCAAAGCCGTCAGCGAGATTGCCGAGCGATCACAAAACAGCCGCATCTGTGGGTTGGCCCGTGCGAATTTCGCTGATATCGACCGCTGCTGGGAGGCGATCAAACACGCTGGCAAGAACCGCATCCACACTTTCATCGGCACTTCTCCACTGCACCGTGCCATTCCGAACCTGACCATGGACGAGATGGCCGACAAGATCCACGAAACCGTCAGCCACGCCCGCAACCTGTGCGAAAATGTACAGTGGTCGCCGATGGATGCGACCCGGACCGAGTGGGATTATCTGTGCCGTGTGATCGAGATCGCGATCAAGGCCGGTGCCACGACGATCAACATCCCCGACACTGTCGGTTACACGGCACCTGTCGAATCCGCTGACCTGATCAAGCGCCTGATCGAAACGGTTCCGGGCGCGGATGAGGTGGTGTTTGCCACCCATTGCCACAACGATCTTGGCATGGCGACGGCGAACTCACTGGCGGCTGTCGCTGGTGGTGCGCGTCAAATCGAGTGCACCATCAATGGCCTTGGCGAGCGTGCGGGCAATACTGCGCTGGAAGAAGTTGTGATGGCGCTGCGCACCCGCAATGACATCATGCCGTGGCATACCGGCATCGACACCACCAAGATCATGCATATCTCGCGCCGGGTTGCGACGGTTGCGGGCTTCCCGGTTCAGTTCAACAAAGCCATTGTCGGCAAGAATGCCTTTGCGCATGAAAGCGGAATCCATCAGGACGGCATGCTGAAGAACCGAGAGAATTTCGAGATCATGCGCCCTGAAGATATCGGCCTGTCGGGCACCTCTCTGCCGCTTGGCAAACACTCGGGCCGGGCTGCGTTGCGCGACAAGCTGGAAACGCTCGGTTATGAGGTCGGTGACAATCAGCTCAAGGACATCTTCGTGCGGTTCAAGGATCTGGCCGACCGCAAGAAAGAGGTTTTTGACGACGACCTGATCGCGTTGATGAGCCAGGATGATGAGGCCGACGATCACCTGCAGTTGGTTTCGATGAAAGTCACCTGCGGCACCGGCGGTCAGGCGGAATCGACGGTCGAGCTGGAAGTGGATGGCAAGGACATTGTCGCCACCGAACATGGCGACGGTCCGGTCGATGCCACCTTCAAAGCCGTTCGCCGAATCTATCCCAACACCGCCCGCCTGCAACTGTATCAGGTCCATGCTGTGACCGAGGGTACTGATGCGCAGGCAACCGTATCGGTTCGGCTGGAAGAGGACGGCATGATCGCCACCGGTCAGTCAGCGAATACCGATACGGTCGTGGCATCCGCCAAGGCCTATATCCACGCACTGAACCGCCTGATCATGCGCCGTGAAAAGGCCGGGCCAGGTGCAGACACGCGTGAAATCAGCTATAAGGACCTGACCTGACCGCCAGATGAAACTCCCAAGGGCTCCCGCACCCGCAGGTGCCCGGCTACGCCGGACGCCCTTGCGGCTTTGGGCCCGGCAGCGCGCCTGCGGCGCGCTGCCGGGCCCAACACGTTTGACGGCATCTTTAAGATGCTGGCAAATGGGGCGGGAGAACCCTATGGTCCGAAATCAGACTGGCGTCACAGCCCTTTGAACAGCTCTGACAGACGGTCCATTTCATCTTGGATGCCAAAGGGCGCGTTCAGCAGGAACATCCCTGATCCGACCATTCGGTGACCTTCCCGCGCAGGTGCAAACTGGACTTCATGACAGATCGCCTTGGGAAAGCCCTGAGCCTTCAACGCGGCAATCATCGGGGCCTGGCGTTGATCGGTCAGGATCGGATACCACAGCGCGATGACGCCCACATTCCATTTACGGTGCAGTTTTGAGATCACGCCCGGCAGCCGGTCATAATCCGCCTTCACCTCATAGCTGGGATCAATCATCAGCATCCCGCGCCGCGGCGTTGGCGGCAGCAACGACTGCGCCAGCTCAAACCCGTCCTGTTTGTACTCCTTTGCCCCAAAGGAGGACATGGTCATCGACAATGCCGCGTATTCCTGCGGGTGCAGCTCTGCGAAATGCAGGCTGTCCTGATCCCTCAGCAGGTTGGCCGCGATCAGCGGCGAACCGGCATAGCTGTTTTCTCCGTGCCGTTCATGAACCTTGGCCAGCGCCTGCGACAAAGGATGATCAGATGGAAACCACCCTTCGCGCTGCGCTCGCTTGATACCTACGGCGGCCTCGCCTGTGCGCACGGCTTCTGCTGCGTCTAACTGGTACAGGCCACGCCCGGAATGGGTTTCCAGATAGGTTATCGGCTTATCTTTTCGCGTCAGATAGTCCAGTACCCATGCCAAAAGAGCGTGCTTTTGAACATCAGCCAGATTCCCGGCGTGGTAAATGTGTTGATAAGAGAGCATGTTGCCTTCTAAAGTCCCTCTCAATAAGGCGGAAAGGTGCTGAGTTACGCGGAATCAGCCCTTTTACCGGGCGAGATGGCACCCTATAAGACATCCGTCCCGGAACCGTCGAGTCGCGGGCAGTAGAAATTCTGACGAACGGGATCAGTACAACATGGGCATCTTTGGCAATCTGGGCGGCTTGTTCTCAGCGGACATGGCGATCGACCTTGGAACAGCAAATACGCTTGTTTATGTCAAAGGGCGCGGTGTGATCCTGTCGGAACCTTCAGTTGTGGCCTACCACGTCAAGGATGGGGTTAAGAAAGTTCTCGCCGTCGGTGAGGATGCCAAGCTGATGCTGGGCCGAACCCCTGGTTCGATCGAAGCGATCCGCCCCATGCGCGAAGGCGTGATTGCGGATTTTGACACCGCTGAAGAAATGATCAAGCACTTTATTCGTAAGGTGCATAAACGCTCCACATTCTCAAAGCCCAAAATCATTGTCTGCGTCCCCCATGGTGCTACGCCTGTTGAAAAACGGGCCATTCGCCAATCGGTTATGTCCGCAGGCGCTCGCCGGGCGGGCCTGATCGCCGAACCCATCGCTGCGGCTATTGGTGCAGGAATGCCCATCACTGACCCGACCGGCAACATGGTCGTGGATATCGGCGGCGGCACCACCGAGGTTGCCGTTCTGTCGCTGGGCGACATTGTCTATGCCCGTTCGGTCCGCGTTGGCGGAGACCGAATGGATGAGGCGATTATCTCATACTTGCGCCGCCAGCAGAACCTGTTGGTGGGTGAATCCACCGCCGAGCGGATCAAGACCACGATCGGAACCGCCCGTATGCCTGATGATGGGCGCGGCCAGTCGATGCATATCCGTGGCCGCGATCTGTTGAATGGCGTGCCCAAAGAAATCGAAATCAGCCAGGCGCAGGTCGCCGAGGCCCTGTCGGAACCGGTTCAGGCAATCTGCGAAGCCGTTATGACCGCACTTGAAACCACGCCGCCTGATCTGGCCGCAGATATCGTGGACCGCGGCGTCATGCTGACCGGTGGCGGTGCTTTGTTGGGCGATTTGGATTTGGCACTGCGGGAACAGACAGGTCTGGCCGTGTCAATTGCTGATGAAAGCCTAAACTGTGTGGCTTTGGGCACCGGCAAGGCACTGGAATACGAAAAACAGCTGCGCCACGCGATTGACTACGAAAGCTAAGGCGCGCACCCTCTAAAGGGTACATTCGGGCGCGAGCAGCACGGGAAGGAGTCCTGTGGCAAAGGACCGATCACAGCGCGATGAATACACCACCCCGCTCCGTCGTTTGTTGCTGGGGATCGTGGTTCTGTGCCTTCTGGGCATCTTTCTGGTCTGGCGCATTGACAGCCCTCGCGTCGAACGGTTTCGGGCGCAAGTTGTCGACAACGTGGTGCCCTCGATGGATTGGGCGATGGTTCCGGTTACCGCTGCGGTCAATCTGGCACGGGATTTTCAGAGCTATCAACGCCTGAGCGAGCAGAACCAGGAATTGCGCAGCGAGTTGCGTCTGATGCGCGCCTGGAAAGAGGCCGCACTACAACTTGAGCAGGAAAATGCCCGGCTTCTGGATCTAAACAATGTGCGTCTCGATCCGCGCCTGACCTATATTACCGGGGTTGTCATGGCCGATAGCGGTTCTCCGTTCCGGCAGTCGGTTCTGTTGAACGTGGGCGAGCGTGACGGAATTATGGATGGATGGGCCACCATGGACGGGATTGGCGTTGTCGGCCGTATCTCGGGAGTTGGTCCAGATACCGCACGGGTGATCCTGATGACCGACGCGTCCAGCGCGATACCTGCCACGATTCAACCGTCGGGGCAGACCGCTCTGATTGCCGGGGACAACACCGCCGCGCCTGTGGTTGAGTTTCTGGAGAACCGCGAACTGGTGCGCCCGGGCGACAGGGTTGTGACCTCGGGGGATGGCGGCGTTTTCCCTGGCGGCCTGCTGATCGGTCAGATTACCGCTGATCCGGGTGGCCGCCTGCGGGTGCGGCTGTCTGCAGATTTTGAACGGCTCAAATTTCTAAGAGTGCTACGCTATCAGTCTGCGCCACTTATTCAGGACCCTGGAGGAATTGTCGGCCCACGCCAACCCGAGGCGGCACTGACACCGACGGAGACTGGCGATGGATAGTGCCGCGTCCAATCTGTGGCTCAAACGTGGCCTGTATCTGCTGTTGGCGCTGCTGGTCTTGTTCCTGCACCTGCTGCCACTGGACACGCAGCCGGATCGCTGGCCGTTTCCGGATTTCCTGATCGCGTTGACCTATGCCTGGGTTCTGCGGCGCCCCGAATATGTGCCAACCCTGCTGGTCGCCCTGATCATGCTGGCAGCCGACCTTCTGTTTCAACGTCCCCCCGGCTTGCTGGCCGCGCTTGTTGTGTTGGGTACTGCCTATCTTCGGTCCGCAACTCCCGGGTTGCGCGACGCGGGCTTTTTGGGCGAATGGACCACCGTTGCCGTCGTGATCACAGCTGTTTTTTTCCTGAATCGCGTCATTCTTGCTATTCTGTCCGTGCAACAAGCGGCATTGGGGATGGTCGTGGTGCAAGTGGTTCTGACAATCGGGATCTACCCATTGATCGTTCTGCTCAGTCAGAACGGTTTTGGTGTGCGTCGTGTCGCACCTTCTGACCCTGGCCTGTCGGGAGGGCGGTAATGAAACAGCGCAAACTTAAGTCACAGGGCCTCGCCTATAAACGTTTGCCACGCCGTGCGCTGATCCTTGGAGGCCTGCAAGCCGCTTTTATCGGAGGTCTGGCCGCCCGGATGCGGTTTATGCAGGTAGATCAGGCTGACGAATACCGCCTGTTGGCCGAGGAAAACCGGATTAACATCCGCCTGATCCCGCCCACACGTGGTCGAATATACGATCGCAACGGGCAGATCATCGGGCAAAACTCTCCGTCCTACCGTATCGTCATGGTGCGCGAAGATGCGGGCGATGTTGAAGCCGTCATCTCCAAGCTTTCTGAACTGATCCCACTGACCGAGGATGAGATCGAACGCGCCATGACCGAAATGCGAAGATCGGCCCCGTTCCTGCCGGTCACTCTGGCCGATCAAGTCACGTGGGAAGATATCTCGAAAGTTGCCGTCAACGCCCCCGCCCTGCCCGGTGTCACACCCGAGGTCGGGATGACCCGGCAATATCCCAGATATGAGGATTTCGCGCATATCGTCGGCTATGTCGGACCGGTCAGCGATTACGACCTCAGTCAGATAGAAGATCCGGAACCCGTTCTGCGCATTCCCCGTTTTCAGATCGGCAAGGTCGGGCTTGAGGCCAAACAGGAAATCAGCCTGCGCGGCAAAGCAGGCGCCAAACGCGTCGAAGTGAACGCCACCGGCCGCGTGATGCGTGAACTTGACCGTCAAGAAGGTTTGGCCGGGGCCGATTTGCAACTGTCGGTCGATGCCGATCTTCAACAATACGCTCAGGCCCGTTTGGCTGGTGAAAGCGCCGCAGCAGTGGTGATCGACTGTGAGACCGGTGATATCCGCGCCATCAGTTCCGCACCCAGCTTTGATCCCAACCTTTTTGTGCGCGGAATCTCGGTTGCCGATTACCGGGCTCTGACACAAGACAACTATCGCCCGTTGGCCAACAAGACAGTACAGGGCACCTATCCACCCGGCTCGACCTTTAAGATGATCACTGCCATGGCCGCGCTTGAGGCTGGGGTCATCGGTCCTGGAAACACTGTTTACTGCCCCGGCCACTTGAAAGTCGGCAGTCGCCGGTTCCATTGTTGGAAACGCGGCGGGCATGGTACAGTTGATCTTGGTCTGTCTCTGAAACGCAGCTGCGATGTGTATTATTACGACGTTGCCCTGCGCACAGGCATCGACAATATCTCCGACATGGCTCGTATCTTTGGGCTGGGCGTGAAACACGATATCCCGATGTCCGCAGTGGCTGCAGGGCTTGCCCCCAATCAGGCTTGGAAAGAGCGTGTCCACGGCGAAGAATGGCTGGTAGGTGACACTGCCAATGCCTCAATCGGTCAGGGCTTTATGCTGGCCTCACCGCTGCAACTAGCCGTCATGACAGCCCGGATTGCAACTGGGCGTGCGGTCTCGCCACGCCTTGTGCGTTCGGTCAATGGGGTTGAACAACCCTCGGGCGCGGGGGAACCGCTCGCGGTCAATCGGACTAATCTGGAATATGTCCGCAAGGCAATGTTTTCGGTCTCGAACGACCGGCGCGGCACGGCTTATCGCAGCCGTATCATCTCGGATGAGTTCCGTATGGCGGGCAAGACCGGCACCAGCCAAGTCCGCAATATCACCAAGGCAGAACGTGCGGCTGGCGTTATCCGCAACGAAGACTTGCCGTGGGAACGCCGTGACCACGCGCTGTTCGTCAGCTTTGCCCCCTATGACAACCCGAAATACGCCGTAGCCGTCGTGGTGGAACATGGCGGCGGGGGGTCGAAGGCCGCGGCACCGGTTGCACGGGATATCATGCTGCAGGCGCTGTACAACGGTACGCCACCACTCGAAGCCTATCCGGCCGCCGATCGTGAGCGTATCAAGGAACAGCAAAAACGGCTGGAGGGCGACCGCCGCCCCAAAGCGCGTCCGCCCCAGAAGGACCGCGCATGAGCTATCTTGAATATGCCGTCAAATCCACGCCATCGGGGTTCCGCAAGTTCCTGTATATGAACTGGCCCCTGACCCTGCTGCTGATCAGCGTGGCCAGCGCAGGGTTCCTGATGCTGTACTCGGTGGCGGGTGGATCATGGACCCCTTGGGCCGAACCTCAGATGGAACGCTTTGGGTTGGGCCTGACCGCGATGTTCATTGTGGCACTGGTCCCGATCTGGTTCTGGCGAAATATGTCGGTTCTGGCTTATCTGGCCTCGATCGCTCTACTTGTGGTGGTCGAGTTGTTCGGAACAGTTGGCATGGGCGCGCAACGCTGGATCGACCTGGGGTTCATGCGCCTGCAGCCATCAGAGGTGATGAAAGTAGCACTGGTGATGGTGCTTGCGGCCTATTACGACTGGCTCCCATCGCATAAAACGTCACACCCCCTTTGGGTTCTGATCCCTGTCATCCTGATCCTGATCCCCACCTTTATGGTGTTGCGTCAGCCAGATCTTGGCACCTCGATCCTGCTGCTGGCGGCGGGGGGAGGCCTGATGTTTCTTGCCGGCGTTCACTGGGCCTATTTCGCTGCGGTTATCGCCGCGGGTGTCGGTCTGATCGCCACGGTCTTCAACAGCCGCGGAACCGAGTGGCAGTTGCTCAAGGATTACCAGTTCCGCCGCATCGACACCTTCCTTGATCCCTCCACCGATCCGCTGGGCGCGGGGTATCACATCACCCAATCCAAGATCGCGCTGGGGTCCGGAGGCTGGAACGGGCGCGGGTTCATGCAGGGCACACAATCGCGCCTGAACTTCCTGCCCGAGAAACACACAGATTTCATCTTTACGACGCTGGCCGAAGAATTCGGATTTGTCGGCGGCATCACCCTGCTGGTTCTCTATGGGCTGATCCTGATCTTCTGCCTGGTTACGGCCCTGACAACCAAGGACAGGTTTTCCTCTTTGGTCACGCTGGGTATCGCACTGAACTTCTTCCTATTCTTTGCCGTGAACATGTCGATGGTCATGGGCTTGGCCCCAGTCGTAGGAGTTCCCCTGCCGATGGTCAGCTATGGCGGTTCGGCCATGCTGGTTTTGATGGCAGCTTTCGGCATCGTCCAAAGTGCCCATATTCACCGCCCCCGCTGATCCGAAAGGCCCGTTATGACCGCAAACATCCTGTTCTCGGCACGCCCCGAACTATGGCCCGTGTATCAACCCTTGATGACACAGTACCTGACTAATGCCGGGGTCGTGTTTCAGCTAGGCACCACGTTTGAACCAGATCAGGTGGATTACGTCGTCTATGCGCCCAATAGCGGCTTACGGGATTTTGCACCTTACACCCGCCTCAAGGCCGTGCTCAGCCTATGGGCTGGGATCGAAAGCATCGTCGAGAATGACACTCTGACTGTGCCGCTGGCGCGAATGGTGGACCACGGGTTGACGCAGGGAATGACCGAATGGGTCGTCGGTCACGTGCTGCGCTATCATCTGGGTATGGACCGGCACATCACGGTTCAGGATGGGGTTTGGGCCCCAGATCCACCACCGCTGGCCTCGGACAGAACCGTCTGCATCCTGGGCCTTGGCGCATTGGGAGAGGCCGCAGCCCGCGCGCTGTCGACACTGAATTTCAACGTTACCGGCTGGAGCCGCTCGGCCAAGGCCATCCCCGGGGTCACCTGCTTTCACGGTGAGGATGGGTTGCGTGCGGCACTGACACAGGCCGAGATCGCGGTTTTATTGCTGCCCGATACGCCTGCCACGAAAAACACACTGAACGCCGAAACCCTGGCGCTGATGCCCAAGGGTGCGCATATCATCAACCCGGGCCGAGGACCGCTGATCGACGATCAAGCCTTGCTGGCAGCTCTGGATACGGGCCAGATCGGTCACGCAACGCTGGATGTTTTCCGGGTCGAGCCGCTGCCTGCGAGCCACCCGTATTGGACGCATCCAAACGTCACGGTGACGCCTCACATTGCCTCTGAAACCCGCCCAGTTACATCGGCGCAGGTGATCTGTGAAAATATTCGCAGAGGTGAGGCGGGCGAGCCTTTCCTGCACCTCGTTGACCGCGAATTGGGATATTAGGCTGCGATAAGGCCGCGCCCCTTCAGCAGGGCCTCAACCCCCGGCAAACGACCGCGGAAGGCCAGATATAGTTCTTCGGCTTCGCGGGAACCGCCGGTGGACAGGATATTTTCCTCCAGCGCTTTTGCGCGTTCGGAATCAAAGGCGCCCCCCGCCTCTTCGAACGCGGCGAAGGCGTCTGAATCCATGACCTCGGACCACATATAGCTGTAATAGCCAGCGCTATAGCCGTCACCAGCAAACACATGCGCAAAATGCGGCGTGGCATGGCGCATCCCGATTGCCGCGGGCATTCCCAGATCCGCCAGAACTTTTGCCTGTCTCGCCATCGGCTCGTCGGGCGCTGCGCCCTCATGAAAGGCCAGATCAACCAGCGCCGAGGCCACATATTCTACAGTCTGGAACCCCTGATCGAAATTGGCGGCCTTGAGCACTTTCTTTAGCATCTCCTGCGGCATCGGCGCGCCGGTTTCGGCATGAGTGGCGAATTCGGCCAGAACCTCTGGGACTTCAAGCCAGTGTTCGTATAGCTGGCTGGGCAGCTCGACAAAGTCGCGCGCAACGGAGGTGCCCGAGATGCTTTCATAGGTCACGTTCGACAGCATCTGGTGCAACGCATGGCCGAATTCATGGAACAAAGTCCGAGCGTCGTCATAAGACAGCAGCGCCGGATCACCCTTGGCGAAATTACAGACGTTGATCACGACCGGAGCCTGCACCTTGGGAAACTTTGCCTGCCCGCGCATCGCGCTGCACCAAGCGCCTGACCGTTTGGAGCCGCGTGCAAAGTAATCCCCGATGAACACCGCGATATGTTGCCCGTTCCGTGTCACCTCCCAGGCCCGGCAGTCCGGATGGTACAGCGGTATGTCCAACTGCTTGAATTCCAGCCCGAACAAACGGTTCGCGCAGGCAAAAGAGGCCTCGATCATGCGATCCAACTGCAGGTACGGTTTCAGCGCAGCCTCATCCAGATCGTGTTCAGCCTTGCGGCGTTTCTCGGCGTAGTAACGCCAGTCCCACGCCTCCAAAGGCCCATTCACCCCATCATTCCGCATCATCTGCGTCAGGATTTCGGCATCAGCATTGGCGCGCGTTTTGGCAGGCTCCCAAACCTGCATCAGCAGATCACGGACGCGGTCGGGCGTGCGGGCCATTTCGGTTTCCAGTTTGAAATCGGCAAAGCTTTCATAGCCCAGCAGCTTTGCACGTTCCTGACGCAACTGCAGGATTTGGGCGGCAATTTCCCGGTTGTCAGTCTCGCCGCCATTTGCCCCGCGCGCGGTCCAGGCGCGATAGGCTTTCTGGCGCAAATCCCGGCGCGGTGAAAACTGCAGAAACGGTACGATCAGTGACCGGGACAGGGTGACAACCGGTCCTTTTGCACCCTTTTCCTCACCCGCTGCCCGGGCAGAATTGACCACAAAACCAGGAAGCCCCTGTAGGTCATCTTCGGACAATTCCATGAACCAATCGCGCTCATCGGCAAGAAGGTTCTGGGTGAAGGACGTCCCCAGCGAGGCAAGCCGCGCTTTGATCTCTTGCATCCGCGTGTCTTCGTTTCCCTCAAGCGCTGCACCAGCGCGCACAAACCCGCGATGCGACAGCATCAGAACGCGTGCCTGCTCATCCGTCAGGCCCAGTTCATCCTTGCGCGCCCACAGGTCGGCGACCCGCTGAAACAACGCCTTGTTGGACGAAATCCCCGAGAAATGCGCGGCCAGCTTGGGTGAAAATTCGCGCTGCAACTCCTCACGCAAGGGATTGCTGTCTGCGCCCGCGACCGTGAAGAATACCGACAGAACCTTGTCCATCATCTCTCCTGCAGCTTCCAGCGCTTCGACCGTGTTGGCAAAAGTCGGGGCCTCCGGGTTAGAGGCAATCGCGCCAATCTCAGCGTTATGGGCCTGCATGGCCGCGTCCAGGGCCGGGGCGAAATCCGTGTCGGAAATCTTGTCGAACGGCGCAATTTCGAACGCGCTGGTCCAGGCGGACAGAATCGGGTTGTTCATTGAAGTCTCCTTTGTCCCCTACCTAAGAACGACGGCGCGTTCGATCCAGAGCAGGGGGTTATCCTTTGCCACAAACGGGGCAATCTGCACGGCGAGGCAGTGTAATCTTGCGGCTTTCGCCATAGAGAGCGTCGTAAATCAGCATCTCACCCCTCAGTGCCAGACCTGCCCCGGTGATCACCTTGATCGCCTCAACAGCCATCATCGAACCGACGACGCCAGGCAAGGGGCCGATCACCCCAGCCTCGGCGCACGACGGGGCCAGACCTGGAGCCGGAGCCTCGGGGAAAATGCACTGATAACAAGGCGCATCGTTGGCCGGGTCGAAAACGCTGAGCTGGCCTTCCCACTGCGACAGCGCACCCGAAATCAGCGGCTTGCCCAACGCGACCGCCGTGCGATTTGCCAAATAGCGCGTGTCGAAATTATCAGTTCCGTCCAGGATGACGTCAAAATCGGAAAATAACTCGGTGGCGACCTCTTCGGTCAGTCGGCGGTGATAGGGCAGAACAACCACGTTCGGGTTTTGCGCCAGCATGGCCTGCTGGGCCGAAAAAACCTTGGGCATGCCGATATCCGCATCCTGGTGGATCACCTGACGCTGAAGATTGGCGTTCTCAACCTCATCATCATCAATAACCCCTATCGTGCCGACCCCGGCCGCAGCCAGATACTGCAAAGCGGGCGCCCCAAGCCCCCCGGCGCCGATCACAAGCACGCGGGCCTGCTTCATCTTTTTCTGCCCTGGCCCACCAATTTCGCGCAACACGATATGGCGGGCATAGCGGTCAAGCTCGGTCTCGGAGAATTTGTCTGAGGGCATGGCTGGCTCCTTGTTCGAGGCCGGCGCCGCGCGTTTTCGCAGCGCTTTCAGTCCCTTTCCATAGATCAGAACCAGAACCGCCGTACCAACCAAAATCAACCAGGTCGCAGCAGAACCACCCGTGGCCTGACGCAGGGGGTTACCAAGGGGCAAAACCAGCTGTGCCGAGATTACCCCCAGCAACAACACCCCAACCGAAATCATCCGTGCATTGCGTGACACGCCAGCCAGATAGCCGAGCCCCCAAAGCGCTGCGGCGATGATCAGGACAAGTAACATCAGCCGCGCCCGGTCGAACCGAACCCGCCTGCACCGCGGTCAGTATCGCTGAGTGTATCCGTGGCCTCGAATGACGCCTGCACCACCGGGGCGACGACCAGTTGGGCGATACGTTCCCCATGGGTGATTTCAAAGCTCTCCTGCCCAGCGTTCAACAGGATCACCCCCAGAGGGCCGCGATAGTCGCTGTCGATCGTACCCGGCGTATTGGGCAGCGTGATCCCGTATTTCAGCGCAAGGCCCGAGCGGGGCCGGACCTGCACCTCATACCCTTTTGGGATTTCAATCCGCAGTCCGGTGGGAACCAGAGCCCGCTGACCGGGCAGCAGCGTGATCGGCGTCTTGTCCGGGAAGTTTGCACGCACATCCGCGCCTGCCGCTCCGGTGGTTTCATAAGATGGCAAGGGCACCGAAGGGTCGGCCCCGTCCTCACGGATCACACGAATTGCTACCATCGGATATCCTCTTGTCTAACCGGCCAGCGCGTCGGAAATCTTGTGTGCCAGTCTTTCTGCCACTGCGTCTTTGCCCATACGTGGCCATTCCTCAGCCCCATCATCGGAGATCAGGATCACCGCGTTTTCTGCGCCCCCCATGATCCCGGTCCCCGGGCTGACATCATTCGCAATGATCCAGTCGCACCCTTTGCGGTCGCGTTTGGCGGTCGCATGTTCGATCACATTGTCCGTTTCCGCGGCAAAGCCAACAACTAGCGCGGGGCGTCCATCGTCCAGCTTGGCGACCCGCTTCAGAATGTCCGGGTTTTCAGCAAAATCCAGCGCCGGAAGACCGTCGCGTGTCTTTTTCAGCTTGCGGTCCGACGCGCTGGCCACCCGCCAATCCGCCACGGCGGCGGCAAATACCCCGGCATCGACAGGCAAGGCTGAATCCACCGCGTCTGACATCTGCTGGGCTGTTTCAACCCGCACAACCTCGACCCCATCGGGTGTAGGAACCTCGGCAGGTCCGGTTACAAACACAACCTCTGCACCCAACGCAGACAGAGCACGTGCAATCGCTGTGCCCTGCGCCCCGGATGAGCGGTTCGCGATATAGCGCACCGGGTCAATCGGCTCGTGCGTGGGACCCGAGGTCACAAGAATGCGTTTACCGCTGAGCGGTCCGCTGCCCAGCGATGCCTCAATCGCGGCGACGATCTCAAGCGGTTCCGACATGCGGCCCGGACCATATTCGCCACAGGCCATGTCGCCTTCGTTCGGCCCGACAAAACGAATGCCGTCCGCCTGCAACTGTTCAAAATTACGACGCGTCGCCGGGTGATCCCACATACGGACATTCATCGCAGGCGCACACAGAACCGGTGTGTCAGTCGCCATCAATAGGGTCGAGGCCAGATCATTCGCCAACCCACCTGCCATTTTGCCCATTAAATCCGCAGTCGCCGGAGCGACCACGACAAGATCCGCAGATCGGGACAGCTGGATATGCCCCATCTCGGCCTCATCGGTCAGATCGAACAGATCGCGATAGGCCTTCTCGCCGGCCAGCGCGGCAACAGACAGAGGTGTCACGAATTCTTCTGCTGCGCGGGTCAGGACCGGCGTAACGGCGGCGCCGCGTTCCTTCAGTCGCCGGATCAGATCCAGTGACTTATAGGCAGCAATACCGCCACCAATGATCAGCAGAATCCGTTTCGATGCCAGCATGTTGTGCCCTTCCCGTCTCGGTCGGCCCCGACATTAGGCAAGCGCGCCCGACAGTTCCAGCGGTTAATTCTGCGGTTGAAAGGCCAGGCAGGGGTCTTCTCGGTCCACGGTGGGGCTGTCGATGACTGCATCATAGTCCCCTTGGATCGTACCGTCTTCAGACTGACCCAGGACATACACTATAAGACCCGGACGCAGACGCGACAGGAATGTCGGAATACCGCGGTCCTTTCGCGCGTGGCCATTTCCGGTGATAACGGCAACCGGGCCACCAGTTTCGTCAACGGCACGCAATATGGCCCGTGCCAGCACCGCATCGCGCAACCTTTGGATCGCAACCAGCTGCGGCAGAGCGCTTTCCGGCAGCGCATCGCAATGCGCCGCCATCTGGTCAGCCTCGCGCGCCGCCTGTTCCGCCTTTGACAGAGGTATGGTCAACCCAAATCGCGCTGCGTCAGCGCCCAGCGCAGTTGCAGCGCCACGTTCCATCGCTGTACGCGCTGCCTTACGCGGGACCATTGCGCCATAGACCGGCGCATCCGTGGCCTGAAAGATCGGGTAATACAGGCTGAGAGGGGGCCAGCCGGATTCCGCCCAACGCAGGATGCGTGACAGTTCTTCGGGATCGGACGCCGCTTTTTGCGCCAGGCGCTGTGCGCCTTCCTCGGTGACCATTTCCCAGACCACGGCGGAGGGGTCGATCAATGTAATTGCCTGTTCCTGAACCAGATGATGGCGAGGATTGTCATGGGTTTCGCCCAACAAAACAACGTCTGCCATTCGCATCGCGGCCGCAACATCGTCAGGGATCAGGTCATCGGCATGACCGGACCCAGCCATAACCATCAGTGTACACATCAGAATCGCAATCTGTTTCATGCGATGAAGTGTTGCACCTCGCGCGATTGAGCTTCAAGGTTCTTACGCATTTTTACAAAAGCCGCGGCTTCAAGCTGACGCACCCTCTCTTTCGACAGGCCCAGTTCCTGACCCAGGCTTTCCAGTGTGCGCACCGGTTCACGCAGCTTGCGTTCGCGCACGATGAAGCGCTCTCGGTCGTTGAGGGCTTGCATCGCCATCACCAACCATTCGCGCAACTGTTCGGTGTCGTGCTTGTTTTCAACGGTTTCAGCAGCCTGTGCCCGGTCATCCTCTAACGCGTCGATCCATTCGCGCCCGTCTTCATCCGTGGATTGCACAGCGTTCAACGAGAAATCCGACCCTGCCAGCCGGCCTTGCATCATCTCAACGTCACGCAACGGAACACCGATCTCGGCTGCTATCATCTGGTGCAACTGGTGACGGTCCAGCGCCATCCCATCAGTGGCCGCTTCGCGTTCAAGCCGGGCCTGGACGCGACGCATGTTGAAAAACAGAGATTTCTGGGCAGAGGTGGACCCGGTCCGAACCATTGACCAGTTTCGCATTACATAGTCCTGGATACTCGCCTTGATCCACCAGACAGCATAGGTCGAGAACCGAACCCCGCGATCCGGGTCAAATTTGTCAGCGGCCTTCATCAGACCCAATCCGGCCTCTTGGATCAGATCGTTCATCGGCGCGCCATAGCGTTTGAACTTGGCCGCCATCGAAATTGCCAACCGCATATAAGCCGTGATCAACCGGTGCAGCGCCTTTTCATCGCGCTGGTCACGCCAGGCATAGGCCAGCTTCAATTCGGTCTCGGCGTCCAGTAACTCGGCCTTCATCGCCCTGCGCGACATCGAGAAATCGTTTGCGCTGTCCAGTGCCATGGAAATCTCCCTTTTTCGCTGGCGCGGCCCGGGCTTGCCTTGCCGACCCATGGTCGATACGCAGAACAACACCAGGTGGATCACTTAAAAGGTAATGATCGTGGGTTCGGATTTAACCTTTGTGCTGGGCGGAGCAGCCTCAGGCAAGTCGGCATTCGCCGAGCAACTTGTTGTTTTATCAGGGAAAAGCCGCGTTTATCTGGCCACATCACAAGTGTTTGATGATGAGATGCGCGATAAGGTTAAGCGCCATGTTTCACAGCGCGGCAGCGGTTGGGAAACGATCGAGACCCCCCTGGACCTTGGCGCAACGCTGGCCGAGCTGACCCCGGATCAGATCTGTCTGATAGATTGTGCTACCATGTGGCTAACCAATCACCTGCTGGCGGAACACGACCTGCAGCAGGCCCAGACAGCACTGCTTGATGCGTTACGAGACTGTCCTGCCCCGGTCGTCATCGTCTCGAACGAGGTTGGCCACGGGATCGTCCCGGGCAACGCCCTGTCTCGCCAATTCCGCGAGGCGCAAGGCCGCCTGAACATCGCGCTCGCCGCGCAGGCTGATCTGGTGGTTCAGGTCACTGCCGGGCTTCCTGTGGTATTGAAAGGGCAACTGCCATGACGCGTCTGCATCTAGTCAGGCACGGTCCGACCCATGCCAAAACCATGGTCGGCTGGTCCGATCTGCCTGCTGACCTAAGCGACCACGCCGCCATTGGCCGGCTAAAAAGCTACTTGCCGGCCAACGGGTTGTTGATCTCATCCGACCTGTGCCGTGCCGTTGACACGGCTTCGGCGGTACAGGGCACCCGGCACCGCCTGCCCCACCACCCCGACCTGCGAGAGATCAATTTTGGCAGTTGGGAATTGCGCGGGTTCGAGGAAATCGAGGCCGAAGACCCCGAACTAACCTTCGCCTACTGGGACAATCCCGGTGAAGTTCGCCCGCCAAACGGCGAAAGCTGGAATGAAGTCCGAGCCCGCGTCAACGCGGTTATTGACAGGTTGATTGGCGATCACACCGGCCAGGACCTGATCATTGTTGCCCATTTCGGCGTCATCCTGACACAGGTCCAGCGTGCCATGGATGTGGACGCGCAAGAGGCTTTCGGCCACCGGATCGACAATCTTTCCGTGACTGAGATTACTCATCACGGCGACGGTTGGTCGGTCGGTCGGATCAATCACTGCCCGTGATCAGGCCGCGCACAAATCTCTGTTTTACGGATTGAATAGCCTGAGTCATCCTAGACCCATGACCTATGATTTGTTTATCGGAGACCGCCTGTTTTCCAGTTGGTCCTTGCGTGGTTGGTTGATGCTGGAAAAGTTCGACCTGCCCTATCGAAACCACATGATCGGCCTTTATTCAGGCACTATGGCCGAGGATATGAAACCCCTGTTCCCGGCGCGTCTGGTGCCTGCTCTGCGCCTGCCAGACGGAACTGTGGTTGGTGAAAGCCTTGCCATGGCCGAGACCTTGGCTGAGCGCCACCCACAGGTCGGATTGTGGCCCTCTGACGCGGCTGCCCGCGCCACTGCACGGTGGCTTTGCACCGAGATGGTGGCCGGGTTTTCAGCCCTCCGCGGGGAATGCGCGATGCAGCTGCTTCATAGTTGGAAGGGTTTCGAACCGGCGGCCGAAACGCTTGCTGACCTGCGCCGGATCGAAACCCTTTGGGATCATGCGCGCCAAGTGTCTGGGGCGAACACCGGCCCTTTGTTCGGTACATATTCTTTGGTGGATGTGTTTTACACGCCCGTTGCCGCGCGGATCATCGGTTATGGGCTGCCTGTTTCGGACGCCAACCGGGACTATTGCCTGACCCTCCTGTCGGATCCGGTTGTCAGGCAGTGGCGTGCGATGGGTCTGACAGTCCAGTACGACCCTTTCCCGTATTCGCTGGACCTTCAATCGGATCCCTGGCCAATCGGCGGGGCATCGTCTGCTGTGGCCGCCCAGAGCGGCCCCTCGGTCAACCAGACCTGCCCCTATTCCGGAGAGCCCGTCACAGATTTTCTGGACCTGGACGGTCAGCGCTGGGGATTCTGCAATCGGTTCTGCCGCGACAAAACCCTCGCCGATCCGGAAGCATGGCCGAAATTCACTCAAATGGTCAGCGCCGTTAACGATTCCTAAACCGGCGGCGTGCCAGTAACGACCTGTTAACCAAGCAGGTCGTTCATGGTCGCTCGTTCTCATACAGTCGCCTTTCAAGGTGTCGACGCCCGCCCGGTCGAGGTGCAATGCGCGGTTTCACCGGGGTTGCCTGCCTTTTCCATCGTCGGCCTGCCTGACAAAGCAGTTTCAGAGGCCCGCGATCGCGTCCGAAGCGCGCTAAGCTCGATGGCCATTGCCCTGCCGTCAAAGCGTATCACTATCAACCTATCCCCCGCTGACCTGCCCAAAGAAGGCAGCCATTTCGACCTGCCCATTGCGGTGGCTCTGCTGTCAGCCCTGGAAATCATTCCCAAGGACGCGGCTGAAGGGGCCGTTTCACTGGGGGAATTGTCACTGGACGGGTCTCTTGTGCCTGTTGTCGGGGCGCTTCCTGCCGCGATGACCGCCGCGGCCGAGGACCGAACCCTGCTGTGCCCTCGGGCCTCCAGCGCCGAGGCGGCTTGGGTTGACGCTACTCAGGTGATCGGCGCTGAATCTTTGGGCGATGTTGTCCGCCACTTCTCGGGCCAAGCCCCTTTGCCCGCTGCCCTGCCCGGCGAGGTCAACCTTTCCCCCAGCACCCGCGACCTGCGCGATGTAAAAGGGCAGGAGCGGGCGAAACGCGCGTTGGAGATTGCCGCCGCAGGGCGGCACCACCTGATGATGATCGGCACGCCGGGGTCCGGGAAATCCATGCTGGCCGCGCGCCTGCCGGGGATATTGCCGCCGCTGACACCGACCGAGGCGCTTGAAACCTCGATGATCCAATCCCTGAGCGGCCTGCTTGACGAAGGCGGCATCAGCCGCACCAGACCGTTTCGCGAGCCGCATCATACGGCATCGATGGCGGCCATTGTTGGTGGAGGGAAAGGAGCCAAACCAGGAGAAATCTCATTGGCCCATAACGGGGTTTTGTTCATGGATGAATTTCCCGAATTCCCACGAACCGTTCTGGAAACCCTGCGCCAACCCATCGAAACCGGAGAGGTCATGATTGCACGTGCCAATGCGCATGTGAAATACCCCTGCCGCTTTATGCTGGTTACCGCCGCCAACCCCTGCAAATGCGGCTACTTGACAGATCCGGCGCGGGCCTGCTCGCGTGCGCCGGTCTGCGGCGAGGATTATCTGGGGCGCATTTCAGGCCCGCTGATAGATCGGTTCGACCTGAGGATCGAGGTGCCTCCGGTCGGGTTCACCGACCTTGACCTGCCTCCATCCGGGGACAGTTCGGCCACGGTTGCCGCGCGTGTCGAGCAGGCGCGTGCGGTTCAAGCGCAAAGATACAATGGAACGTCCGCGCGCCAGAATGCGGATGTTGAGGGCAATGTGCTGGAAGAAATCGCCGCGCCGGATGCCGAAGGAAAAGAGCTGCTGTTGAAAGCGGCCGAGAAATTTGGTTTGTCAGCGCGCGCCTTTCACCGCATCTTGCGGGTCGCGCGCACCATCGCCGATCTGGACGGCGCATCAGATGTCCGAAGACCCCATGTGGCCGAGGCGCTGAGCTTTCGCATCAGCGCCAATATTGCATCTTAAAGCCTGGCTTCGATGGCCTGCCAAATCTTTTCCGCGATGTTCACGCCATCAAACCGTTCCAATTCCTGAATTCCGGTTGGCGAAGTCACGTTAATCTCGGTCAGGTAATCGCCGATTACATCGATACCAACAAAAACCTGCCCTTTTTCCTTCAACAAAGGTCCAATGGCTGCGCAAATCTCAAGATCGCGATCCGTCAGACCAACCTTTTCGGGCCGTCCCCCCACATGCATGTTGGATCGTGTTTCACCTTTGGCGGGAACACGGTTGATTGCACCCACAGCCTGACCGTCCACCAGAATGACCCGTTTGTCGCCATTGCTGACATCGGGCAGGAATTTCTGAACGATCAGAGGTTCGCGCGAAAACCCGGTGAACAACTCGTGCAAAGATGTCAGGTTCCGGTCGTTGCCATCCAACCGGAACACCCCCGCACCGCCATTTCCATAAAGCGGTTTCAGGATAATATCGCCGTGCTTTTCTTTGAACGCCTTAATCGTCTGCAGATCGCGGGCGATGGTTGTCGGTGGCGTCAGATCAGGGAAATCCAGCACCAGGAGTTTTTCGGGATAGTTCCGAACCCAGAATGGATCATTTACCACCAGCGCCTGTCCCTTAAGCCGGTCCAGCAGGTGGGTAGAAGTGATATAGTGCATGTCAAACGGGGGATCCTGACGCAGCCAGACCACGTCGAACTCGGCCAGATCAACCTCGCGCTCGGGCCCCAATTCTGCCGGGTTTCCGGCCACGCGCTGCACCGTCATATCATGGCCGCGGGCCGTGATCCGGCCCTCCTGATAAGCCAGTTTGTCAGGGCTGTAGAAGAACAGCGTATGCCCGCGCACCTGTGCCTCTTCGGCCAGACGGAATGAGCTGTCGGCATTGATATCCACGGCCCCGATCGGGTCCATCTGAAAGGCAATTTTCATGGCGTGTCCCTCAGTTTCACGCCAGATACATGGCCCAGCCAGGCCGGGGGTTCAATGGGGTCAGACCTGATCAAAGGCGTTTTCGATGATTTGCACCGCGCCGAACGCATCCACCAAAGCCGCATCAAACCGAACATTTGTCAGCTGGCCGTTGGGTTCCCCTTCCAGAAATTGGGCAGCCGAGGCACAGATACGGTCCATCTGGCGCCGTTTGATCCGGGCAGCAGCCATCTCAAAGCTTGTGCTTTTCTTGACCTCGACGAAAACCAATCCATCGCCGTTGCGGACGATCAGATCAATCTCGCCCCCTGCCCCGCGCCAACGGCGATGTGCTATGGAATATCCCCGCCGCTCGTAATCTGCCGCAACCTGCTGTTCCGCCGCCTGACCCGCATGATAAGAAACCGAACTTCGGACAGTGCTGCGTGAGGTCATCTTACCCTTTCCCGAGATTCAGCGCCTTCTGATAGATCGGTCGACGCGGCAGTTTATACATCTGCGACACCAAATCCGCCGCATCGCGTACTGAATGAGTTTCCAGGGCGCGTATCAAAGCCTCTTCTATGTCTGAATCGTTAACAGTTTCCGAAGCCCCACGGTCTACCAGCAGAACAATTTCGCCTTTGACCGTCTGACTCGCCAATTCTTCTGCCAGCTCTGCCAGCGACCCGCGCCGAACTTCTTCGAATTTCTTGGTTAATTCGCGGCACATCGCGGCCTGCCTGTTTTCCCCTAGAACCTCGGCCAGATCCGACAGACAGGACGCCACACGTTTCGGAGATTCATAAAATACCAACGTCCCAGGCACATCTCGCAGCGTCTCGATCCGCGTCCGGCGCGCGCCTGAGGCATTGGGCAAAAACCCCGCAAAGAAAAAGGCATCCGTCGGCAAACCGGCCAGCGTCAGCGCCATCAGCGCGGCGGACGGCCCCGGCGCGCAGGTGACAGTGTGCCCCGCCTCGGCCGCCTGTCGTCCCAGATCGTATCCCGGGTCCGCGATCAGCGGCATCCCGGCCTCGGACGCATAAGCCACTGATTTCCCCTCTTTCAGCGCGTCCAGGATTTTGCCGCGGGCGCCTGCACCGCTGTGATCGTGATAGGCAAGAATGCGGCGGCCCTCGAGCGGAACGCCGTGAATCTCCATCAACCGGCGCAGGCTGCGCGTGTCTTCGGCGGCAATCATGTCCGCCGACGCCAACACGTCTAGCGCCCTGAGCGTAATGTCGCGCGCCGCCCCGATCGGAGTGGCAACAAAATACAGGCCCGTGCCCAATTTGACTTTTTGAAAATTCAAAGCTGGACCCTCACAGCGTGACGTCTATTATCGCGGCGCAAATAATGGCAGCATCCCAAGCCGCCGGATCAGGGAGTTTTCATTTAGATGTTTACCGTTTGCAAGCCCGTTCGCAAGTTGGCGCGTGCAGCCGCCGTCTTGGCCACCGCGACCATTCTGGCGGCGTGTGACGTCAGCAGTATCGGCGGAGGCCCGTCGATCAACACCTCAAAACCTGTACCGGTTGCTTTGCTGGTTCCGGCCGGATCTGGAAATTCCGGGGATGCTGAACTGGCGCGTAGCCTTGAAAACGCAGCCCGCCTGGCGATGTCCGATCTGCAGAATGTACAGATTGATTTGCGGGTCTACGACACCCGGGGCAATTCGGGTACCGCCGCAACAGTCGCGCAGCAAGCCGTGGCAGACGGCGCAAAGATAATCATTGGTCCGGTCTACGCCCAGGCGGCAAACTCAGCTGGTCTTGCGGTACTGAACAACAAGGTCAACCTGCTGTCGTTTTCGAACAATACCAGCATCGCAGGCGGCAATGTCTTCGTGCTCGGCCCCACTTTTGAAAACACCGCCAACCGGTTGGTCAACTATGCCGGTTCGCGCGGCAAGACCGGAACGGTCATCGTGCATAGCAACGATGCCGCCGGGCGGCTTGGACAATCGGCTATTGCAACCGCGCTGAGCAGCAGCCGAGTGGGTAATGCAGGCACGGTCGGCTATGACCGCTCTCAGCAGGGGGTCATCAACTCGGTACCGACAATCAAGGCTACTGTGGCGTCCTCGGGGGCGGATTCGATCTTTCTGACTTCGACCACTGCAGGGGCGTTGCCGCTGTATTCCCAGCTTCTACCAGAAGCGGGCGTCTCCCCGGCAACCACGCAATATATGGGTCTGACCCGCTGGGACATCCCGGCCCAGACACTGGAACTGCCAGGCGTTCAGGGTGGCTGGTTCGCATTGCCGGACCCATCCAAGGCACAGGCTTATCGTCAGCGGTACAACAACACATATGGCGAGGCACCACATCCGATCAGTGGCCTAGCCTATGATGGCATAGCCGCGATTGCTGCCTTGGTCAGCCAGGGCAAGTCCGACGCTCTTACCGCATCTGCCCTAACTCAGAACGCCGGTTTTCAGGGCGTTGGCGGTATCTTCCGTCTGCGACCCAACGGTACGAATGAACGTGGTCTGGCCATTGCCACGATCCAGAACAAACAGGTGGTTGTGATTGACCCTGCCCCCCAAAGCTTCTCTGGCGCCGGATTCTGATCGGCTGGCTCTGACACTCATCCCAAGGGGTGACCTGATTTGCCAGCCCGAAGAAATCTTTGACAGCGCAGCCGTTATGGCACAGCTGTCAGAGGCCTTCGACAAGACATCTGATAACGCCGAAAGGCGCGGCGAAACCGTGCGGATTTTGCGCAACGTCCAGAAATCCGGTCGTCAGTCAATCGCCGATGCCTTTGTCCGCGATCCATTTGACGCGCGGAGGCTGACCCATTCCTATACCTACCTGACCGACGGGCTGGTCTGCACCGCGATGCAAGTGGCCAGTCGCGAGCTTCACCCGCTGGCCACGCCGACACAGGGTGAAAAAATGGCCGTGCTGGCAGTGGGCGGCTATGGGCGTGGGGAAATGGCCCCGTCCTCGGATGTCGATCTGCTGTTTCTGACCCCCTACAAGATCACTGCCTGGGCCGAGAGTGTGATCGAATCCATGTTGTATATCCTGTGGGATCTGCGGCTGAAGGTCGGACATTCTTCGCGCACCATCAAGGATTGCCTGCGCCTGGGATCCGAGGATTTCACCATTCGCACCGCGATGTTGGAACAGCGCTATTTGGCTGGCGACGCCGATCTGGCAAATGAGTTGGAAACGCGCCTGAAAGACGATCTGTTCAAAGGCACTGAGCGCCAGTTCATCGAGTCCAAGCTGCAGGAACGCGACGCGCGCCATCTGAAACAGGGCGAGCGGTATATGGTCGAGCCCAACGTAAAAGAGGGCAAAGGCGGATTGCGCGACCTGCAATCGCTCTACTGGATTGCCAAATATATCTACGGCGTTCAGGACGTGGCCGAGTTGGTACCGCTGGGTCTGTTCACCCCCGAGGAATTCAGCACTTTTGTGGAAGCCGAGGATTTCCTGTGGGCCGTTCGCTCGCATTTGCATCTGGTGACCGGGCGCGCAACCGAACAACTGTCCTTTGACATGCAGGTCGAGGTCGCTTCCCGTATGGGATACGAAGACCGGGCGGGTCGACGGGCGGTCGAAGTGTTTATGCAGCGCTATTTCCGCGAGGCCACGAAGGTTGGCGAGCTGACGCGCATCTTCCTGACCAAACTCGAGGCGACGCATATGAAAAGCGCGCCTCTGCTAGAGCGTATTTTCCGCCGCCGCCCCAGGATCAAAGCCGGATATAAAGTCGTCCATGGACGTCTGGATGTAGCCGACCCGAACAAGTTTCTGGCGGACAAGCTGAACCTTCTGCGCCTGTTCGAGGAAGGTCTGCGCACCGGCATGCTGATCCACCCGGACGCGATGCGGCTGGTCAGCGCCAACCTGAACCTGATTGATGACGACATGCGCGAAGACAAAGAGGCGCGGCGCATCTTTCTCGACCTGATGCTGAAACACGGCAACCCGGAACGCGCCCTGCGCCGCATGAACGAACTGGGGGTGCTGTCGGCCTTTCTGCCCGAGTTCGAACACATCGTGGCGATGATGCAGTTCAACATGTACCACAGCTATACGGTGGATGAGCACACCATTCAGTGCATCGTCAATCTGGCCCAGATTGAACGCGGAGAGTTGGGGGAATCCCTGCCGTTGGCGTCTTCAATCCTGGAGGGCGGGGTCAATCGCAAGGTTCTGTATGTTGCCCTGCTGATCCATGACATTGCTAAGGGGCGACCCGAGGATCATTCGATTTTGGGCGCACAGATGGCCCGAAAGATTGCACCTCGGCTGGGTCTGAACAAATCGGATTCAGAAACCGTGGAATGGTTGGTGCGGTATCACTTGTTGATGTCGGACATGGCGCAGAAACGCGATATTTCCGACCCGCGCACGGTGCGCGACTTTGCCAAGGCCGTGAAAACGGTCAAAAGGTTGGACCTACTGACCGTGTTGACCGTCTGTGACATTCGCGGCGTTGGACCCAACACCTGGAACAACTGGAAAGCCACCCTGCTACGCGCGCTGCATGCAGAAACCAAGCGCGCGCTTGAGACCGGGATGGAAGACCTCAACCGTGCCAATCGCGGTGCCGGTGCCAAAAAGGCGTTGCGGGCCGAGCTGGCGGAATGGACCAAAGCCGCCCTCAAAACCGAGACGGGTCGGCACTATGACCCCTATTGGCAGGGCCTGAACCTTTCGACCCATGTAGAATTTGCCGAGATGCTGAAAGAGCTGGACCGCAGCGGTGATGCTGGCGCGATGGAAATCCGTCTGCACCCGGATGAAGACCGCGATGCGACGCGGGCCTGCTTTGCCATGGGTGATCACCCCGGCATTTTTGCCCGTATCGCAGGCGCTTTGGCGCTGGTCGGGGCTAATGTGGTTGATGCGCGCAGTTACACCACCAAAGACGGCTATGTCACCGATGCGTTCTGGATTCAGGACGCCGATGGACACCCGTTCGAGGCCAGCCGCTTGCCGCGCCTGACACAGATGATCCACAAGACCCTGAAAGGCGAGGTCGTGGCGCGGGATGCCCTTAAATCACGCGACAAGATCAAGAAACGCGAACGGGCCTTTAACGTGCCGACCCATATCATCTTCGACAATGACGGGTCCGAGATCTACACGATCATCGAGGTCGATACCCGGGACAGGCCCGGCCTGCTCTATGATCTGACACGAACGCTTGCTGCCGCCAATGTCTATATCGCCAATGCGGTGATCGCGACTTATGGCGAACAAGTGGTGGACACCTTTTACGTCAAGGATATGTTTGGGTTGAAATATCACTCGGAAAGCAAGCAGCGCGGGCTTGAGACCAAGCTGCGCAAGGCCATCTCCGAAGGCGCCGAGCGCGCGGTCTCATGAAGCAGATCCGGCTGTTTTCAGGCCTGTTCACTGTCGGGTTCTGGACCCTGGCCAGCCGTATTCTGGGCTTTCTGCGGGAAATCCTGCTGACCGCCTACATCGGGCCCGGGCCAGTAATGGATGCATTCGTCGCCGCCTTTCGCCTGCCCAACATGTTCCGCCGCTTCTTTGCCGAAGGTGCGTTTAACGCAGCCTTTGTGCCGATGTTTTCCAAACGGCTCGAAGGCGGGGAAAACGCGCAAGGCTTTGCACAGGACGCGTTCAACCTGCTGGCCGTGGCGGTGCTGGCGCTGGTCGGGCTGGCGATGGTTTTCATGCCTGGTCTGGTCTGGCTGACGGCCGAGGGCTTTTACGGTGACGACCGCTTCGACCTTGCCGTGGATTATGGATATGTGGTCTTTCCCTACATCTTTTTCATGTCGCTAGCGGCGCTGTTCTCGGGCGTGCTGAACGCAACCGGCCGTTTCGCGGCTGCCGCCGCCGCGCCGATTTTACTGAACATCTTTGCCTGCATAGCACTGATCGCCGGCGCTATATCAGGCGGAGAGGTCATCCGTTGGCTGATCGCCGTCATCCCCATCGCTGGTGTTGCGCAGCTAGCGCTGGTCTGGGTTGCAACCGAACGTGCGGGCATCCGTATCCGCCCGGGCCTGCCGAAACTCAGCCCTGAAATGCGCAACATGGTCCGCATTGCGGTTCCGGCCGCCTTGGCCATGGGGGTTACACAGGTCAATCTGGTGGTGGGCCAGCTGGTTGCTTCGAAAACCGAAAAGGCCGTCAGCTGGTTGTTTGCAGCGGATCGCTTGTACCAGTTGCCATTGGGCGTCGTGGGCATCGCCGTCGGCATCGTCCTGTTACCCGATCTATCTCGCCGCCTGCGCGCTGGGGACAAATCGGGCGCCCGCGATGCGTTTTCTCGCGCAGGTGAGTTTACGTTGCTGTTGACCATCCCGTCGACCGTTGCCTTTGTGCTCATCCCCACCCAGCTGGTCTCGGTTCTGTTCGAGCGCGGACAGTTCACCCCCGAAGACACCGCCGCCACCGCACTTGCCGTGGCGATCTATGGCATCGGCCTGCCCGCGTTCATGCTGCAGAAATTGTTGCAGCCTTTGTATTTCGCGCGTGAAGATACACGCTCGCCCTTTCACTATGCAGTGTTTGCGATGGTCGTGAACGCTGCACTGGCTTTCGGGCTGTATCCGTTGGTGGGATGGTTCGCACCTGCGATTGCCGCCTCGGTGGCCGGATGGGCCATGGTTGGACTGCTGGCCTTGGGCGCGCGAAAAATGGGGGAAGAAGCGCAGTTTGACGACCGGTTCAAGAACAGGGCATGGCGGATCATTGCGGCGTCCCTGGGGATGGGAGCTGTCCTGTATGCCGCTATTGAGCTGTTTGGCTGGGCCTTTGCCCTGGAAGGCTGGCGTTACCTGGCACTGCTCGGTTTGATCATCGTTGCTGCAGTCACGTATTTCCTGCTCGGCCACCTGATTGGTGCATTCAAACTTTCCGAGTTCAGAAAGGCTCTGCGTCGATCCTGATCAGTCGCGTCGGATGCGCCCGACAATCCGCGCCCACCCCCCCGGAGCAACCAGGAACGACAGGGCAAAACCAGTGGCAAAACCGCCCAGATCAGCCACCCAGTCCAGCGTTCCGCCAAACAGCAGGCCGAACAACAACTGAATGCCCATCAAAACTGCGATCAGGCTGAAGGCGCGGGATTGGTTTGCGCCCACCAGCGACAGCTTGCGCCATAATATCCACGTAAACGCTCCGATCAGCCCATAGACCGGAGGGAACCCACCCACCAGCGGAAAGCGCGGATCCAGCAACAGTGCATAAGCCAGCGCACCACCCACGCCCGACAGCACAAAGATCACCAGCATCTGAACGCTGCCAAAAACCTCGGCCACCATTTTACCCATGGCCAGCACAAAGACGCAGACAAAGATGGCCTGTGTGAACGTACCGGATACAAACGGATAGGTGACAAAGCGGATCAGATGCTCGAACGGCCAGCGCCCGTTTTCCACCATCCAGTCGAAGATATCCGGCGAAAACGAATAGTGCTGCAAAGCGTCCAAGCGCCAGCCTACAGCAGTTGGCCCCCCAATGATCCCGCGCGTACCTAGAGTAAATGCCAGTTCAACCCCCATGATGAACACACACAAAGCCACCACCACGGGCGGCAGAGGGTTCACGGCGGGTGTATAATGCTCACTGCTCATTGGGCGGGCCTTTCGCGGCTGTTGACGTCCCTTTGCCTCATGGGTAAGCGACGGGGGCTGATTTTTCCAGACGGGAGTTCCCTTCGATGACCGATTCCAAGTTCACGCCGCGCGTGTTTTCCGGTGCACAGCCATCCGGTAACCTGCACCTTGGCAACTATTTGGGCGCATTGCGGAACTGGGTTCGGATGCAAGGGTCCGACTATCAGACAATCTACTGTATGGTCGATTTGCACGCGATCACCGTTTGGCAGGACCCCAAAGAGTTGCAGCACGCAACGCGTGAGCTGTGCGCGGGGTATATCGCATCAGGATTAGATCCCGAAAAATCGATCCTGTTTAACCAAAGCCAGGTTCCTGAGCACGCGCAACTAGCATGGATTTTTAACTGCGTTGCCCGGCTTGGCTGGATGCAGCGCATGACACAGTTCAAAGATAAGGCTGGCAAGAACGCACAGAATGCATCGTTGGGCCTATTCGCCTATCCGGCGCTTATGGCCGCAGATATCCTTGTATATCACGCGACACATGTACCCGTCGGAGATGATCAAAAGCAACACCTGGAACTAACCCGAGATATCGCAACTAAGTTCAATCATGACTATGGCGTCGATTTTTTTCCGTTGACCGAACCCGTCATCAAAGGTGCGGGAACTCGGGTCATGAGCTTGCGCGATGGGTCAAAAAAGATGTCCAAATCCGACCCCTCTGACATGACCCGGATCAACATGACCGATGATGCCGAGACGATCGCCAAGAAAATCCGAAAGGCCAAGACCGACCCGGACGCTCTGCCTTCGGAAGTCGATGGCTTGGACAACCGCCCCGAGGCCCGCAATCTGGTGAATATCTACGCCGCCCTCAGCGATCAGACGGCGGATCAGGTTCTGGCCGACGTTGGCGGCAAGCAATTTGGCGAGTTCAAACCGATGCTGGCCGATCTGGCGGTTGCCAAACTGTCTCCGATCTCGACCGAAATGGCCCGCCTGATGGGTGAAGAGGCCGAGATTGATCGCATTCTGGCCAATGGCGCAGAAAAGGCGCGGGCGATTGCAGCCCCGATCCTGCAGCAGACCTATGACATCGTCGGCATGGTTGGTGCGAAACGGGGCTGATTGGCTCTGGACGTTGCCTTAACGCCTTCCTAGGTTTGCCTCAAAGCTTGGGAGGGCGTCATGGCAGTCGGCAAGAACATCCGCACCTATTTCAACGGGCAATGGCATGATGGGGATGCACCGATCATGCGCGCTGCGGATCATGGTGCGTGGCTGGGATCATCCGTCTTTGACGGCGCGCGGTTCTTCAACGGGCTGACCCCGGATCTGGAGGCCCATTGCGCCCGCGTGAACCGCTCTGCCGAGGCGCTGATGCTGACCCCGACCGTCACCAAAGACCAGATGGTCGAGATCGTGCTGGAAGGGCTTGAAGCCTATGCGCCCGACGCGGCCGTGTATATCCGCCCGATGTATTGGGGCATCGACGGAGATGCGACAGCGATCGTACCGCAGGAAAACAGCACCGGGTTTGCTGTCTGCCTGGAAGAGATTCCGATGGCGCCTGAGACCGCCTCGGACACGCTGGGACTGACCCGATTCCGCCGTCCGGTACTGGAATCAGCAGTGGTGAATGCCAAGGCCGGGTGTCTGTATCCCAACAATGCACGGATGCTGAACGAGGTACGTGCGAACGGGTTTTCGAATGCTTTGGTGGCTGACGCATTGGGCAACGTAGCCGAAACCGCAACCGCCAATATCTTTATGGTCCGCGACGGCGAGGTCTTTACCCCCGTCCCCAACGGCACCTTCCTTGCCGGCATCACCCGTGCACGACATATCAAAAACCTGCGGGCCGACGGCGTGGCTGTGCATGAGGCGGTTCTGAGTTTCGAGGATTTCTACCGGGCCGACGAGGTATTCATGACTGGCAACATGAGCAAGATCACCCCGGTGACCGCGCTGGAGGACACCCGGTTTCAGGTCGGGCCCGTCGCCCGGCGTGCACGCGACCTGTATTGGGACTGGGCCGCCAGTGGGCGTTAGGCTCTGGTTGCCAGCACGCACCTAGTCGGGCATGATCCCCGGAAATGAATGAGGACACCCATGCGCAAGTTCCTAGTGGTTCTGGATGACAGTCGCGAATGCCTGAATGCGATGCGATTCGCGGCTATGCGCGCGGCCCATACCGGCGGCGGCGTAACAATCCTGTCGGTAATCCCACCGGACGAATTCAACCATTGGATCGGCGTTGCCACCGTCATGCGTGAAGAAGCGCGCGAGCGTATCCATGCGCATTTTGAAGTTTTCGCAAAATGGATGCGCGACAAGCAAGACGTTGATCCTGAACTGGCCATCCGCGAAGGCGAGCCCGTTGCCCAGATCATCGAGCATGTGCAATCCGATCCTGATATCGGCGTTCTGGTTCTGGGTGCAGGCACTGACAAAAAGGGACCTGGCCCATTGGTGACTCAACTGACCAAAAACTCAGGCAGCCTGCCGATCCCAATCACTATTGTTCCTGGTGATCTGAGCAAAGAAAAACTCGAAGCGATTACCTGAGGCCACACCGATGCAACGCAGCATTCAATTCTGGTTCGAATTCGCCTCGACCTATTCTTATCTCAGCGCGATGCGTATCGAAGAGGCTGCCACCCGCCAGGGCGTCTCGGTCGAATGGCAGCCTTTTCTGCTGGGGCCAATCTTTGCCGCCCAAGGGTGGGACAATTCTCCGTTCAATCTGTACCCGGCAAAAGGCCTGTACATGTGGCGGGATATGGAACGCCTGACCGCCCAGCGCGGCTTGCCATTTGTCCGGCCCGATCCTTTTCCGCAGAACGGCTTGAAAGCGGCCAGGTTAACATTGGCGATTGAAGATCAGGGGCAAAAAGCTGCCTTTGTGCGCGCCGTCTATTCTGCCGAATTTGCCCAAGGGCAGAACATCGCGGATGAGGCTGTTTTGGCCGGATGCCTCAGCTCAGCCGGGCTTGCCGCTGATTTACTTTCCCAGACCCAGAATCCGGCGATCAAAGCAGCGCTTATCGCGCAGACAAAAACCGCTCAGGCCAAAGGGCTTTTTGGCGCGCCCAGCTTTCTGGTCGGTGACGAGCTGTTTTGGGGCGATGATCGGCTGGACGATGCGATAAGCTCAGCTGCAGAAATTTAGAATCGTTCCAATTCTTGACTTCCAGCTCGTGGACCCGCATATCAGAGACAACAGATACGGAGCCGCGCCATGTTCATCCAGACCGAATCCACACCGAACCCTGCAACCCTGAAATTCCTGCCCGGCCAGACCGTGCTGGAAGCGGGCACTGCAGATTTCCCATCGGCTGAGGCTGCGGAAAAGTCGCCGCTGGCCAACCGCATTTTCGCTGTGAGTGGCGTGACAGGGGTATTTTTCGGCAATGACTTCGTAACCGTGACCAAAGCGGACGACGTCCAGTGGGACCATATCAAACCGGCCATTCTGGGCGCGGTGATGGAGCATTATCAATCCGGCCAGCCGATCATGGGAGCGGATGCCAATACAGCCTCGGGCCATGCTGAACACAGCGGCGAAGACGCCGAGGTGGTCAACCAGATCAAAGACCTGCTGGACAGCCGTGTGCGCCCGGCAGTCGCGCAGGACGGGGGCGACATCACGTTTCACGGTTTTGACCGCGGCGTTGTCTACCTGCATATGCAAGGCGCCTGCGCAGGCTGCCCATCCTCGACGCTGACGTTGAAGATGGGAATCGAAAACCTGCTGCGTCACTACATTCCCGAAGTGACCGAGGTTCGCCCTGTTGCCGTCTGAACCACTCATTCTGGCGTTTGACACATCGGCCGCGCATTGCGCGGCCGCTTTGTTGCGCGGTGACCGGATTGTGGCGTCTTGTGTCGAGCCCATGTCGCGGGGACAAGCCGAACGTCTGATGCCGCTGCTCGAAGAGGTGCTGTCATCAGAACAATGCTCATGGCGCGACCTGTCAGCGATCGGCGTTGGAATAGGCCCCGGTAATTTCACCGGAATACGCATCTCGGTCTCGGCCGCGCGGGGTCTGGCCTTAGGTCTGGGTATACCGGCCATTGGTGTATCGGGCTTTGACGCGCTTGCTGTCCTGGACAGCGATGCGTTGCCCGCAATTCGCGCGCCCAGAGATCAGGTCTATGTTTCGCAGCCTGATATGGAACCGGCACTGATCCAGCTTGATCAGGCAAAATCGCTGGGCACACTGATGTTCAACGACAACTCCAAGGCTCAGGTCTGCGCTATTGCCCGAGTGGCTGCACAAAGAAGGCTGACCAAGACCGAGGCTCCCGCCCCTCTTTACATACGCCCAGCAGACGCGGCGCCCTCCAAGGATCAACCGCCGATGTTGCTGGACGGATGACTCCCGAAGAACTGGCAAATACTCACGCCGCAGCATTCACACAATCGCGCCCCTGGACCGCCACAGAGTTTGCAGAGCTGCTGCAGAATCGCTTTACCCATATCGTAGGTGATGCCCAGTCTTTTGCCCTTTTCCAGGCAATCGCAAACGAAGCCGAATTGCTGACGATTGCCACCCATCCCACAGTTCAGCGTCAGGGACTGGCTAGGAAACGTATGGTCGAATGGCACGCAGCTGCCAAAAAACTGGGCGCTATCCGGGCGATTCTGGATGTTTCCATCGCCAACCAGCCCGCGATTACACTTTACAAGCATTGCGGGTATCGTGTGTGCGGTACGCGCAAGAATTACTATACGGTTGAAAATAATCAGAAAATTGATGCCATCGTCATGGAATGCAATTTAACCTGAGACAGGCTGCGAATTTTCTTGGACCAAATGGTCAAAAATCTGTTGACCGCGGCGGTTGCAAACGGCCTTAATTCCCGCCATCACAACGGTTATGCTCGCTAACAGTGGGTAAACGGGGCTATCTTGGCTCCGACCGAAAAAAACAAACGGGAGTAACAAATGACCCTGATGAAATCCTTGATGGGCGCCGCAGCGGCGGTTGCACTGACAGCGGGTGCCGCACTGGCCGAACCGGCACTGATCTTTGATCTGGGCGGCAAGTTCGACAAATCGTTCAACGAAGCCGCGCATAACGGCGCCTCACGCTGGGCGGAAGAAACGGGCGGCACCTACCGCGAGATCGAAATGCAGTCCGAAGCGCAACGCGAACAGGCCCTGCGCCGCTTTGCCGAAGCAGGCTCAAACCCGATCATCACCATGGGTTTCGGTATGGCTGATCCGCTCAGCGCGGTTGTTGCCGACTATCCGGACACGAAATTTGTCGTTGTCGATGTAACCTGGCTGGACGCGCCTAACCTGCGTCAAGTTGGATTCGCTGAACACGAAGGGTCTTACCTCGTTGGTATGATGGCGGCGATGGCATCCGAATCCGGAACTGTTGGCTTCATCGGCGGCATGGATGTTCCGCTGATCCGTCACTTTGGCTGCGGCTATGCTCAGGGTGCCAAGGCGGTGAACCCAGATATCAACGTGGTTGCCAACATGACCGGCACAACGCCTGCGGCATGGAACGACCCGGTTAAGGGCTCGGAACTGACAAAGGCACAAATCAGTCAGGGTGCCGACGTGGTCTATGCCGCAGCTGGCGGCACCGGTGTTGGTGTTCTGCAAACCGCTGCTGACGAAGGCATCCTGTCAATCGGTGTCGACAGCAACCAGAACCACCTGCACCCAGGCAAAGTTCTGACCTCGATGCTGAAGCGCGTGGACGTCGCTGTTTATGAGGCGATGAGCGCAGGTGAGAACGTTGAGACCGGCGTATATATCATGGGTCTGGCCGAAGACGGCGTTGGCTATGCGATCGACGACAACAACGCTCCGCTGGTTTCGGATGATATGAAAGCAGCAGTCGACAAAGCCCGTCAGGACATCATCGACGGCAATGTTTCGGTTGTCAGCTATTACGAGAACGACAGCTGCCCCGCACTGCAGTTCTGATATCACGCGGGTCGGGGGTTTTGCCCCCGGCCCAGTTCCACTCTGCTGCGCCGGAAAGACCGCGCAGTCCTTTCGGCAACTGAGGACAAGACATGACCGTCCCCGCCATTGAGCTCAAAGGGATATCCAAATCCTTTGGGCCGGTTCAGGCCAACAAAGACATTTCCATCAGCGTCGCCCCCGGTACGATCCATGGGATCATCGGTGAAAACGGTGCGGGCAAATCCACGCTGATGAGCATTCTCTACGGCTTTTACAAAGCCGACAAAGGTGAAATCTGGATCAATGGTCAAAAGACCGAAATCCCTGACAGCCAGGCCGCGATCGCCTCGGGCATCGGGATGGTGTTTCAGCATTTCAAACTGGTCGAGAATTTTACCGTTCTGGAAAACATCGTGCTGGGCGCCGAGGATGGCGGGCTATTGGCCCCGTCCCTGACCAAGGCCCGCAAAGAGTTGAAAGAGCTGGAAGAAGAATACGAACTGTTCGTTGACCCCGACAAGCGTATCGACGAAATCGGTGTGGGGATGCAGCAAAGGGTTGAGATTCTTAAGGCGCTGTATCGCAAGGCCGAGATCCTGATTCTGGACGAACCAACCGGCGTGCTGACCCCATCCGAGGCGGATCAGCTGTTCCGCATCCTCGACCGGCTGCGGGCCGAGGGGAAGACGATCATCGTGATCACCCACAAACTGCGCGAGATCATGGAAAACACCGACACCGTGTCGGTCATGCGCCGCGGGCAAATGACGGCCACCGTGAAAACCGCCGAGACCAGCCCCGAAGAACTGGCCGAGCTGATGGTGGGCCGCAAGGTTCTGCTGCAGGTCGACAAGGTTCCGGCACAGCCCGGTAAGCCCATCCTCGAGATTGAAAACCTGCGTGTTTTCGACAGCGCGGGCGTCGAGCGTGTCAAAGGCATCGACTTGACCGTGCGCGCTGGTGAGATCGTGGGCATCGCAGGCGTCGCCGGCAATGGCCAATCCGAACTGCTAGAGGTTCTGGGCGGGATGCGCCCGGGCCAGGGCCAGATCAAACTGAACGGCACGCCGCTTGCGCTCAGCGGGGCGGGGTCAGATGGCCAGGCGCGGCGCGCGCAGCACATTGCGCATGTGCCCGAAGACCGCCAGCGCGAAGGCCTGATCATGGATTTCCACGCCTGGGAGAACGTGGCCTTCGGCTATCACCGTGACCCGGCCTATAAACGTGGCCTCTTCATGGATAACGCCGCCCTGCGCGCCGATACCGAAGCCAAGATCGAAAAATTCGATGTGCGCCCGCCGAACCCCTGGCTGTCGGCCAAAAGCTTTTCGGGCGGCAATCAGCAGAAGATCGTCGTCGCGCGTGAAATCGAACGTAACCCGGACCTGCTGTTGGTCGGTCAGCCGACCCGAGGCGTGGATATCGGGGCGATCGAATTCATTCACAAACAGATCGTCGATCTGCGCGACCAGGGCAAGGCGATCCTGCTGGTCTCGGTCGAGCTGGAAGAGATATTCTCGCTGTCGGATCGAATCGCTGTCATGTTTGACGGACATATCATGGGCGAACGCCTGCCCCATAAAACTGATGAAAAAGAACTTGGCCTGTTGATGGCCGGTGTTGCGGGAGAGGCAGCGTAACATGGAAAAAATGCCCAAATGGGCCGATGTCGTTCTGATCCCGGTGATCAGTCTGCTTCTGGCTGCAATCCTGTCGGCGCTGGTGATCCTCGCCATTGGCGAAAACCCGATCGAAGCGGTGAACCTGATGGTCACCGGCGCGCTGGGATCGACCTATGGCTGGGGCTATACGCTGTATTACGCCACGAATTTCATGTTCACCGGACTCGCTGTGGCGGTCGCCTTTCACGCACGGCTGTTCAATATCGGTGGCGAAGGTCAGGCGATGCTGGGCGGGCTTGGCGTGGCCGTGGTGTGCCTTTACATCGACTGGCCGCATTGGAGCATCGCCTTGCTGGCCGCCTGTGCCGCATCGATGGTGTTTGGGGCCGCTTGGGCGGCCATTCCGGCCTATCTGCAGGCCAAACGCGGCAGCCATATCGTGATCACCACGATCATGTTCAACTTCATCGCTGCTGCCTTGCTGAACTATATGCTGGTCAACGTCATGCGCCCGCAGGGCTCGCAAGACCCGGCAACTGCACGCTTCCCCGAGGCGGTGCATCTGCCGACGTTCCAGTCGATGTTCTCGACCGCTGAAAACGTCGTATTCCGTGGCGCACCTGCCAATATCTCATTCTTTGTTGCTGTCCTGGCCTGTGTGATCGTTTGGGCGCTGATCTGGCGCACCCGGCTGGGCTATGAGATCCGCGCCTATGGGCATTCGGAAACCGGTGCCGTCTATGCCGGTATTTCTCCGGTTCGGATCACCATCATCGCCATGCTGATCTCGGGCGCGCTGGCTGGTCTGATGGCCACGAACAACGTGATGGGTGAGGCAGAGCGGCTGGTTCTGAACTCGACCGAGGGCGCTGGCTTTATCGGTATCGCCGTGGCGCTGATGGGTCGATCCCATCCGTTTGGGGTGTTTCTGGCGGCGCTGCTGTTTGGTTTCCTCTATCAGGGCGGGGCCGAGCTGGCGTTGTGGACGTCTATCCCCCGAGAGCTGATCGTAGTCATACAGGCCCTAGTGATCCTGTTCACCGGCGCGCTTGACAACATGGTCCGCATGCCGCTTGAGAAACTGTTCTTGGCCATGCGGAAGGAGGGCTAAGCGATGGATACTTTCGTTACCCTCATCCAGGTCCTCGATTCGACCGTCCGCCTGGCTACGCCGCTGTTGCTGGCCTGTCTGGCCGGTCTGTACTCCGAACGCGCCGGTATTTTCGACATCGGGCTTGAGGGCAAGATGCTGATCGCGGCGTTCTTTTCTGCCGCCGTCGCCGCCGTGACCGGATCGGTCTGGCTGGGATTGCTGGCCGGGATCGCGGCCTCTCTTGTTCTGTCCGCCCTGCATGGGGTGGCCTCGATCACCTTTCGGGGCAACCAGCTGATTTCAGGCGTCGCCATCAACTTTCTGGCCTCGGGGCTGACGGTCCTGATCGCGCAAAGCTGGTTCAAACAGGGCGGGCGTACCCCCTCGCTGTTCGGCGGAGGGCGCTTTGAACCGATCACCTTCCCTTTTGCGGATGCGGTGAGTGATATCCCATTTCTTGGGCCAATCTATTCCGAGCTGCTGTCCGGCCATTCGATCCTTGTCTATGTGTCTTTCCTTCTGGTCCCGACAACCTGGTGGGTTTTGTACCGCACCCGCTTTGGCCTGCGCCTGCGCGCGGTGGGTGAAAACCCAGCCGCGGTGGATACGGCCGGGGTTTCTGTCGTTGGGCTGCGTTTTGCGGCCGTCGCGATCTGTGGCGTGCTTTGCGGCATTGCCGGTGCCTATCTGGCCACGGCCCTGCAAGCTGGATTCGTCAAGGAAATGACTGCCGGTCGCGGGTTCATCGCGCTGGCGGCACTGATCTTTGCAAAATGGCGGCCATGGCACGCGATGTGGGCTTGCCTGCTGTTCGGACTGTTGCAAGCGGTTGCGTTGCGGTTCCAAAATATTGACCTGGGTGGCGTGGTGATTCCTGTGCAGGTCATGGATGCGCTGCCATATATCCTGACCGTCGTCATTTTGGCCGGCTTTGTCGGCAAGGCCGTTCCACCGAAAGCCGGTGGCGAACCCTATGTAAAAGAGCGGTAATAGGTCCAGTTTGAAACACACGTCAGTCCTGTTCGCTGCATGGCGGCATGTAGAGTTGATTTTACATGCCGCAACGGCTCTAAAGGGGCATGGATGTGTTTCCAGTGACAGCTGATTTGAGAGAGTTTCTCGCCGGGGTGCCGGATGCTAGGTCTTGCGCTTGGTCTAAGGGGATACTCCCTGTCAAAACGCCTTTTGCGGATGCACAGTTTCAGACTGGTCCAAGCCGCCAGCCCTGCTTTACCCTGCCTCGCCAAGGGCGTGATTCTGCGCGTCAGATACGAACCCTTTCACAAATTCCAGAAGTCGAATGTGTCACATTGCGCGACGCAGCTGGCCCTAATTACTAGTACCTCATGCAAATTTACCTTCCTATCGCTGAAGTTTCCGTAAACGCCTTTCTGCTGCTGGGGTTGGGCGGCATGGTTGGCATCCTGTCAGGGATGTTCGGGGTCGGCGGCGGGTTTCTGATGACCCCGCTGTTGTTTTTCATTGGCATCCCACCAGCAGTTGCCGTAGCCACCGAAGCGAACCAGATTGTCGCCTCGTCATTTTCTGGTGTTCTGGCCCATTTCCGCCGAAAGACGGTCGACCTGAAGATGGGCACGGTATTGCTGGTCGGGGGACTGATCGGAGCTGCGTTCGGGGTGGTGATCTTCAACTATCTCAAAAGCCTCGGACAAGTCGATTTGCTCGTAACCCTGTGTTACGTGGTCTTTCTGGGCGTCGTCGGCAGCTTGATGTTCATCGAAAGCTTGAACGCGCTGCGTAAATCCAAAAAGGGCACCGCCGCCCCTGTTGCACGTCGTCAGCGCGGCTGGATTCACGCGATGCCGTTCAAAATGCGGTTCCGTACATCGGGCCTCTATATCTCGGTCATCCCCCCCGTCCTGGTCGGGCTTAGCGTAGGTATCCTTTCTGCGATCATGGGTGTCGGAGGCGGCTTTATCATGGTTCCTGCCATGATTTACCTGCTGGGAATGCCCACCAAAGTCGTTGTCGGCACCTCCCTGTTCCAGATTATTTTCGTAACAGCGTTCACCACGATGCTGCACGCGACAACCAACTACACAGTCGACATTGTTCTGGCTGTGTTGTTGCTGGTCGGCGGCGTGATCGGGGCGCAGATCGGAACGGTGATCGGCGCACGAATGCCTGCCGAGCAGCTGCGCGTATTGCTGGCTGCACTGGTCTTGGTGGTTTGTGGCAAACTGGCGCTGGATCTGCTTCTGGAACCCTCCGAGCTCTATTCGCTCGGCGTTGCAGGGGGGCACTGATCATGCTGAGACGGTTGATCCTGCTACTCGCCCTCTGTGTCACCCCGGCCATCGCCGAGGAGGAACAGGTCGTGCTTGGCCTAAGCCAAGACCGGGTTGCCATCACGGCGAATTTCGATGGCTCGGAAATTCTTATTTTCGGTGCCGTGAAACGTGAAACGCCGATCCCTTCCGGCCCACCGCTTCAAGTTATCGTGGCCGTTGCAGGCCCCTCGAGCCCAGTGACGGTCCGGCGAAAAGAACGCAGGCTGGGTATCTGGGTCAACACCGACAGCGTCTTGGTCGACCTTGCGCCCAGTTTTTATGCGGTTGCCACCAGCGCTCCGCTTACAGAAATCCTGTCAGATACAGAAGACCTGCGGTACAGGATCTCGATTGAACGGGCCATTCGATCAGTGGGTGCCGCGATGAATATCCGGGGCGCGCAGAATTTTGCCGAGGCCGTCGTTCGCATCCGTGAGGATGAGGGCCTGTATTCTATCCGCGAAAATACGGTTGCGGTGGACGAGCAGACATTGTTCCGAACATCAATCGACATGCCAGCCGATTTGACCGAAGGCGCCTATTTCGCGCGCATATACCTGACCCGCGGCCGAGAAGTTGTTTCCCAGTTCGAGACCACAATCGACGTGCGGAAGGTCGGGCTGGAACGGTTCCTCTACAACATGTCCCGTCAGCAGCCGGTCTGGTACGGCCTGATGTCTTTGGTCATCGCCATCGCGGCGGGTTGGGGAGCGTCCACAGCCTTCCGACTATTGCGCGAGAACTAAAGCCCTATCCACGCCCGATATAGGGCATCGTAGTGGCCATGACGGTCATGAACTGGACGTTTGCCTCTGCAGGCAAAGACGCCATGTGCAGTACAGAACGTGCGGCATCGTCAACAGCCATCGTCGGGTCGGGCTGCTGCCCTCCCGCGATGGCGTTTTCAACCAGGTTTTGCACCATCTGTGTTCGCGCGTTGCCAATATCGATTTGACCACATGCGATACCAAAGGCGCGCCCGTCCAGTGATAGGCTGCGTGTCAGGCCTGTTATCGCGTGTTTCGTAGCGGTGTAATGGACCGAATTCGGACGCGGTACATGCGCGGCGATCGAACCGTTATTGATGATCCTTCCCCCTTGCGGGGCCTGATGCCGCATGATGCGAAAGGCTTCGCGCGCGCTTAGGAACATCCCGTTCAGGTTCACGCTGACGCTCTGGTACCAATCCTCCAACTGGATTTCGTCTATCGTGCCGCCGGGGGCAAAGATTCCGGCATTATTGAATAATACGTCAAGACGTCCCGTCTCATTCTGGAATGTCTCGAAAGCACCCGAAACAGCGGTGGGGTCGGTAACATCGGTCACCAAGGGGATCGCATTCTTGTGCCTTTCAGCCAATTTGCTCAGCACATCCGCGCTGCGCGCCAGCAGCCCGACCGCCCAGCCCTCGGCCAAAAACAGCTCGGCAGTTGCCCGTCCGATACCTGAACTGGCGCCTGTGATTATGATAGATTTCATATCTCTTCGGCCTCCAGGGTCAGCGTCGCCGCCGGAGCCGCGCGCAAGTCATCCACGCGCAACGGATAAGTGGGCTTGGCCAGCCTGTTGCGCACCACCCAAATCAACCTTTCTTGCGCCCGCGTGATCGCAACATAAGCCAGACGTTTCCACAAAGGTTGCCCAGCCTCGGTTCGCCCCATCCGAGCAGCCGCATATATATCCGGCGCAAACACCTGTACCGTGTCCCACTGCGACCCCTGCGCCTTGTGTATGGTCACTGCTGCGCCATGCAAAAAGGTAGCCCCCATTCGCGCAGCAAATGGAATAAACGGTTCTTCCTCATCAGGCATTTCGATTTTGACAATCGACGCTGCGCTGACCTGCGGATCCTCGGCCCCCATCACATGCAGGCGCGAAAACCCCGGTTTTCGTCCTGGCCCCAGATAGATGACCTGAGCACCCTTGATTAGCCCGCGCGCCTCAAGATCCAGCCTTTTCTTGCGGTGCTTCAGCGGCAGTTCGATTCCATCGCAAATCAGCGGCTCTCCCGCCAGAAGCTCGGTGTCGGGTGCAGCGTGAACATTGCGGAAGGCCTGAATCAAGCGAATTCGGGTGGCATTTCGCCAGACCAGAACCGGGCTGCGGGCCATCAGGTCAACTTCAACACGCTGCCCCCAAACAACACGGTCATCCTGTCGGGCGGTCTGTTCGACAAGCCGTTCAAAATCCTCAAACCCCATCTGAGGGTCGGCCAGCGCATGCGCGAGGTCCAGGATCGGGTTGTCTGCCGTCTGCCTGTGGACCCTGTGCAATACCTGCTTTCGCGGCTCGGGCAGCGTCTCAAATACCATGCTGCCAGACTGATTGACCGGGGCGAGCTGCGCCGGATCGCCAAAAAGCAACAGGGTCGGAAAGATCTCTTTCAGGTCTTCGAACTGCCGGTCATCCAGCATCGAGGCCTCATCTACAAAGCCTATGTCCAGCGGCTCCTCCCGACGTTTCCAGCCGGTGATAAAGTCGGACCCACGAAGGCCCGCAGCGGCCAGCGCGCCGGGGATAGACTTGTTGTTCTGATAAAAAGCAGCCGCCCGGTCCAGGGCTTCGTCAGTCAGCCCTTCAACCTCGGGGCGTTCATCGTTGCCCGCCAGCCATTCGGCAATGCGTTCATATTCCGGGTCATAAACCGGCGTATAGAGGATGCGGTGGATCGTGGTCGCAGGCACACCCCGCAGGCGCAAAACACTGGCGGCCTTGTTCGTTGGCGCAAGAATGGCCAAGCTGCGTTTCTCGCGCGCTTTGCGGCTTTCGAAATCACCGGAAACGATCTGAAGACCCGCGTCAGCTAATGCTTTGTAAAGCTCTGCCAGCAGTAGCGTTTTCCCTGAACCCGCCTTGCCGATCACGGCCATCACCCCGGATTCGCCATTGCCGGGCATTTTCAGCAGGGCATCATCATCCAGGTCTACACCAGCAGATTTCAGCATCTCGGAAATGCTGTCATAGGCGGCGGCTTGATCGTCAGAAAAGGTTACTGTGGGTATAGACATGGCGCGACCCTACAGGGCCACGCCAGCTATCGCCAGATATGGAATTGGCTTTCAGACCCCGTCAGGCGGACAGGGCAAACCGGTGTTGCCGGACAGTGCCAAACGCGGCTTTGAACCACATCCTGGACAGCTCACGTGGGATGCCCGCCCGTTCAGCCACCCGATTGCAATCCTCGGGCGAATAGGGCCAGAGCCCAACCGAAATCTGATCACGCCCTTTCCCTCGTGACCCCAGAACGACTGGAGACGATCCGATCAGACGGTAGATCCGAATCATGCGCGCATCAAAGACGCCAGCAATATGGGTCAGCCCGAACCCTTCCATGATTTCGCCGCCACTCAGCATGATGGCACCGGCAGTATGGGCACTGGCCGTTCGTGACAGGCAGAATCGCGTCACCTCCCAGATCAGCGGGCTGTGGACAGGCTTACCTCCTGTCAGATGCCCAAACACCTCATTCACCATGACAGGTCCTGTCGTCGGCAAAACCCGCATCGACCCCCCATGGCTGCCATCCTCTTCTTCCCAGATGACATAGAGCGGATTCAGGTCATCATACTGATCCCGCTCTTCTCCTTTTTCGTCCACGTGAACATCCCAGCCCAGACGTGTTTTGAACTGATCCGCTCGATCCCGGAACATCCCTTGGGCCAAATTCGGAAACTTATGTAGTTCGTCGGCAAACAAATAGCGCAACATGACTTTTCCCCTTGTCGTCCTGTGCAGGAACGAAGGGGGTACAAAGTCGTGGTTAATTTCCCGTTTTTGGCGCGCGCGCTTGTTAAACCACTATTAATCCACGGCTGAGTGCTGTTGCGATGGCATGGGTTGTGTTCTGCGCCCCAAGCTTGGCACGCGCACTTTCAATATAGACACGCAGCGTATGTTCCGAGATTGACAGTGAGTGCGCGACTTGTGCCCGGCTGTATCCAAGCGCCAGCAAGGTCATGGCATCCGTCTCACGAGGCGACAGGCCTCGGGTCGTATCCGGCTGCCTGTCGGTTTCGAACTCCAGAGCCTTTCGGTTAAAGTAATGCGCGATCAAAATCAGCTCGCGGCCATGGGCCTCGATGAAGGACTTCCATTTCTCATCATCACATGAGTGATTCACTGTGAATAAGGCAAACTGGCCGTTCGGCCCCCGGATGGGGATCGAATAACCCTGATTGCCAACCCCATGTTCAAGCGCATCCTGCAAAAAGGCTTTCGCCACTTTTCCAGACCAGTCCAGAAATTTCCAGTCAACCGGGTGGAACCGTTGGAAACACCCAAGGATCACTGGATCTATGCGGTGATAATTCCGCTCCCGGTATCGCTCGGCCCAAGCGTCCGGGTAAGTTGTATAGCCGTATTGATCCCCGGCACCATCAACCCAATGATAGATAAGATGTTCAACCTGCAGCCGGTCGCGCAATCGAACGGCTACATCGCCCAACTCGTCAAGCGTGTTGGTGCTTTCCAAGTCCTCTAGGACCTGACTCATGTCGAGTTGTGTTCCCATTCGCGGGCGCCTGTGCCTTATCTTGCATGGACGCAATCTCGGCCGCTGCGATCAACTTGGTATCATCAAGCTGCTCGGCAAGTGCGGTCAAACCGTTTTCAACAGCGAAGGCGTTGAGGTCCGACAAAACGTCCAGTATCCACTCATTATGCGCCATCTAAAGTCACTCCGAAACGGTTAACGAAGGGTTAACACAACCGTAACATGTGAGATGATTTTAAGCCTATTCACTGGTTTCTACTCCCCAAAACTAGCGGGTCACGATTCTGTAACCCACTGTAATTATTTCCTTATGCCTCTAAATAGATACACCCGCGCTCGCTCGATGCGATTCGCGGGTGCTAATATTCTATTCTTTTTGGGGGGCTCAGCCTTTTGCGTCTAGAACCTCTTCAAGCGTGCGCAAGCCCGTCTGCGGCGCCTGAACCAGAACCGACATGTTGCCTGGTTTATGCTCATTCCGCATCATCTTCATATGCGCGTCGGGCAATTCACCCCAGGCAAACACTTCGGACATGCAGGGATCCAGACGGCGTTCGACCATCAGTTGGTTCGCGGCAGCAGCCTGCTTGAGATGCGCAAAATGCGAACCTTGCAGACGTTTCTGATGCATCCACATATAGCGAACGTCGAAAGTCAGGTTATAGCCGGTGGTACCGGCGCAGATCACAACCATACCACCTTTTTTCACGACAAAGGTCGACACCGGAAATGTGCTTTCGCCGGGATGTTCAAACACCATGTCGACATTCTTGCCTTTGCCGGTGATTTCCCAGATCGCCTTGCCGAATTTGCGCGCCTCTTTGAACCAGTCCGCATATTCCGGTGTGTTTACTGTGGGCAACTGACCCCAGCAGTTAAAGTCTTTGCGATTCAGCACGCCCTTGGCGCCCAGACCCATGACAAAGTCACGCTTGCTTTCGTCCGAGATCACGCCGATTGCGTTGGCGCCTGCGGTATTGATCAGCTGGATCGCATAAGAGCCAAGGCCGCCCGAGGCACCCCAGACCAGAACGTTCTGGCCCGGCTTCAGATCATGCGGCTCGTGCCCGAACAGCATCCGATACGCGGTCGCCAGCGTCAGAGTATAGCAAGCGCTTTCTTCCCATGTCAGGTGCTTGGGGCGCGGCATCAACTGCTGGGCTTGAACATTGGTGAACTGTGCAAAAGACCCATCCGGCGTTTCATAACCCCAGATCCGCTGGCTGTCCGAATACATCGGATCGCCACCATTACAATGTTCGTCGTCGCCATCGTCCTGGTTGCAGTGAATGACAACCTCGTCGCCGACTTTCCAGCGCGTTACTTTCGAACCCACGGCCCATACGATCCCCGAAGCGTCAGAACCGGCGATATGATACGGGGCCTTGTGGCCGTCAAAGGGCGAGATCGGCTTGCCCAGGGATGCCCAGACGCCGTTATAGTTAACGCCCGCCGCCATCACCAGAACCAACACCTCGTGGCTGTCCAGCTCTGGTACGTCCACGACTTCCTGGACCATCGCAGTATCCGGTTCCCCGTGGCGTTCCTTACGGATTGCCCATGCATACATTTTCTTAGGCACAAACCCCATCGGAGGGATTTCACCCATTTCATAGAGGTCTTTTTCCGGCGCGTCGTAAGTTGCGATACCGCTGTCGGTGTCCAGAGCCATGTTGGCCTCCTTATTTCTCATTCCTGTTTGCCGCGATGCAGAAGCGCTTGCGTTGGATGATGAGATATTGGCCTGAAGGAAATAATGCAATAGATTTTGCATCATTTTTGTAATTTTATGACCCAGCGCCTGCAGAAATTTCTTTCGCTGCCGCAGCATCAGGCCAGCCGTCGCCAATCGGGGCTGAGGCTGCATAGTAGTCGAGCAGATCAACCCTTTGCCCGGATTGAGATATTTTCCCACCTTCTCGTTTCAGAATTCTGCGTTCGACCAGCTGATCCAAGGCAGCTGAAACCGCAGACTCATCCTGATCACCCAAAGTTCCGTCACGTTGCAAAAACCCGGTGATCAAGCTTTTAAGCTCGTCTTCGGGCATTTCTCCTTTGGTGCGAACCAGCCAGCACGCTGCAGGAACAGGCGCCTGCGGAATCGCTTCTTTGATCCGTTGCATGAGTTCGCGCGCGAGATCAGTCATCACATCGTCATGGGCGGTGCGGAATTCCTTCAATGAAATAGGGTGACCATATCGCACCCCAGCAAATCCAAACCGCTGGTAGCGACCGGTCAGACGCCTACCTATCTGTTTCAACATCCACCCAGTTATGACCCCGATCCGGGCACGAAATTGCCTTTGATTGCCGAGTGCGGCCTTGGTCAGGATCGTATCTTCAAGAACCCGGTCATAGTTTAGCGCAACGGGAACAAACACCACATCCGCCCCATCCGCGCTGGCACCATCGATTATGTATTTCAAAAGCCCCAGCTTGGGGCGTGCCATAGCCCCCGTCAGGCTCAGCCCGCCTTCGGGGAACATAGCCTGTGTGACACCGGCATCGGTGGCATGCCGGACATAGCAGGCCAATACCTGACGATAGAGTTCGCTGCCGGACTTGCGGCGAATAAAATAGGCCCCCATCGCACGAATCAACCGACTGAGCGGCCAAACACGCGCCCATTCGCCAACAGCATAAGACAAAGCCGATTGCTGGGCCGCCAGATAGGTGACCAGCACATAATCCATGTTGCTGCGGTGGTTCATCACAAAAACAACTGTCGCATTTGGATCAATATCTTTCAGGGCATCTTCATCCTGATAACTAAGCCGTACATCATAAAAGGCGTTGCTCAGAATCCGCGCCAACCGGATGGCGATACTGAAATAGGCAACGGCGGAAAAAGAAGGCACGATCTCGCGCGCATACCGCTGGGCCTGTTCAAAGGCGACCGCTTCGGGGATGCCTTCTTCACGTGCGTGCTGCTGCACGGCCTGCCCTACTTGAGGATCATAGATCAGGCGTTGAATCATATCGTGGCGTCGGGCCAGCTTGAACGGCTGTATCGGGCGCTGCAGGCGCGTGTTCAGGCGTTTGACCGCGCGCTCCAACCTACGACGAAAAAACCACCGCACAGACGGAAACAGAAAATGCGAGGCCAGTGTGACCGCGGCGAATACCAGGATCAACAAAAACAGCCAAAGCGGAAGTTCCACGGTCTGTGTCATAAATGCACCCTGCCACCAATCGCTGCATCCCACAATCGGCACAACCGGAAATGCCGCGACGCAGCGAATTGACATGTCCCGAAAATTGCGCTTTAGAACCCATGAACGTAATTTTCTTGCCCACCCGCAATACGAGGCCCAGTTATGACGCAGACGCAGAAAGATCGCCCCTGGCTCATCCGAACCTATGCCGGTCATTCCACCGCCAAAGCGTCCAACGCGCTGTATCGCGGGAATCTGGCCAAGGGTCAGACGGGTCTGTCAGTGGCCTTCGATCTGCCGACGCAAACCGGCTATGACAGCGATCACACGCTGGCACGCGGCGAGGTTGGTAAAGTGGGTGTACCGATCGGCCATCTGGGCGACATGCGGGTTTTGTTCGACCAGATCCCGTTGGAACAGATGAACACGTCGATGACGATAAACGCCACGGCTCCTTGGTTGCTAGCGCTCTATATAGCGGTTGCCGAGGAACAGGGCGCGGACGTGTCGAAACTGCAGGGCACGGTTCAGAACGATCTGATCAAGGAATACCTGAGCCGCGGCACCTATGTGTGTCCGCCGAAACCGTCGCTGAAGATGATCGCGGATGTGGCCGAGTATTGCTATTCCAATGTGCCGAAATGGAACCCGATGAATGTGTGTTCCTATCACCTGCAAGAGGCCGGCGCGACGCCGGAACAAGAGCTGGCCTATGCGCTGGCCACAGCCATCGCCGTGTTGGATGAGCTGCGCCCGCGCGTCCCAGCCGAGGATTTCCCAGCATTGTGCGGACGGATTTCGTTCTTTGTGAATGCCGGCATCCGCTTTGTCACCGAGATGTGCAAAATGCGCGCCTTTGTGGATCTTTGGGATGAAATCTTGCAACAACGTTATGACGTAGAAAACCCGAAATTCCGCCGCTTCCGTTATGGGGTGCAGGTGAACTCACTGGGACTGACCGAGCAGCAGCCGGAAAACAACGTCTACCGTATCCTGATCGAAATGCTGGCGGTGACCTTGTCGAAAAAGGCCCGTGCCCGCGCGGTTCAGCTGCCCGCATGGAACGAGGCCCTTGGCCTGCCCCGCCCGTGGGATCAGCAGTGGTCGATGCGGATGCAACAGATTCTTGCCTATGAAACCGACCTGCTGGAATATGGCGATCTGTTCGACGGCAACCCGGCCGTAGACGCCAAAGTCGAAGAATTGAAACAGGGCGCGCGGGCCGAACTGGCGAACCTGGATTCGATGGGGGGTGCTGTCGCTTCGATCGAATACATGAAGTCCCGTTTAGTCGATTCCAACGCAGAGCGCCTCAACCGGATCGAGCGCAACGAGACCATTGTGGTCGGCGTGAACAAATGGGTCGAGGGCGAGCCCTCACCCCTGGAAACCGAAGACGGCGGCATCATGGTCGTTGATCCGGCAGTAGAGCAGGAACAGATCAACCGCCTGAACGAATGGCGCACCGAACGGGATGGCGCGGCAGTTGCAGCAGCGCTGGCCGCTTTGCGTGAGGCCGCACAATCCGGTGCGAATGTAATGGAACCGTCAATCGTCGCCGCCAAGGCTGGCGTCACCACCGGCGAATGGGCCGAAGAGATGCGCAAAGTCTATGGCACATATCGCGGCCCGACCGGCGTTTCCGGCTCGGTCTCAAACAAAACCGAAGGGCTGGAGGACTTGCGCTCGGCCGTTGACGCGGTCAGCGACAAGCTTGGACGTCGCCTGAAATTCCTGGTCGGTAAGCCCGGCCTGGACGGTCATTCAAACGGCGCCGAACAGATCGCCTTCCGCGCCCGCGATTGCGGCATGGACATCAGCTATGACGGCATCCGTCTGACACCCGAGGAAATTGTGGCCGCCGCAATCGAGGACAAAGCCCATGTGATCGGCCTGTCGATTCTGTCCGGCAGTCACATTCCGTTGGTTCAGGACGTTCTGAACCGTCTGCGCGAGGCGGGCCTGAAACATGTTCCTGTTGTTGTCGGTGGCATTATCCCAGATGACGATGCTGAAAAGCTCAAAGCGATGGGTGTGGCCAAAATCTACACGCCAAAAAACTTCGAGTTGAATGCAATCATGGGCGACATAGTTTCCTTGGTTGATCCGCAAAACCTGGCCGCTGAATAACCGCCGATTTGCCACCCATTTTCCCCGTATCTATCGCCTTCGCGAAAGGGATAGATAATGGATGCTTTTAGAACTACGGTGACTCTTCGGGGACATTGTAATTCGGTAACATCAGGGGAATGTAAATGGGAATGAATCTCGAAAAGATGACGCGCAATGAACTGTTGGAATTGCGTGCCAATGTAGATGTGGCGCTGAAAGCAGCCGAAAGACGTGATAGGAAAGAGGCTTTGAAAGCCGCTCAGAAAGCCGCAGCGGAATTTGGGTTTTCCCTTTCCGAACTTTCTGATGGGTCCTCGAGATCTCTTAAGATTTCGAAAACAAAAGCAAAATACCGAAATCCATCCAACCACGATCAAACCTGGTCGGGACGCGGTCGCAAGCCGCATTGGGTACACGAAGCTTTGAAAGCCGGAGCGGATATTTCGGATATGGAAATCTGAATGGAATTGATAACGAAATGACGATTCATATAGGCGCCGAAAAAGGCGAAATCGCTGAAACAGTTCTTTTACCCGGTGATCCTTACCGGGCAAAATGGGCGGCAGAAACTTTTCTGGATAACGCCAAACTGGTGAATGACGTGCGTGGCATGTTGGGCTTCACCGGAACCTGGAAAGGTAATCCGGTCACGATTCAAGGCAGCGGTATGGGAATGCCCTCGCTGTCAATTTACGTGAATGAATTGATCCGCGATTTTGGCGCCAGAACTTTGATCCGTATTGGGTCATGTGGCGGGATGCAGGACAGTGTGAACATTCGTGATGTCATTTTGGCGATGACTTCGACCACGCTCAGCACGCCGTCTCGGGGGATCATGAAAGAGCTCAACTTTGCACCTTGCGCGGATTGGAGCCTGTTGCAGGCCGCCTTTGAGGCTGCGGCAAACAAAGGAACACCAACTCATGTTGGCGGGATTTATTCCTCGGATGTGTTCTACGATGAACGTCCCGATCTGAACGAACAGATGGTGCGTCACGGCATTCTGGGCGTCGAAATGGAAGCCGCCGAACTTTACATCCTGGCCGCGCGCCACAAGTGCCGGGCCCTTGCCGTGCTGACCGTTTCCGACCACTTGCTGACAGGAGAAGCTCTGCCATCGTCCGAACGTGAAAGCAGCTTTGGCGACATGGTTGAGATCGCACTTCAGGCGGCGTTTCCAAAGGCTTAGAAAACGGGTTGGGGCAGGGTCGACCCTGTCCCGCATCGGCTATCCACCGGTCGATCCCTTTAAACACTGCTTGGGGCTTTCCGCCCCATCGGTCTGAGCACCGCAAAACGAACAGACCCATTGCCCTTCTTTTCGGTGCTGGCGCCAACGGCATTCACGCGTCAGTGACGAAGTACGGGCGCGCCACAGAAAATAGGCGAATACGGCGGCGGCAAGAAGCAGAAGAAAAACAGGCATTCTCCTGCTTTGCTGATCAGTCGGTTGTTTTCAAGCCCTGCAATCGCAGATCAGGCAGCATTTGCGTATTCGAACAGCTCTGGCATCCGCTCTGAAGTGGGGATTACCGTTTCCGGCGTATAATAGGCCCATGCCTGTTCCAGCAATTCCAGGGCTTCGGCGGCATCAGCGGAGTTGGTTTTGGTTCTCATCGGAGTGATCCCATTGTGACATAATCACTCCTCCCTGAGCCAAACATAGGACAGGCTGCAGGCGTTCACACCACATATTCTTGCAAATGGGAATTGCACCTGCCGCAACAGAGCAGGCACATGGATCAAGCCCGCCTCACACCGTGCGTTCGACCATCATCTTTTTGATCTCGGCGATTGCCTTTGCAGGGTTCAGACCCTTCGGGCAGGTCTTGGCGCAGTTCATGATCGTGTGGCAACGATACAGCTTGAACGGATCTTCCAACTCATCCAGGCGCTCACCCGTTGCCTCATCTCGACTGTCAATGATCCAACGATATGCATGCAGCAGAGCCGCCGGGCCAAGATAGCGGTCGCCATTCCACCAATAACTTGGGCACGAGGTCGAGCAGCTGGCACACATCACACATTCATAAAGACCATCCAGCTTTTTGCGGTCTTCAATGGATTGCTTCCACTCTTTCGCAGGCCGGTTGGTCTTGGTTTCTAGCCAGGGCATGATGCTTGCGTGCTGGGCATAGAAATGGGTCAGGTCCGGAATCAGGTCCTTGACCACAGGCATATGGGGCAAAGGATAGATTTTCACATCGCCCTTGATCTCATCCATGCCATAGATACAGGCCAGCGTGTTGATCCCGTCGATATTCATCGCACAGGACCCACAAATGCCCTCGCGACAAGACCGGCGGAAGGTCAAGGTTGGGTCGATCTCATTCTTGATCTTGATCAGCGCATCCAAAATCATCGGACCGCAGCTGTCCATATCGACGAAATAGGTATCCACCCGGGGATTTTGACCGTCGTCAGGATTCCAGCGATAGATCTGGAACTTGCGCACATTCGTCGCGCCCTCTGGCTTGGGCCATGTCTTTCCGGTGGTAATCCGAGAATTTTTTGGCAGGGTGAGTTGTACCATTTCCGACCTCGCTAAATTCCCGTGTATAGATACACGCTGCAAGTGCGAAAGCCAACCATTTAGCCTTGAAAACAGTCAATAAAGATGGGTGATTTCACCTTTACATTGAGCTTATGTGCATGGAGTCTGCACCCGAGAAAGCAAAAGCTGAGTGCCGTATGCAGACACGAGTATTGAATATTCCCTACGGCACCAAAAACCCCTATCAAAACATGATGTACAGCGCATGCGAACCAGAGTTTTCTCTAGCTGCAATGAAACAGCTGAACTTTGCAGAGATTGCGAAACCAGAATTTCAGACCGAACACGGAATCCTGCATATCCAATGGGATGACAGGCTGTTTCCGATCAAGGATGGTGAAGATTCCGCGAACAACGCCCTGTTTCAAGATGCCGTGTCGGGACTTGAACTGTATAAATCAAACGGTGGTCGCGTCATCTGGACCATTCACAATCGCACCGCGCATTCAGCGCGTGAGGGCAACGATGGATTTCACGCAGCGCGACGCAAGTTGGCGGAGCTGGTCGATATGATCCATGTCCATACCCCAAATGCGCGGCAACATATGATCGCCCAATATGACGCGGAACCGAATAAGATTTGCCTGATCCCTCACCCAAGCTATCTAGGCGTTTATGAAAGCGCCGAAATCACGCTTGCACGCCTGATGCAACCACGCAATCAGACCCATTTTTTGACATTTGGCGCGATGCGCGGAAACCGCGAGTTGGACCGGCTTCATTTCGCCATCCGGAAGCTAACCAACAGGGGTTTCGACTTTCATATGTCAGTGGTAGGCCGAGTCTTTCGGCCCAGTCGGCGATTGGTACGACGGCTGGACGCCATTTCAAACGTAACCGTGATAGGCGAACGCGTAGAAGATGAGGCTATTCCGAGTGTTTTTTCCCAAGCTCACGCCTATGTTTTGCCATCTACACAAACCTTCACCTCTGGAACCGCAATGCTTGCCATGACCTTCGGCTTGCCAGTTGTCGCTCCGGACATTGAACCCCACCGGCAGACGACCCCGGAATCCTGTCATGATCTACTGTATCCGGCACAAAACCCACGAGGCCTGATCCGCATGATGATGAAGGTGATGGAAATGTCCGATTCAGAACTCGCTGAAAAACGTAGGGCGTGCTTCGAATTCGCTCAGGAACGCGCGCCAGAGCGGATCAGCCGCAAGTTGGCCGAAGCGCTTACGGTTCTAAGAAATGGATAATCTTTTCAGCGCCCGCATTTCTGCTTTGTACAATCTTCTGGATTTGACCAGTTTTGTACGCATTGCCGATATTGGCGCCAATCCAATGCGCCATGACGCCCCTTACCGTGATTTGCTAAAGAACGACCTCTGCAATGTCGTCGGTTTTGAACCTCAGGAAGACACGATGAAAGAGGTCGTCCGCAATAAAGGTGCAAATGAAGAGTATTTCAACTTTGCAGTCGGAGACGGCAAACCGGCCTTGTTGAATATCTACAAGGGCTCGGGTTTGACATCCTTGCTGAAAATAAGGGAAAAAACACTTTTTTACCTACGTGGCCTACGCAATGCTGCAAGGCAAATTGGCAGTATGGAGATGCAAACCCAGCGGCTGGATGATATCGCAGGTTTGGGTCCAGTGGATTTTCTGAAAATTGACATTCAGGGTGCCGAACTTTCGGTGTTTACCTCGGCGGAAAACACGCTGAAAAATGTCGCCGCTATACAGACCGAAGTATCGTTTTTTCCATTGTACGAGAATCAGCCAGGTTTTGGCGAGGTTGACACATTTCTCAGAAAATTGGGGTTTTTGCCCCATAGTTTTGCGCATATCGAGAACAGGCTGGTCGTATCGAAATGGTCGGGAGTTCTTTCGGACTTTGAATCGACACAAATGCTGGACGGGGACATTATCTATCTCAGGGACTTGTCTGATCCTGCAGAGCTGAACAGCCAGATACTAAAGCGACTGGCAATTCTAACCGAAGGTGTTTTTGGGTTCACAGATGTCAGCCTGAAAATTCTCGACATATTGGCACAGCGTCAGGAAATCTCTGAAGCCGATGTGAATCAGTACATTGAAACATTCATCTCGCCATAGCCGATTGGCTAAGTACAGATATTACTGACCCATAGAATTTGAGCAGTCCGGTGGTTGGTCGCGGACTGCCCAATCACATCAGAAAGTCCGCGCCTTGGGCGCGATTTTCTTCAGACTGATTCCGCCTTCTGCTTCGGTGCTCAGCGGATCGACGATCACCGGGCGATAGCTGAGGTTCACTTTATTACCGTCCACGCGGGACACCGTGTGAACGCGCCAGTTTTTGTCGTCGCGTTCGCTGAAATCCTCATGCGCATGGGCACCACGGCTTTCCTTACGCGCTTCGGCACCGACGATGGTGGCCAGCGCACTTGGCATCAGGTTGGTCAGTTCCAGCGTTTCCATCAGATCGCTGTTCCAGACCAACGAGCGGTCGGTGACTTTCAGGTCGTCCATTTTGGCGGCAATCGCCGTCATCTTTTCAACGCCTTCGGCCATGGTTTTGGCGGTGCGGAATACGGCCGCGTCAGCCTGCATGGTCTTTTGCATCTCAAGCCGCAGATCGGCGGTCGGGATCGCTCCGCTTGCGTTACGGACGGTGTCAAAGCGATCAAAGGCTTTGTCGACCGACCCCTGGTTCAGAACCGGGTTGGCGCTATCGGAATCCACAACCTTGCCGGCCCGGATCGCCGCCGCGCGGCCAAAGACCACCAGATCGATCAGCGAGTTTGAGCCCAAACGGTTCGCCCCATGGACCGAGGCGCAGCCCGCCTCACCCACGGCCATCAGACCGGGGACCACGGCGGTGGGGTCCTTGGCGGTGGGGTTCAGAACTTCACCCCAATAGTTGGTCGGGATACCGCCCATGTTGTAATGCACGGTCGGCAGAACCGGGATCGGTTCTTTGGTCACGTCCACACCGGCAAAGATCTTGGCGCTTTCGGAAATACCCGGCAGACGCTCGGCCAAAGCCTCGGCAGGCAAGTGGCTAAGGTTCAGGTGGATGTGGTCGCCCTCTGCACCCACACCGCGCCCTTCGCGGATTTCCATAGTCATTGAGCGCGAGACATAGTCGCGCGGTGCCAGGTCTTTGTACTGAGGCGCATAGCGCTCCATGAACCGTTCGCCTTCGGAATTGGTCAGGTACCCGCCCTCACCCCGCGCACCTTCGGTGATCAGACAGCCCGAGCCGTAGATGCCGGTCGGGTGAAATTGAACGAACTCCATATCCTGCAGCGCCAGACCCGCGCGGGCCACCATACCGCCACCGTCACCGGTGCAGGTATGGGCCGAAGTGGCGCTGAAATACGCCCGGCCATAGCCGCCGGTCGCCAGCACCACCATCTTGGCGTTGAAGACATGCATGGTGCCATCGTCCAGCTTCCAGCAGACGACACCCTGACACTGTCCGTCGTCGGACATGATCAGGTCGATGGCGAAATATTCGATGTAGAACTCAGCATTGTTTTTCAACGACTGACCATAGAGCGTGTGCAGGATTGCGTGGCCGGTCCGGTCAGCAGCGGCACAGGTCCGCTGAACCGCGGGGCCTTCACCAAATTCGGTGGTGTGGCCGCCAAAGGGACGCTGATAAATCTTGCCTTCCTCGGTCCGGCTGAAGGGCACACCGTAATGCTCTAGCTCATAGACCGCCTTGGGTGCCTCACGTGCGAGGTATTCCATCGCGTCGGTGTCGCCCAGCCAGTCCGAGCCCTTGACCGTGTCGTACATATGCCACTGCCAGTGGTCAGGACCCATATTCGACAGCGACGCCGCGATGCCGCCCTGCGCGGCAACCGTGTGCGAGCGGGTCGGGAACACCTTGGTCACGCATGCCGTACGCAGACCCTGTTCCGCCATACCCAGCGTTGCGCGAAGACCTGCACCACCTGCGCCTACGACAACGACGTCGTATTCGTGGGTTTCGTATTCATATGCTGCTGTCATTGTTCTTATTCCTTACCGCGCATCATCACAGGGCGAGTTTCACCAGGGCGAACAGCCCCGCAACCATCAGCGTGTAGCCAAACGCCCACATCGCAACCAGCGTCACTTTTTCGGCGACACCATGGATATAGTCTTCGATGGCCTCCTGCGCTTCGTACATCAGCTGCAACAGGGCAACGATCAGTGTCAGCGCGCATACGATCGCCGGGAAGGGACGACTGAAATAAGCCAGAACCTCTTCGTAGGTTCCGCCCAGACCGGCACCAAATGTGAAGATGAAGAGAGGAATCAGAACGGTCAGGATCATGGCCCGGACCATTGTGTTCCAATGTGTTTGGGTTCCGGATTTGCCCGCTCCCAGACCCTCGGCGCGTTTACGGTCAGTCAGGTATCGCATCGAACGTCTCCTTAAACCACAAGAACGGTGATGATGGTCAGGATCGTGGCACCAACGAACATGCCCCATCCCAGCTTTTCAGAGAGATCAACATCCAGGCAGTAGCCGAAATCCCAAAAGACATGACGCAAGCGGCCCAATGTGTGGTACCACAAACCCCAGGCCGCTCCGGTCATGACAAGATCACCGAACCAGCTGCGCAGAAATCCGTCTATGCCTGCAAAGGCCGCCTCAGAGGTTGCCGCCGCCAACAGCCACCACACCACAAGTGCTGCGATTGCGAACACGGCCAATCCAGTCATCCGAACCATGATCGATGACAGAGACGTCATCTGTGGGCGGTAGATGCGGATATGCGGTGAGAGCGGGCGGTTGCCCCGATTTACATCGCTCATGGCGGCTCCTTTTCGGTTGGCTTCCGAAGGTTTTACTGGTTTTTGCGACACTGTCACGTGCTGCAGCTGCAAAAAAGCTCAGAATTCGCGCAAAATGACAGATTAAGCGATAAAGTGATCACACAAAATATTCTTGTGATCACAAATCAAATAAGACGAAACAGATGTTAGCGCCTGCAGCTCCGAATCCCTGCCACACTTATTTCAGACCGGCCGTTTGCTGGGTCACTTCCCGCAACAGTTTCTTTCGGATGCGGGCCGGATAATCCTCGAACCCGGCCGCCGAAACGACAAACGCTCCCTCACCTACAATGACGTTCTCAAAGAAATAGGCCGTCAAGTCGGGTTCGCTTTCCTCGATGGCGATGGCATTTACCGTGACACCTTTCCCACGCAACACATCGTGAATCTCGGACGGTTCAACCCCTTCGTTGGAAACCCCATCACCCGAAATATCAATCAGGTGCCGTTTGCATTCGGTTACCTCGCTGAAACTGGACATTGTGGTCTCAAGCGCCTCACCGATTGCAGTCGAAAAATTGCGCCAGACTCTGGCATCCGCAGCCACCTGTCTGGCGAAGCTATCTATGGCTTCAAAGCTATCCATATGTGTCCAGGGGATCGTCACCTTCTGACGAGAGGCTCCGGTCCATTGGACCAGCATCAACCGCGCATTCCCGCGCACCAGCGCCTCGGAGACGATGGGGTCACGCAATCCAGCGGCCAGGCCGTCCATTTGTATGCGGTATTCGTTCGAATCCACCGATCCCGAGACATCAACGGCCAGAGCCAAAGCAAGATCACACGCCTCGGCGGTCGGGGCCAGAAAGAAACAGGCGACGAAAGAGCGAAGCAGAGACATGGTTGCAGCCTAGCACGAATATTGCAGGCTGCGTTCAAATGAATGTGGGGTCAGACTGGCATCAAAGCCCAGTAGTCGAGGTCCAACAGAACGTTGGGCAGATATCGGCCATCGTCATTTTTCAACTCGAATGGCTCTCCACCCTTCGTGGCGACCAGCCGCAACCGGACCGCCCCAACGCCGGGGATGCCAGTTTCGGCTTTGTCCAGCACCTCAGACCAGGCCTTAATGGTATAGCCTGAGAAGCAAGGGTTGGCATGGGCGCCACCGTTCAACCCGACGATCATCTGCGCATTTGCCAATCCATTGAACGACAGGGTCCGCGCCATCGAGATCACGTGCCCGCCATAGATCAGACGGCCTTCGGGGCGGAAGGTCAGATCGAAATGAACCTTGGCAGTGTTCTGCCAAAGCCGCGTGGCCAGCATATGCTCGGCTTCTTCCACCGTGACGCCGTCCACATGATCAATCTTTTCACCAATCGCGTAATCGCCCCACCGATGCGCTTCACCGGCCTGAACAAATTCATAGGAGGAAAAGTTCAGCCCTTGTGGCACTACCAGATCCTGAGGCTCCAGCGCCTGTTTCAACTCGGGCACCACCGTGTCCGGGGCGGGCGCGTCAGGGTTCGATTTGCGCACCATCACCCAGCGGACATACTCAATAACCACCTCATCGCGCTGGTTCAGGCCACGGGTTCGCACCCACACCACACCGGTTTTTCCGTTCGAGTTCTGCTTGACCCCAATCACTTCGGATTCCGACCGCAGCGTATCGCCGGGATAAACCGGCTTCAGCCAACGCCCCTCAGCATAGCCCAGATTGGCCACTGCATTCAGCGATACATCAGGGACAGTCTTGCCAAACACCACGTGAAACGCCGCCAGATCATCAATCGGGCTTTGCGGCAGGCCACAATTCCGGGCGAACTCATCCGAGGAATACAGAGCATGACGCGCCGGATAGAGCGCATGATACAACGCCCGTTCGCCATCGGTCACGGTGCGAGGCACCGCGTGGTGCAGCACTTGCCCTACAGAATAATCCTCGAAGAAACGGCCCGGATTGGTCTTTGCCATTATTGCTGTCCCAGTTTCATTTCAGGGGAATAGTCGGCCGCAACCTCTTTGGTCACGGCCTGCGCACAACGCATCACGTTGTTTGCAGTGTCAAAGGCATAGGACGGGTCGCCATACAGCTCCCACCCTTTTGCCAGCGCGTCCGACACTTTGTGACAGAAGGCTGCGGTGTCTTCCTCGGTCAGCAGACGATAGAGTGTTGCCATGTTGTCAAACCTTTATGAACCAAACGGCGACGGGCCGACCAACCCGTGAATATAGCCGATAATGCCCAGCAGAACGATCGACGCGATAAAGAACATCGCATCCTTGCCGTAAGTGCCCGGCTCGCCCGGTGTCCAGTCCGGCTCGGATTTGTTGATCACGATCACTTCGACCACCGCCCAGGCCAGCAAGCCGCCAAACAGGACGATTGAGGCCAGATCACCATTGACCAGCAAATGCGCAAAGGCCCAGAGCTTCATGCCGCCCAGCATCGGGTGACGCAGCTTGTTCAGCAAACGACCCTTTTGGCCTGCGGGGCTCATCATATAGATGGCGATCAGCACCAGCAGGTTGTTGACGTGGATCAGAAAGGTCGGCGGCGACCAGATTGGGATGAAATCGGTCATGCGATAACCGAAGATCATCAACAGGATTGACGCCAGCAGCGCCAGCGCCACCGCGCCCGCACCGCCTTTGCCCATCGCCGCGCGCTGGTCCGGCATCACGCGTTTGAACAGATGTGCGGCCCACCAGAGCGCCACACCAAGAATCAGAAGAACAAAGCCCATGCTGGCTTACCCCGCTTGCAAAGCTGAAATCGCCTCTGCTTTTGCCAGAATTTCACGGGCGGTTGCAACGTGCAGGTTTTCCACGATCTTGCCATCGACGACCGCGACGCCCTGCCCTTGTGCTTCGGTCTCTTCAAACGCGGTGATCTGGCGGCGGGCCAGATCGATTTCCTCATCCGATGGGGCGAAGGCGTCGTTGGTGACATCGACCTGTGCGGGATGGATAAGGGTCTTGCCGTCAAAGCCCATATCGCGGCCCTGCGCGCATTCGGCCGCCAGGCCTTCGCTGTCCTTGAAGGCGTTATAGACGCCATCGACGATGATCAGCCCCTCAGCCTTGGCGGCTAACAGGCACAGGCCCAGCGACGTCTGCAACGGCAGGCGGTCTGGGTGGAACCGTGTCTGCAATTCCTTGGCCAGATCGTTGGTGCCCATGACGAAGCCCGCCATCTGCGGATGCGCGGCAATTTCGGCGGCGTTCAGCATCCCGCGCGGCGTCTCCATCATGGCCCATATCGGCAGATCACCGGTTATTGCGGCCAACGCATCCACATCTGCGGCAGAATTCACTTTGGGCAGCAGAACCACATCCACGTCCATGTCCCGCACGGCTAGGGCATCGGCCCGGCCCCATTCGGTATCCAGGCCATTGATTCGTACGATCTTGACCCGCGCCCCATAACCGCCAGCAGCCAAGGCAGCCCCCAGCGTTTCACGCGCGTTGTTTTTTTCGTCCGCCGCGACCGCATCTTCGAGGTCAAAAATAACCGCATCAACAGGCAGGTTGCGGGCCTTGTCCAACGCCCGGTCTTTGGAACCGGGAATGTACAATACGGAACGGTAGGGTCGCTGACGGGAGTCCATTGGCTTCGGCCTCTTGAAATAATGTTGCGCAGAATGGGGCATTTTCTGCAGGAAAGTTCAAGCGCAAACTTGCCGCACCGCAGCATTAACGACGCAACGTGCGTTCCTTTAACCGTATTTCGGTCTGCACCGGTCACCGTCTTGGCAGATCGCAATCAAAAGGGTTCACCGATGAGCAAGACGCTGTTCAATATGACAATGGGGCTGGGTATCATGGTTCTGGCCGCCCAGCAGGTGCAGGCTCAAAGCTGCGCCCCCCGCGACGAGGTCATAACTCGACTGGCCGAGACTTATGGCGAAACGCGTAAGAGCATTGGCATCGCCCGACAAGGTGCGGTGATGGAAGTCTTTGCCTCTGATCAAAGCGGAAGCTGGACTATTACGGTGACATTACCGGATGGAATGACCTGCCTTGTGGCTTCGGGCCAGTCCTACGAAGATATGGCCGAAGCACTGCCGCCCAATGTCTAGCTCAGGGCCTCCCAGATCAGTTTTGTTCCGGTCAGCATCAGCAAAACGTAGGCAATACCGAAGAACAGGCGTTCGGATATCATGAAATGCGCGCGCACACCTAGCCATGCACCAAGCACGGCAAATGGAGCCAGCAACAAGTCGGCCAGCGCAGTGTGCCATGTGAACAGACCCAGATAGGCATACGGAATGAATTTAGCGACATTGATGACCCAGAAGACCAGCACTGTGCTCGCCTGAAACTCGGTTTTAGACAGACGCTGCGAGATCAGATAGACGGCGGCGGGTGGGCCGCCCGCATGACTGACAAAGCTGGTGAATCCGGCGACCAACCCCGCAAGAATTCCCGCAAATGGCGGCAGGCGATTGGCAAAGCCGCGGATCCAGCCCTTTCTCTGGGCCACATGCCAGATCACGAACCCCACTGAAATCCCTCCGATCAGCAGGCGCAGAAGGTCGTCATTCGTGGCGCGATACAGCCAGGCGCCCACAGCCACACCCGGCACTGCCCCCACGATCAGCAGGCGTGAATCCGGCCAGCTCCAGCGTTTCCAATAGGGGCCCAGCGTAGCGACGTCGATTACCATCAGAATTGGCAACATCAGTGCAAGCGCCTGTCCCGGTGTCAGGATCAGTGCCAGAATCGATGACGCGGCAAACGCCACCCCCGAGCCGAACCCACCCTTCGAGATGCCGGCGAAGATCACAGCAGGGATCGCCACGGCAAAAAACATCAGGTCCATCTCGAACATGCGGCGTCCCGTAAATATGCATGAGTCACAGGCGGTTTAGCGCAATCGGTAGGAGACATGCAAACGGTATGCGGTGGCATGCCGCGCCGCAGAAGGCTTGCGCAGCGCCGGTTTTAGGACTAGCAAAACCGCGATTTCAATACCGACCGGAGATTTTCCAAATGGCCAGACCCAAGATCGCGCTGATCGGCGCAGGTCAGATCGGCGGCACGCTCGCCCACCTCGCAGCAATGAAGGAACTCGGTGACGTCGTGCTGTTCGACATCGCCGAGGGCACTCCGGAAGGCAAGGCGCTGGATATCGCAGAATCCGGCCCTTCCGAAGGGTTCGACGCCAAGCTGAAAGGCACCCAGTCCTACGAGGACATCGCAGGCGCCGACGTTTGCATCGTCACCGCAGGTGTCCCACGCAAGCCAGGCATGAGCCGTGATGACCTGCTGGGCATCAACCTGAAAGTCATGAAGTCGGTCGGTGAAGGCATCGCCGCCAACGCGCCCGATGCTTTTGTCATCTGCATCACCAACCCGCTGGACGCGATGGTCTGGGCTCTGCGTGAATTCTCGGGCATGCCGCACAACAAGGTCTGCGGCATGGCGGGCGTTCTGGACTCAGGCCGTTTTGCCCACTTCTTGTCGGAAGAATTCAACGTGTCCATGCGCGACGTCACTGCCTTTGTTCTGGGTGGCCACGGCGACACCATGGTTCCTTCGGTTCGTTATTCTACCGTTGCGGGCATCCCGCTTCCCGATCTGGTCGAGATGGGCTGGACCACACAAGAGAAACTGGACGCAATCGTGCAGCGCACCCGAGACGGCGGAGCTGAAATCGTTGGCCTGCTGAAAACAGGTTCGGCTTTCTATGCGCCTGCCACATCGGCAATCGAAATGGCCGAAGCCTATCTGAAAGACCAGAAACGCGTCCTGCCCTGCGCCGCTTATTGCGACGGAGAGCTGGGTGTCGAAGGCATGTATGTCGGCGTCCCCACCGTGATCGGCGCAGGCGGTATCGAGCGTATCGTCAACATCAAGCTCAACGAAGAAGAGCAGGCCGGTTTCGACAATTCGGTCAACGCCGTGAAGGGCCTGATCGAAGCATGCAAAGGCATCGACAGCTCTCTGGCCTGATCCGTCTTATACGGTTAAACAGAACCCGGCTCACCCATGGTGGGCCGGGTCATTTTTTGGAAGATTGCCATGTCGTCTCAGGGATTTGTCATTGCCGCAAGCGGTAAGGATTACATCGAAACAGCGGTGGCAGCGGCTCGGTCGTTAAAGGTCGCCATGCCGGATGTATCGGTCGACCTGTTCACCGACCTCGAAAACATCCCGGGAACAGAAGTGTTTGACCAAATCCACATGCTGGACAAAAGCTGGTTCCGACCCAAGTTCGAAAGCCTTGTGCGGTCCCGGTTCGAAAAGACGGTCTATTTGGATGCCGATGTGCGCTGTCTGGCAGATATGTCGGATATCTTCACCGTCCTAGAGCAGTTTGATATCGCGATGGTCCATGACCCTTTGCGCAACTCGGCCCATGCGCAACGTGTTTGGAAAACTCCGCTGCCCAACGCATTTCCCCATCTCAATGGCGGGCTGGTTGGAATTCGCACTTCGGACGCAGTGCTGGATTTCCTGCGAGATGTACAAGAGACTATCATCTCGGAAAACCTGACCTCAGATCAGGCGCTGATCCGCGAAAAGCTGTTTGCCAGCGCGTTGCGACTGGCAGTTCTGCCACCCGAGTACAACTTCCTCGATTATCGTCAGGCCGAGATGTTCGGTTTTCTCCACAGCGCCCCGCGCCTGCTGCATCACTACAAATTTCACAGCCGTCACGACAAGCGGCTGGACAGCGCTAGAACTGTCGCCGGTTTGGTAGGGCCCGATCTCGAACGTCATATCAACAGCCTTATCGAAGCCGACGCACAGCTCACGCCCGGCGCGTCGAAAAAAGTCCGACCACTGGTCGACAAAGGCTTGTTGGGCAAACTGCGCAAACTGGTGATGTCTGTGAAAAAGGGTATCGTCCGCCTCAGACGCGGATAGGTTAGCGCTAGCTTGAAAACGTCATATTCTATTGGGTGAATTTCCTGCCGAATCAACGCTCAATACCAGCTCAAGTTTTGTGATCACACCCTGAAAAGCTGTGATCACAAATAATGAAAATCTTCGTGAAAAACCTCCTTTACGTCAAAAAAGCCTTTAAACTTACCCCTTAGACACGCCTATATCGGTCAATCGTAGTCAGACGGGACAGTTTCGATGAACATTCACGAATATCAGGCCAAAGCGCTTCTTCGCAGCTATGGCGCCCCGGTTTCCGACGGTCGCGCGGTCCTGCGCGCCGAGGAAGCTAAAACCGCAGCCGGTGAGTTGGACGGACCTCTTTGGGTCGTCAAAGCGCAGATCCACGCGGGCGGCCGCGGCAAGGGGTCTTTCAAGGAATCCGATGCCGGTGAAAAGGGCGGTGTCCGTCTGACCAAGTCGGTTGAAGAGGCCGCGGAGGAAGCCAAAAAGATGCTAGGCCGCACACTGGTCACGCATCAGACCGGTCCTGCGGGCAAACAGGTCAACCGCATCTATATCGAGGCCGGTTCCGGCATCGAACGCGAACTGTACCTGGCCCTGCTGGTAGACCGCCAGACCAGCCGCATCTCATTCGTCTGCTCGACCGAAGGCGGCATGGATATCGAAGAGGTGGCCGCAGCCACGCCTGAGAAAATCTTGTCCTTCTCGGTTGACCCAGCCACAGGCTATCAGCCCTATCATGGCCGCCGCATCGCCTTCTCGCTGGGCCTGGAGGGCGCGCAGGTCAAACAGTGCGTCAAACTGATGAGCCAGCTGTACGCTGCCTTCGTCGAGAAGGACATGGAGATGCTGGAAATCAACCCGCTGATCGTGTCCGACAAGGGCGACCTCAAAGTGCTGGACGCCAAAGTCGGTTTTGACGGTAATGCGGTCTACCGCCATCCGGATATTGCCGAGCTGCGCGACACGACCGAGGAAGACCCCAAGGAACTTGAAGCCTCTAAGTACGACCTGAACTACATCGCGTTGGATGGTGAGATCGGCTGTATGGTGAATGGTGCCGGTCTGGCGATGGCGACAATGGACATTATTAAGTTGTATGGCGCCGAGCCTGCCAACTTCCTCGACGTGGGTGGCGGTGCCACCAAAGAGAAAGTGACCGAGGCGTTCAAGATCATCACCTCTGACCCGCAGGTTAAAGGCATCCTGGTCAACATCTTCGGCGGCATCATGCGCTGTGACGTCATCGCCGAAGGCGTTGTCGCCGCGGTGAAAGAGGTCGGTCTGCAGGTTCCGCTAGTCGTGCGTCTGGAAGGCACGAACGTTGAGAAGGGCAAAGAGATCATCAACACATCGGGCCTGGACGTAATCGCGGCGGACAACCTGAAAGACGGTGCCGAGAAGATCGTGAAGGCGGTTAAGGGGTAAATTCGTGGGTCTTTTCAGTAAGCCACTGTTGTTTGCAGGCGCACTGCTTAGCTTGGCCGCCTGTCAAACAACAACTGAGAGCACGTCACCGTCGAACCCGCCAGAAATCAAGCGGTCATCAAACGCGGGTCCAGGCGCCAATCCGGTCTCGGCCGGACAAGCTACGGCGTATTTCCGCGCGCTGTGTGGTCAGGCAGAATTGGGACGCAGTGCTTTGGAAGACGCAGCGGCGGCAAATGGATTTGTCCAGAACTCGAAAACAACGACATACTTTCATCAGAAACAAGATCTTTCGGTCAAACTGACCGATACTGCCTGCTCAATTGTGTTTGTGTCCAACGAAAATCCATCAACGGTCAATGGGACTTTTAACGCTTTGCAAAGCGACTTGGGTCCGATCAGCATCCGGGACGTGGGTGTACTCGGCGGCGAACACTACTTCAGCGCACGGATCAAAGTTTGAATGGGCGTGAGCCTACAACCAATACCTTAAGGGTCACCTGACCCATCAATGGTAAAAATAGGAGAACGCCAAATGGCAGTCCTCATCGACGAAAATACCAAAGTGATCTGTCAGGGCTTTACCGGCTCGCAGGGCACATTCCACTCTGAGCAGGCCATCGCCTATGGCACCAAGATGGTCGGCGGCGTGACCCCCGGCAAAGGCGGGATGGAACATCTGGGCCTGCCTGTGTTCAACTCGGTCCATGAGGCCAAGCATGTGACTGACGCGAACGCCAGCGTGATCTATGTTCCGCCGCCGTTTGCAGCCGACTCGATCCTTGAGGCGATCGATGCCGAGATGGAGGTGATCGTCTGCATCACCGAAGGCATCCCGGTTCTGGACATGATGAAGGTGAAACGCGCGCTGGAAGGCTCAAGCTCGCGCCTGATCGGCCCGAACTGCCCCGGTGTCATCACACCAGACGCCTGCAAAATCGGCATCATGCCCGGCCACATTCACAAGCGCGGCTCGGTCGGCGTTGTGTCACGTTCGGGGACCCTGACTTATGAGGCCGTCAAACAGACCACCGATGTGGGTCTGGGTCAGTCCACTTGTGTGGGCATCGGCGGCGACCCGATCAAGGGTACCGAGCATATCGACGTGCTGGAATGGTTCCTGGCCGATGACGAGACTCACTCGATCATCATGATCGGTGAGATCGGTGGCTCGGCCGAAGAAGAAGCCGCGCAGTTCCTGGCGGATGAGGCCAAGAAGGGCCGCTCGAAACCCACCGCCGGCTTTATCGCAGGCCGCACGGCCCCTCCGGGCCGCCGCATGGGCCACGCGGGCGCGATTGTTGCCGGTGGCAAAGGCGGAGCCGAGGACAAGATCGAAGCCATGCGCGCAGCCGGTATCGTCGTGGCCGAAAGCCCGGCGCAGCTGGGTGAGGCTGTGCTGGAAGCGATCGGGTGAGCTGTGACTCCCTGTTGCCCATATGAGCTGAGGGCGGCGCCCAACTGCGGGTGGGTGCGAAGCACCTGCCCGTCAATTCTTTGGTTTGCCTTCGGCAAAACGGGGTGGACGGACGCTGCCCGGCGATGCCGCTGGGCAGGACTCGTTGTAGCGGTCGCCTGCTTAGGTAACCTAGCCAGCGCCGACGCATCTAGTGAAGCACCGATGGATCAATTCATCGTTCGCGCCATTCCTGGCGTCACAGGTGGCTCGACAAAAACATTGGGCGATGACCACATCTCATTTACTTATTTGAGCATTCGTGTCGACGATGAAGAGTTGCAAGCAGCTGCCGATTTTTGGTGCTCGCAATTTGAAGGATCCGCTAGACTTGTTTCCGATACTTCGGTCGGCAGCTCACTTCTGCTATTTGAACGCCGCCAGTCAGTTTTCGACTGCCCGGTCCAAAATTAGGGGCAAGGCATGAGCCAAACAACAACCATGACCTTCTCTGACGCCATCCGCACCTGTTTCGCCAAGTTCTTCACCTTCTCAGGGAGAGCCTCGCGGCCCGAATACTGGTTCTTTTTCCTGTTCATCCTGATCTGGAGCATCATCGCCGGGATCATCGACGCGCAGTTCTTCACGCAAGTCGCTGTGACTGAAACCGAGACGTCCAGATCCGTGTCCGTCACGTCTTCGCAGCCTGTGCAGGGTATTGTTGGTCTAATCGTGTTCTTCCCGCATCTGGCCGTCGCCTGGCGGCGGATGCATGATACCGGGCGCAGCGGGCTGTATGCGCTGCTGCCAATCCTGCTGTTCTTTGGCGCCGGGGCCGTGATGGTCTTTGGCATCGGCCTCGCCTCGCATTTCCAGCATGGCGGCAATCTGGACATCCTGTTCACCCGCGCCACTCTGTTGATCGTCATTCCGACGCTTCTGATCCTGTTTGTGTCGCCCCTCCTGGTCCTATGGTGGCTGACCCGCCCCAGCCAGCCAGGCACCAACCAATACGGTCCCAATCCTTCAGAGGTCCCTCAATGAACCTGCTGAGCGTAAACTCTCTACAAGCGGCCCCTGTGGCCAGAAAGGCCATCTGACATGGTTTTGGTTTGCCATGAGCACAAATTCATCTATCTCAAGACGACGAAGACTGCGGGAACCTCTACCGAGATAGCGCTACAGCCTTTATGCGAAGAACCCGGTCTTCCGCGGCTTGAAAATGGGCAAATCCGCGTATCGAAATACGGTATTGTCGGTGCTCGTGGGAAAACTGCAGGTTTGGTCCGGCCAAAATGGCAGTTTTGGCGCAAATACGCATGGCGCAACCATATGCCTGCGAAACAGGTTCGAGCCAATCTTGGGTCAAAGACCTTTGATTCCTATACAAAGATCGCCAACGTACGAAATCCTTTCGATCGTGCTGTATCCGACTACCACTTTCGGAAACATCAGCAAGGATTGCCCTCGGAAGACCCGCAGACCGAAATTGCTCAGTTCAAAGAGTTCATCCGGTCAAAGGCCTGGGGCAATAACTGGGAGATAGTCTCGATCAACAACAAGCTGATCGTGGACAAGTTCGTCCGCAAGGAAAACCTGCAGTCAGATCTGAAAGAGATTTATCGCTCCTTTGGGTTGCCGGAAGACAGCTTTGAATTGCCGCACGAAAAGTCGATGGCCGAACGACGAAAAGGCATTCCAGTGCCCGATTATTTCGACGCAGATACGATAGACATCGTTCGACGAAGAATGACCTGGGTATTCGAGGCCGGAAACTACCCCGAAGATCCGCAAGACTAAATCCTACCAAATCCGAAATCGCATTTGAGGTCCTACAATGACCGAACATTCGCCCAACTCTGCCTTCCACGCCTCAAGCTTTATGCAGGGGCATAATGCCGAATATCTGGAGCAGCTCTACGCCCAGTATACCAAGAACCCCGGCGCGGTGGATGCCGCCTGGGCCGAGTTCTTCAAGGCCATGGGCGACGCCTCGCCTGATGTCCAGCGCGAGGCCGAGGGGCCTTCGTGGGCGCGGTCCGACTGGCCGCCGATGCCGACGGATGATCTGACCGGTGCGTTGACTGGCGAATGGGCCGAGATCGACGCCAAGGCGGCGGGCAAGAAGATCAAGGAAAAAGCCGCCGACAAAGGTGTTGCCGTCAGCGAAGACCAGATTAAACGCGCAGTTTTGGACAGTCTGCGGGCGCTGATGCTGATCCGGGCCTATCGTATTCGGGGTCATCTGGCCGCCGATCTGGACCCGTTGGGCATGCGGGCTGCCAGCACGCATCCGGAATTGGACCCCAAGACTTATGGGTTTACCGATGCCGATATGGATCGCCCGATCTTTATCGACAACGTGCTGGGCCTGCAGATGGCCAGCATGCGCCAGATCGTCGAGATCGTGAAACGCACCTATTGCGGCACCTTCGCGCTGCAATACATGCATATTTCGAACCCGGAAGAGGCTGCCTGGCTGAAGGAACGGATCGAAGGCTATGGCAAGGAAATCGCGTTCACCAAAGAGGGCCGCAAGGCCATCCTGAACAAGATGGTCGAGGCCGAAGGGTTCGAAAAGTTCCTGCACGTGAAATACATGGGCACCAAGCGCTTTGGTCTGGACGGCGGCGAAGCATTGATCCCCGCGATGGAACAGATCATCAAACGCGGCGGGGCCCTAGGCCTAAGCGATATTGTCATCGGCATGCCACACCGCGGACGTCTGAACATTCTAGCGAATGTAATGGCCAAGCCATACCGCGCCATCTTTAACGAATTCCAGGGGGGCAGCTTCAAGCCTGAGGACGTGGATGGCTCGGGCGATGTGAAATACCACCTTGGTGCCTCAAGCGACCGTGAATTTGACGGCAACAGCGTCCACCTGTCGCTGACCGCCAACCCAAGTCACCTTGAGGCGGTGAACCCGGTTGTTCTGGGCAAGGTTCGCGCCAAGCAGGATCAATTGAACGACACCGACCGGACCAGAGTCATGGCCATTCTGCTACATGGCGATGCGGCCTTTGCCGGTCAGGGTGTCGTTGCCGAAGGATTCGGCCTGTCCGGCCTGCGCGGTCACAGGACCGGCGGCACCATGCATATCGTGGTGAACAACCAGATCGGCTTTACCACTGCACCGCATTTCTCGCGCTCCAGCCCTTATCCCACAGATATCGCACTGATGGTTGAAGCCCCGATCTTCCACGTGAATGGCGACGACCCCGAGGCGGTGGTACACGCAGCCAAGGTTGCGACCGAGTTTCGCCAGAAGTTCCACAAGGACGTGGTTCTGGATATATTCTGCTATCGCCGGTTCGGGCATAACGAGGGCGACGAGCCCATGTTCACCAACCCGATCATGTACAAGAAGATCAAGACCCATAAGACCACGCTGTCACTATACACGGAACGGCTGGTCAAGGACGGGTTGATCCCCGAAGGCGAGATCGAAGATATGAAAGCCGCCTTCCAGGCCCATCTGAATGATGAGTTCGAAGCCGGCAAAGACTATAAGCCCAACAAGGCCGACTGGCTGGACGGGCGTTGGGCGCATCTGGATAAGAACAAAGACGAATATGTTCGCGGCGATACTGCGATTGCACCAGAAACCCTGGCCGAGGTTGGCGCATCGCTAACCCGGGCCCCCGAGGGATTTGCACTCCATAAAACTGTCGGCCGCCTGCTGGACCACAAAAAGCAGATGTTCGAAACCGGCAAAGGCTTTGACTGGGCCACGGGTGAGGCGCTGGCCTTTGGGTCATTGCTGACCGAAGGCTATCCAGTTCGCCTGTCGGGACAGGACGCAACGCGCGGTACGTTCAGCCAGCGCCATTCCGGCTTTATCAATCAGGAAACTGAAGAGCGGTACTATCCACTGAACAACATCCGGGCTGGTCAATCACAATATGAGGTGATCGACTCGATGCTGTCGGAATACGCGGTTCTGGGCTTTGAATACGGCTTTTCCCTGGCTGAACCCAACGCTCTGACCCTGTGGGAGGCGCAATTCGGCGATTTCGCCAACGGTGCGCAGATCATGTTCGATCAGTTCATCAGCTCGGGCGAAAGCAAATGGCTGCGCATGTCCGGTCTGGTGACCCTGCTGCCGCACGGGTTCGAAGGGCAAGGGCCTGAACACTCGTCCTCGCGTCTGGAACGTTTTCTGCAGATGTGTGGTCAGGACAACTGGATCGTAGCCAACTGCACGACGCCTGCGAACTACTTCCACATCCTGCGCCGTCAGCTGCACAGAACCTTCCGCAAGCCGCTGATCCTGGTGACACCGAAATCGCTGTTGCGCCACAAGCTGGCGATCAGCACGGCCGAGGATTTCACCACCGGCTCCAGCTTCCACCGGGTGCTGTGGGACGACGCGCAAAAGGGTAACTCGGACACAACCCTGGTCAAGGATGACAAAATCAAACGGGTCGTGATGTGTTCCGGCAAGGTCTATTTCGACCTGCTGGAAGAGCGTGACGCGCGCGGCATAGACGATGTCTATCTGATGCGAATCGAACAGTACTATCCGTTCCCCGCGCATTCGCTGATCAATGAACTGGAACGGTTCAAGGGAGCCGAAATCATCTGGTGTCAGGAAGAGCCCAAGAACCAGGGGGCGTGGTCCTTTATCGAACCCAATATCGAATGGGTCCTGACCCGGATCGGCGCCAAGAATACCCGCCCGGTCTATGTCGGCCGCGCCACCTCGGCCTCGCCTGCAACGGGTCTGGCCAGCCAACATAAAGCCCAACAAGAAGCGCTGGTGAACGAAGCGCTGAGCATTGAAGGAAAGTAATGATGTCCATTGAAGTTCGTGTTCCCACGCTGGGCGAATCCGTTACCGAAGCCACCGTTGCCACCTGGTTCAAGAAACCCGGTGATGCAGTCGCGGTCGATGAAATGCTGTGCGAGCTTGAAACCGACAAGGTCACGGTCGAGGTCCCCTCGCCCGCCGCTGGCGTGATGGGTGAGGTTGTCGCCGCCGAAGGCGAAACCGTAGGCGTCAATGCCCTGTTGGCAACAATCGTCGCCGGAGAAGGTGCCGCCCCGGCCCCAGCCGCCGCACCTGCGCCTGCCGCAGCACCGGCAGCCTCGGGCGGCAGCGTTGATGTGATGGTGCCCACGCTGGGCGAATCCGTGACCGAAGCGACGGTCTCGACCTGGTTCAAACAGGTCGGTGACAGCGTCGCACAGGACGAGATGCTGTGTGAGCTGGAAACCGACAAGGTCTCGGTCGAGGTTCCCGCCCCTGCGGCGGGTGTTCTGGCAGAAATCGTTGCCCCTGAAGGCGCAACTGTAGACGCCGCAGCCAAGCTGGCGGTGATCTCGGGTTCAGCAGCAGGGGCGGCCGCCGCTCCGGTCGTAGCCGCTCCGGCGAGCGGCGGGGATTCCGTTGGTGGCAAGGACGTCGCCAATGCGCCTTCGGCCCAAAAAGCCATGGCCGAGGCTGGCCTGTCCGCTGATCAGGTCACCGGCACCGGTCGCGATGGTCGTATCATGAAAGAAGACGTAGCCAAGGCAGTCGCCGCCCCGGCGGCCGCAGCGGCGGCACCTGCACCAGCGGCCCAAGCACCACGCGCACCCGTTGCCGCACAGGATGCCAGCCGCGAGGAACGCGTGCGCATGACCCGTCTGCGCCAGACCATCGCCAAGCGCCTGAAAGACAGCCAGAACACCGCCGCCATGCTGACCACCTATAACGAGGTGGACATGACAGAGGTGATGGCCCTGCGTAACCAGTACAAGGACCAGTTCGAGAAGAAGCACGGCGTCCGTCTGGGCTTTATGTCCTTCTTCACCAAGGCCTGCTGTCATGCACTGAAAGAAGTGCCCGAAGTGAATGCCGAGATTGATGGCACCGACATTGTCTATAAGAACTTTGTGCATATGGGTGTCGCCGCAGGCACGCCGACCGGTCTTGTTGTTCCGGTCATCCGTGATGCAGATTCGATGTCATTTGCCGCGATCGAAAAGGCAATCGCCGAAAAGGGCAGGCGCGCCCGTGACGGCAAGCTGAGCATGGAAGAGATGCAGGGCGGCACCTTCACCATTTCGAACGGCGGCGTCTATGGCTCGCTGATGTCCTCGCCGATTCTGAACCCGCCGCAGTCGGGTATTCTTGGTATGCACAAGATTCAGGACCGTCCGATGGCCATCAACGGTGAGGTCAAGATCCGCCCGATGATGTATCTGGCTCTGTCCTATGACCACCGGATCGTGGACGGCAAAGGTGCTGTGACCTTCCTAGTGCGCGTGAAAGAGGCACTGGAAGATCCACGCCGCTTGCTGATGGATCTATGACCATGGCAACTCATGTTCTCTGGCAGGCTGACGTTGCTGATTTTGATGTCTGGCTGAAAGTGTTTCGCGAAGACAAGCCAATGCGGGAGGCCGCGGGTATCCGCGACCTCCACATCTGGAAAGACCCCGATCAGCGTGATCATGCCGTTGCAATGTTTGAGGTGGTTGATCTTGAAAAGGCCCTGAGTTTCTTTGATTCCGAGGAATTGGCCATGCATCACGAACGTGGCGGGATCGCGCATATTCAGGTGAAGCTTCTGACGCCAGTTTAAACCGATTTATCGCATCCGTTCCTAGTGCGAGGAAACAAACTGAATGACCACGGAATTGACCGTCTTGTCGCTGGCAGCCCTTCTTTGGGTCGCTCAATTTGTCGCCTATTTGATCTCTGGCCACGGTAAGGTCGATGTGCTGCACGCGTTGGGACCTCGTGATACCCCGTTTGACAAACCTGCTGCAATGGGACGTCTGCACCGTGCACTTAGCAACCATTCCGAAGGGTTGGTTTTGTTCTCTATCGCATCTTTGGTCATTACGACCTCGGGGCAATCCAGCGCTTTTACTGCCGCCTGTAGTTGGGTCTACCTGATCGCACGCGCTTCCTATGTTCCGGCCTATGCATTTGGCTGGACACCATGGCGTACGGTGATCTGGATGATCGGGCTGCTGGCGACCACTGCAATGCTGTTGGCAGCTGTGTTTTGATTCGAGCTGCCGCATAGATTATTCAATGGGGGTGCATTGCGCGGACAAGCGCATCCGACCCCACCAAATACAAGGACCGGACAAATGGCAAACTATGACGTCATCGTAATCGGAGCAGGCCCCGGCGGCTATGTCTGCGCCATCCGCTGCGCGCAGCTGGGGTTGAAAACCGCCGTGGTCGAAGGGCGTGAGACGCTGGGCGGCACTTGCCTCAACGTGGGCTGCATTCCGTCCAAGGCGCTGTTGCATGCCAGCCATCAGCTGCACGAGGCCGAACATAACTTTGCCAAGATGGGCCTCAAGGGCAAAAGCCCTTCGGTCGATTGGAAGCAGATGCAGGCCTATAAGGACGAAGTCATTGACGGCAACACCAAGGGCATCGAATTCCTGTTCAAGAAGAACAAGATCGACTGGCTGAAAGGCTGGGGTTCGATCCCGGCCGCTGGGCAGGTCAAGGTGGGTGACGAGGTGCATGAAGCCAAGAACATCATCATCGCGTCCGGGTCCGAGCCATCCGCGCTGCCCGGTGTCGAAGTGGACGAAAAGGTTGTCGTGACCTCGACCGGTGCGTTGGCGCTGGGAAAAATCCCGAAAAAAATGGTCGTCATCGGCGCAGGTGTGATCGGGCTTGAACTGGGCTCGGTCTACAGCCGTCTGGGCGCCGAAGTGACAGTTATCGAATTCCTCAAGGAAATCACCCCGGGCATGGACCCTGAGGTTCAGAAAACCTTCCAGCGCATCCTCAAGAAACAGGGCCTGAACTTTGTCATGGGTGCTGCGGTGCAAAAGACCGAAGCCACCAAGACCAAGGCCAAGGTAACTTATAAGCTGCTGAAGGATGACAGCGAGCATGTGATTGACGCCGATACCGTCCTTGTCGCTACTGGGCGCAAACCGTTCTCGGATGGTTTGGGGCTGGACGCTTTGGGTGTTGAAATGACACCCCGCGGTCAGATCAAGGTAGGCGCCGATTGGCAGACCAACGTCCCCGGCATCTACGCCATCGGCGACGTGACCGAAGGCCCGATGCTGGCGCATAAGGCCGAAGACGAAGGCATGGCCGCTGCCGAACAGATTGCGGGCAAGCATGGGCATGTGAACTATGGCGTCATTCCGGGCGTGATCTACACCTGGCCCGAGGTCGCCAATGTCGGCGAGACCGAGGCGACGCTCAAGGAACAGGGCCGTGCCTATAAGGTCGGAAAGTTCATGTTCATGGGCAATGGCCGCGCCAAGGCGAACTTTGCCTCGGATGGTTTCGTCAAGATTCTGGCAGACAAGGAAACCGACCGCATTCTGGGCGCGCATATCATTGGCCCGGCTGCGGGTGATTTGATTCACGAGGTCTGCGTGGCGATGGAATTCGGCGCCTCGGCCGAAGATCTGGCGCTGACCTGTCACGCGCATCCGACATATTCCGAAGCGGTGCGTGAGGCGGCCCTGGCCTGCGGTGACGGGCCAATTCACAGCTAAAAAAGGACCCCGGTGACTAGGTCGCCGGGGTCAACCATGCATCGAGATAGACCCTCAACCGGTCGGTAAAACCGGTCGAGGCGTGCAAGGCGCAGAACTTAAGGGACATGGCCTGAATGGCAAAGGCCTGAACACCTTCGGCCAACAGCTCGGTCGGAATGTCCTGTCGGACATCCGCAGCGTCAAGCCACATCATCACCACACGAAAGTAGCGCTCAAAGCAATATGCGATCGGTCCGATATCGGCGATAGCCGTCGCCCCCGAATATCTTATCAACAAGTCAAAGACATACCGTTCGGATGTCATGAAGCTGTGAACCGGCTGCAGGGCGGTCATGATATCATTCACCGATTTGGGCGCTGTCCCAGCCTCGGCCTGATCGAGGCAGGCATTCAGCCGATCTGCGATCAGAAGCTCCATCAAGGCATCCTTGTCGCGAAAATGCGCGAAGAACGTCCCTTTGGCGACGCCAGCGCTCTGGACGACCTCTTCTACCCTCAGCGCCTCGTATCCGCTGTTTTCAATGAGCGCCTCGGCAGCCGCCAAAAGCCGGGCCCGAGTTTTGAGAGTTCGTTTCTGGGGTGGTTTTTGCATATGGTTTGCTCGCATGTTTTCTGACCATGGTCAAATTTTTATTGACCGCGGTCATTTTCTGATTCTATAAGTGACCATGGTCATTTTCAGGAGAGCCCCATGCAACCGAAGAAAATACTCGTCCTCGACGGACACCCCGCCGATAGCAGCCTGTCGCGGACCTTTGCTGAAACTTATGCCGACGCCGCCCGAGGCAAGGGACATGACGTACGTCTAGTCCATCTGAGTGAGATGCAGTTCGACTTTGATTTTGGCCAGGGCAATTATCACGATTTCAAACCGCTAGAACCGGTTCTTGAGCAGGTATTGCAAGATTTCGAATGGAGCGAGCATCTGGTCTTGACCACACCAATGTGGTGGGGCGGATTGCCCGCAAAACTCAAAGGTCTGATCGACCGGATGTTCATCCCCGGACGCACCTTTGACACGCGAAACACCACTAAGATTGGATTGCCCGCCCCGATGCTGAGCGGACGCACCGCGCGCGTCATTCTGACATCAGATACGCCGGGTTGGTTCATGCGCCTGATCTATCGCCAGGCCCTGATCCGCCAGGTACGCGATCAGATATTGGGATTTGTTGGCTTCAAGCCGACCCGGTTCACCTATTTTGCCGGGGCAAGTTATCCCAAACCGGGTCACGTGGACCGCTGGGTCAGCAAGATCGCCAAGATCGGAGCCGCCGCGGCTTGAGGGCGTTTGCGTCACTATGCCCAGCCGAAACCACCGCCAAGGCGTTGCCGGGCACAGGCGATCAGCGGATCACGTCAGGCCGGCAACCACCGCAGATGCTCGCTATTTGACCGAATGGCGACTGGCGGCATCTGCATCGGGCGCTTGGTAAGACGATGGCCGCCGTTTCTTGTTCAGAATACGCCACGCATCTCTGAACGGCAGGAAATAGAGCTTCATGCAGGTGTCCATCTCGTGACCCTTGTCCTTCTCGGTCACGCCGAATTTCACGTCCCTGTTATCCTCGGGCATGATGTAGGTGCCGAACAACACATCCCAGAACGGAAACATGAAGGCGAAGTTTTTGTCCAGATGGTCCGGGTGGCAACTGTGATGCACGTGGTGATGCGCCGGCGAGGGAAAAACTTTCGACCACACACCCGGCCAACGCAACCAGATATGGGAATGTCGCAGATTATAGCCTCCGACATTGAACAAGAACATCAGCACCGGCACGCCCAGCAATGCCGGCATGTTCGGCTGGTACCCTAACAGTCGAAACGCAAACCCGGTTACTGCGCCAGCACCAAACCCAATCGCAACATTGTAGAGGATATTGTCTATCGGATGTTCGCGAAAATTCGACAACGGGTGCATCACCTCGGCGCTGTGATGAACTTTGTGAAATTGCCACAACAGCGGGACCTTGTGCTGCAGGTAATGGGCTGCGTAGCCGATGAAATCCATAATCAGGAATAGAATGAGCATGTAGGTGAAGGTAGCCAAAGCCCCCAACCAGCCAACCAAGGGCTCTGCCCGGGGTGAGTTATTGGGGTCAAGCCCACCGCTTGCCCATTGATAGGACAAGGCGGCTGATCCGGCCAGCAGACCCAATATCAGGAAATGCCCGATCAGTTTGTGGAAAAAGAAATAGCGGATATCGAGCCATGCCGAAGGGTGGTCCCAGACCTTGCGGGGAAACAGAAACCCCAGAAAGCTGCTCTCACCGTCGACATGTGACGCGTTTCTGCGCTTCACGGCATAGATGGCGAAGGCAATCAGCAGAGAACTGCCGACATAGACATAGAAAATCCGGTTCGTGGGATCCAAAGGAGACGTAAACACATAGCGGGCGTGGTTCAGAAAAGAATCCCAAACTGAACTAAGCTGCTCCATTGACGGCTCCTGTAACCTGTATTTGCCTCACGGTTCTCTACTTACCTATCCGTGTGACGATTCTTTGACCAAACCTTGATAAGTAAACAGGCTACCACATCGTTTTTGCGGCGCGTTGCCCCCAGGCCTCATCATATTGCGTGCCACCTTCCTCGCCGTCTGACGCTTCGGCCAGGATTTCACCCATTGTCGGCAATATGGCGGCTTCGTCCCCGCTGCTCCAAGTCCGCGCACGCATCAGCGCACGGGCACACTGAGTGTAGACCTCGGTAATGTCGATGACGATCACGGTGGCCGGAAGCCTGCCTTGTTTTTCGAACCGGGTTCGAAGGTCTTGGTCCGCTGTCAGTCGGGCCGACCCGTTGACGCGCACAACATTGTTCGACCCTGGGACCATGAACATCAAGGACACACGCGGATCGCGCACGATATTGCGCAAGCTGTCCAGCCGGTTGTTTCCGCGCCAGTCGGGCATCGCCAATGTCTTTGGATCCAGTTCCAGAATCACCGGACCATCATCGCCACGTGGGCTGCCATCGACCCCTTCGGGCCCAACCGTACTGAGTACGCATAGCCGCGAAGCCATGACCCATTGCCGGTACAGAGGCGTCAACCGGTGCGCTACTTTACGCAATGATGGGGCGCCCGGTGCGCTGTAATGTCCATCGAGCGTTTCGATATCGTCAATGAACTGCATCAGGATCAAACCCCACTTCTGTCATCAAAGCGTTCGAGCGCGTCTCGATCACATCTTCCAATCGGTCCAGAAAGCGCGCACGTTCGACGCCGGGTTCGATCGGATCAAGGAAGTCGACGATCGCAAGGCCGGGTTTGCGCATCACGCCGCTTCGGGGCCAGAACACTCCGGCATTTGTTGCAACAGGTACGCAAGGGATTCCCAAGCCTTCGTACAGGACGGCAGTTCCAACCTTATACGGTTTGTGAACGCCTGGCGCGACACGGGTGCCCTGCGGATAGATCACCAACTGGCCAGGTTCTGTAAATTCCTTCGCCACATCCTGGACCATCTTGGCCACAGCGGCGCCCTTCTTGCCGCGATTGACCGGGATGCACCCTAGGCGGCTTGCGTAAAGCCCAATGACTGGCGTCCACAGCAATTCGCGCTTCATAATGAACTTGCCATGAGGAATCGCGCTAAAGATCATGATGATGTCGAGGAAAGACTGGTGTTTGGCCCCGATGACCACCTCGTCCACTGGCACAGTCCCGCGAATTTCGCATCGAATACCAACCATCCAACGCGCCAGCCACATGGTTGTGCGCGCATAGGTCTTGCATGCATGCAGCGCTCCGCGCTTTGCAAACATGGCGTAAGGAGCAAACACGAGGCCAAGGACCAGCATCCACATGTAGATCACGATCATGAAGACCAGTGAGCGGATCCATTGAATTGGAGTGGCCATTACGAAAGCTCCTTCAATTTGCGGTTTGCCGCAGTCCATGTGGCTAGAAAGGCCACCGCAGCACCCAGTACCGGGATGAGGGCTGGCAACAGCCACCCTGCCCCCTGAAAGCCCAGGCCCGTCAGAAAGCCGCCCTCGTCCGACGATGCCTCGGGCAGCAACAACACACCTGTCATTCCGAACAGCACACCAACCATCGCGCCAAAAAATGCGCGGTAGGTGAAGCGGCGAACAAACGCATTGGCAATAAATCGATCCCGGGCCCCGACAAGACGCAGCACCTCGATAATCTGCGCGTTGGCTGCCAGCGACGCATTGGCCGCCAATGTGATCATGGCGGCGGTCGCTCCGCCAATCAGAAGGATTGAGACCCAGCCAAGCCTCCGGAGCGAGCGGGCCGCATCAACCAAAGGTTCGCGCCAGCGCGAGTGGTCGTCCAGAACGGCTCCGGGCACCTCGGCCCCAAGACGCAGGCGCAATCCTGCTGCGTCCAGACCTGGCTCACCTTCGACAATTTCGATCAGCTGCGGCACGGGCAGCGTGTCCAGTGGCAAATCCGGGCCAAACCAGGGCGACAACAGCGCAATCTGCTCCTCAATGGTCAACGCCCGGGCAGAGGCGACACCGGGTGTTTGCGACAACACCATCAGCGCAGTTTCAGTCTGGGCGGCCATCTGGTCGGCCGGGGCATTGATCCGCACCGTGGCAGCGCCGGCAAGTTCGCTTGCCCAGCGGTCTGCCACTCGCCCCGACGCCAATGACAGAGCCAGCGCGAACACCGCAAGAAAGCCCATCGCACCGGACACGAACAGTGTGAGATGTGCAGTATAGCCAGTGGGCGGAACAACTCGATCGGCACGACCATCACGTTTCAACAGGTTGCGGAAGGTTTCCATGTTCATAGATCCGCCCCCGCCAGTTGAATTTGGCGCTGCGAGATGCGCAAAACACGCGCCTGCACCTGGCTTTTCGCCGCACGGATCAGGCTAAGATCATGGGTCGCAATCAAGACTGTCTTGCCCATCTTGTTCAATTCGACCAGCAGGCGCAAAAGGCGCTGAGACATTTCCCAATCCACATTGCCCGTCGGCTCATCGGCCAGCACGACATCCGGCGACAGCATTACCGCACGGGCCAGCGCCGCACGCTGGCGTTCACCGCCTGACAGCTCTGGTGGCAGCGCGTCAAGACGCGCACCCAGCCCGACCCAGTTTAACAGATCTGACAGATCTGTTTGCTCGGCAATTTCCGCCTTACCGGATACCATCAACGGCAAAGCGACATTCTCGGCCAAAGTCATGTGATCCAGAAACCGGCAATCCTGATGCACCACACCTATCCGGCGGCGCATCAGGGCCATCTGATCGCGGTTAAGGCGGGCGATATCCTGATCGAACACGCTCAGCCTTCCCGATGTGGGCAGCAATGCGCCATAGCAGAGCTTTAGCAGGGTTGTTTTGCCAGCACCGGACGGCCCGGTCAGGAAATGAAACGACCCCGGTTGAAGCTTAAGCGATACGTCGCTCAGCAATTCACCTCCACCATAGGTGTAGCTGACATGGTCCAGCTCGATCACGGGGGCCCCCAATTTTTGTGCCGCTCTTCTTGCCCCAGCGCGGTTCAGGTTTCAATGCCCGTACCGGGTCCAAATGGTGACACTTGGCCCGCGAAACCGAAAACGCGCTTTGCTGTTTGGTTCTAACGGAATATCATTCTTAAAAAAACTATTATCAGGCCAACCCCCGGCCCGGAGGCAGCATGCGTCTTACTTGTCCCAACTGCAGTGCCCAATACGAGGTGCCAGACGAGGTCATTCCAGAGGAAGGCCGCGATGTTCAGTGTTCGAATTGCGAGAAAACGTGGTTCCAGGCCAAACATCCGGCGGATCCAGCCGTTGAGCAACCTGCAGATGAAACGACTGCCGAGGATAAGGCTGTTCCACCGGCGGAGTCAGAAACCGCCGACCAGACCGAGCCCGAGCCCGAAACCCCACCAAAGGATGGTGCGCCGGTCAGCAATGTGGATCCTTCGGTCGCCGATATTCTGAAGGAAGAAGCCGCACGTGAAGCCGAATTGCGGGCCCAGGAAGGTAGCAGTCTTGAAAGCCAGCCTGATCTTGCTCTTGATCCACCTTCCGAGCCGGAACCAGACCCCGAACAGGCGGTCAAGGAACTGACAGCTACAGAAACCGCTAAAGATTCCGGGCAAGGTGACGCCCTGCCCGATGTCGAGACGATCAATTCTGGATTCCGCGGCGACGCCTCTGCAGATGCACCCGAGGTATCAGCGCCTGCGCCCCGCAAATCCGGTGGCTTTCTGCGTGGGTTCGCTCTGATCTTGATACTTGGTGTGATCCTGTTCCTGATCTACGGCAATGCTCCGCAAATCAGTGAGGCTGTTCCTCAGGCGGATGCAGTTCTCAAACCTTATGTGTCTTTGGTGGATCAAGCCCGGCTTTGGCTGGATACCCAGGCTGGCGCTTCTCAGAACTGATCAGAACCGTTCAAGCAGGCGCTTGAGATATTCCAATTCAATCTCGGGACGTTCGGATTCACCGGTCCGGCGGCGAATTTCGTCCAGCAACTCGCGGGCCCGGCGATAAACGTCCTCACCCTGCAGCAGGCTCTCATCGGTTGACATCGACCCGTTTGCCCCAGGGTTGCGGCCCAGCGGATCGCGGTTGTTGGCTTGCATATCACCTTCCTGGCTGCCTTGACCTGGTTGATTCTGCTGGTTCTGGGCCAAGGCCTCACCTAACGAGCGCATCCCTTCCCGCAGCGCATCCATCGCTTCGGACTGGTTGTCGATAGCATCAGCCAGCTCGTCATTCCGCAGAGCCTGCTCAGCCTCATCCATGGCGCGGCCAGCGCGCCCAAGCGCATCACGGGCGGCTTCGCCTTCCGGGGTACCGGCACCGGGCAGGTTTTGTTGCTGGCGGCCCAGCTCATCGCGCAGGGCCTGTTGACGATCGGCCAGCGAACCCTGACCCTGCTGACCTTCATCAGCCTGGTCCGAACCCTGCCCCTGTCCGCCCTGGCCTTCGTGGCTCTGCCCACGGCCCTGACCGCCATTGCGGCCCTGATTGCCCTGGTTTTCACCAGTCTGCGCACCGGGATTGAACTGCTCTTGCAGATCGCGGAAAGCCTGATCGCTCAGCCCCTGTTGATCGCGCAATGTCTCTGCCAAACCCTCCATCGCCTGTTGGCCTTCGGATTGCTGACCTTGACCCTGACCTTGCGTGACGCGCATGTTCTCCATCATCTGCTGGAATTCCTCCAGCGCCTGCTGCGCCTCGGCCATACGGCCCTGCTCCATCAGATCCTGAATTCGATCCATCATCCGTTGCAGATCATCCTGCGTCATCTGCAAGGATTCTCCGTCTTGCCCCTGCTGACCTTCTTCACCGTTCTGCTCTGCCAACCGCTGTAACTGTTGCAGGTAGTCCTGGGTGGCCTCGCGCAGCTCTTGCATCAGCTCAGCGATCTCTTCGTCGCTTGCCCCGTTCTGCATCGCCTCCGTCAGGCGCTCCTGCGCCCGGCGCATCCGCTCAAGAGCGTCGGCAAGCGTACCGTCCTCGATCAATACGGCCAGCTTCCATAGTGAGGCCGCGATTTCTTCCTGCTGCGTCGGCTTCAACCCGTATTCGGTAAATGTCTCAAGCCGCCGAAGTGTCACCCGCAGGCGTAAATAGGCCGTATCCGAGCGGAACAGGTCCTCGGGCAGATACGATACCGCCCGCAGAATCTGAGATACCCGTTTCGCGTTGTCCCGTGACCACAGCAGATCGCGCCGCTGTTCAACGATTGCAGCCGCCAGCGGATCAAAGAACCGACGCGCCGGAAGCGCTGTTGTATAGGGTTCAGACTGCCCTTGCTGATCGGCAGCATCACGCGCCATCAAAGTGATCTTTACTGGCAGATGCGCCCAGGGATGTTGTGAGAAATCCTCGATCAGATTCTCGGTGAAATCGGCCCGGTCGCCTGTAATGGGCATCGGTAACTCAACCTCGATCACCTCACGCGGTTCTGGAATCGCCATCAGACCATAGCGCCGATCAACTGCATCCAGATCCAGTTCGATCAGGGCAGAGCCTGCTATCACACCGTAATCATCTTTGGCCGCAAAGGGCAATTTCATCTGGCCGCCCGCTTCGGATCTGGCAACGTCCGACACGGTGATCTGTGGAGACGTATCTGCGATCACTTCCAACGCCCAATCGCGCCCGGAAGGCCCGTCTATCGTCATTCGGCCCGAACGTTCGACGACAAATTCCTGTTCAGGGTCGGTGACCGCTTCCGTGCCCAGCGGTGTCGAGGTTTCGGTCAAGCTGTGCGCACCGACCTCGCCGTAGAATCGCAATGTGATGCGGCTGCCTTGCGGGACCGAAAGTGTCGGGTCGGATTGATCTGCCAGATAAAGCGTTGGCAAGCCGGTATAGCGTGGCGGCTCGACCCAGCCTTCCCAACTTGGTCCCTGACCGGCAACGGCTGCACCCGGTGTCATCTCTGTCACGGATCCTATGCGCCAAAATGAGCCGAAAAGCACCGCAATCACCAGCGCCAGCAAAGCTATGAACCGCAGAGCATAGGGGTCGCGGTCGGCCAGTCGGAGATCGGGCTTTACCGGCGCAGCCTGTGCGGCACGTTCCGCCATACGCGCCTGATGAGCCCGCCACAGGGCCACAGAATCAGCATCCATCGCGCCGATGGCCTGTTCATCCATCAGTGCCTGGATAGGACGCCCTGGCAGGGTCTCATCCATCCGGATCAACGCTTCGTTTCGTGTTGGGATACGGAACCGCCGCACGCCGTGGATCAGTGCAACCAACAGCCCAATCAACGCCGCCGACCCCGCGACCCAAACGGTTTCCACCCCGACATGGTCCTGCAGTCCGAGCATCAGCGCGGCCAACAGCGCCATGGAAATTGAGAAAAACGGCCAGAAAGACCGCCAAACCTGCTCGCTTAGCATCCCCACCTGCGTTAGCAGCAAAGACAATCTGGGGATCGGCAAGGTTTCTCTTGCGGTCAAGTCGGGCCTCCGTTCACCGGCCCGCGCGTCTATTGCGTCAGAGCCACTCGGGTATGGTATCGCGGTTTATGATTTCGTCAAAGCTCGGACGTTCACGAATTACGGCAAATTGATCTCCGTGCACCAGAACTTCGGGTATCAGGGGCCGCGTGTTGTATTCGCTGGACATGACCGCGCCATAGGCCCCTGCGCTGCGAAAGGCGACCAGATCACCAGCACCCAGTGACGGCATCTGCCGTTGCTTGGCAAATGTATCGCCGCTTTCGCAAACCGGACCGACGATATCATAAGGTTGCTGTTCCGTGCCCGGCACGGGTTCGATCACCGGTACGATATCGTGATAGGCTTCGTACATGGCCGGGCGGATCAGGTCGTTCATGGCACCGTCGAGGATCAGGAAATCCCGGCCCTCGCCGGATTTCACATAGATCACTTTGCTGACCATCAAACCAGCATTACCGGCAATCAGGCGGCCCGGCTCTATTTCGATTTCGCATCCCAGATGACCCAGAGTGTCTTTGATCAGCGCACCGTATTCCAAAGGCAGCGGCGGCGCGTCGTTCGAGCGCGCATAAGGAATGCCCAACCCCCCACCCAGATCAAGGCGGCGAATATTGTGGCCCTCACTGCGCAGCGTCTCGGTCAGCTCAGCAACCTTCTGATAGGCCAATGCAAAAGGCTCCAGCTCGGTCAGTTGCGAGCCGATATGGACGTCGATGCCAATGACCTTCAGCCCGGGCAGGCTGGCAGCGTGGGCATAGACTTCTGACGCACGGGCGATCGGAATGCCGAATTTATTCTCGGATTTTCCGGTGGCTATTTTGGCGTGGGTCTTGGCGTCCACATCCGGATTTACTCTAACGGTGATCGGAGCAACGACGCCCAAATCAAGCGCAACGGCGTTGATCACCTCCATCTCGGGTTCGGATTCCACGTTGAACTGACGAATGCCACCGGTCAGAGCAGTGCGAATTTCTTCGGCTGTTTTGCCAACGCCCGAAAACACGATCTTATCGCCGGGCACTCCGGCAGCTTTGGCCCGCAGGTATTCCCCACCCGAAACAACGTCCATCCCCGCGCCTGCCTCGGCCAGCGTCTTCAGGATCGCCTGATTGCTGGCGGCCTTCATCGCATAACATACGAGGTGGTCGGTCCCGTCCAACGCCTCATCGAACAGCTGGAAATGACGCAGCAGCGTCGCCGTCGAATAGACGTAAAAGGGTGTCCCAACCGCAGCTGCGATTTCGGAGATCGGGACATCCTCGGCGTAAAGCGCGCCGTCGCGGTAAAGAAAGTGATCCATAAAGACGCGCTTAGACCAGAATGCCCCGGCGGATCAATGGATTCTACGCAAACAGGGGTGTCGCGTCATTCAATATGCGAAACGCCGACCCGCCCATAACCGGATATCGAAATTCCAGATCCGCCGGATTGGGGTTCGGGATCGGGTCGCGGTTTATAGGATGGGTCGCAAGCCGCAAGAATGGCGAGGCCAAAGAACAGGCCTAAAATCTTCATATTCATTTCTTTTTCCAAGGTTTACGGCCAAGCGCCATTGATCGGTCTGAAATGGGAACTGAGTGCTGAAACTGCAACTCGGGAAACACTACCGCCCGAGAAAAACGCTCAGGGGGCCGCGTTGCAGGCCAACGCCGCCCCCGACATAGGCACCGCTGGTGCCGACGCCGATATTGGCGCTCATCGTTGGTTGGATCGGTTCACCATCCGCACCGCATCCGGCTAGGGTTACCCCGGCCAGAATCAACAGAACCGCAGTCAGAATTCGCATTACACCAACGCCTTCCATCGCTTGACCTGAGCCCGCACCTGATCCGGTGCCGTGCCGCCGTAAGACTGGCGCGAGTTTACCGAATTTTGCACCGTAAGGACAGAAAAGACGTCATCGGTGATCTGCGCATGCACTGTTTGCATATCCGCAAGCGTCAGGTCCGGCAGATCGCAGCCCTTGCTCTCGGCCATCGCAACCAGCGATCCGGTGACGTGATGGGCATCGCGGAACGGCAGGCCCAGAACGCGCACCAGCCAGTCGGCCAGATCAGTCGCGGTCGAAAAACCCGACCCTGCAGCCGCAGCCAGGCTTTCGCGGTTGGCGGTCATATCCTTGACCATGCCTTCCATCGCTGCCAGCGCCAGCATCCAGTTATCGGCAGCGTCAAAAACCTGTTCCTTGTCTTCCTGCATGTCCTTGGAATAGGCCAGCGGCAAGCCCTTCATCACCATCATCAGCGCGGTGTTGGCGCCATAAATGCGCCCGACCTTGGCACGGATCAGTTCTGCCGCATCCGGGTTCTTCTTTTGCGGCATGATAGACGAGCCAGTCGAAAAACGGTCAGACAGGGTGACAAAGCGGAACTGGGCAGAAGACCAGATCACCAGTTCTTCGGCAAAGCGCGACAGGTGCATTGCGCAGATCGAAGCAGTTGACAGAAATTCCAGCGCAAAATCGCGGTCACTGACGGCGTCCAGCGAATTGGCAGCGGGACGGTCAAAGCCCAGCGCCTCGGCGGTCATGACCCGATCAATAGGGAACGAGGTTCCAGCCAGCGCGGCAGCCCCCAGTGGGGATTCGTTCATCCGCGCGCGGGCATCGCGGACGCGCGACAGATCACGCCCGAACATTTCGACATAAGCCATCATGTGATGACCCCAGGTCACAGGCTGGGCGGTTTGCAGATGCGTAAAGCCCGGCATGACCCAGTCCGCCCCGGCCTCTGCCTGCGCTAAAAGCGCGCGGATTAGGGCCAGCAGACCGGTATCGGCGGCATCGAACTGATCACGCACCCACAGTTTAAAATCGGTTGCCACCTGATCATTGCGCGACCGGCCTGTGTGCAAACGGCCTGCAGGTTCGCCAATGACCTCTTTCAGCCGTGCCTCGACATTCATGTGGATGTCTTCCAGCGCGGTCGAGAACTGAAACGCGCCACTCTGAATTTCTGACAATACGGTGAGCAGCCCTTCCCGAATAGCTTCAGCATCACTATCAGTTATAACGCCTGTGGCAGCCAACATGGCGGCATGGGCGCGCGAGCCTGCAATGTCCTGGGCTGCCATCCGCTGATCGAACCCGATCGAGGCATTGATTGCCTCCATGATCGCGTCTGGACCGGCGGCAAAGCGGCCGCCCCACATCTGGTTCGAAGATTGATCGGTCATGTAAGAAAACCCGGAGTTGATATGCGCCTATTTCGTCTGATCCCCCTTTATATGGCCCTTGCGCTAGGTGCAAACGCGGCTTTGGCCACAGATGCGGAAACTCTGGGTCCGCTGCGCGAAGGCACCCTGAAGCGGTTGATCCTGCACAAAGAGCCCAAACCGCACACCTTGGTCGAATTTCAGTTGGAAGATGACGGTGGCACCGCAACGCTTGCCAACTATCAGGGCAAATACGTTCTGCTGAACTTTTGGGCCACATGGTGCGCACCGTGCCGCAAGGAAATGCCTCAGATCGCCGAGTTGCAGGCGGAATTCGGGGGTGACAAATTCGAAGTCCTGACATTGGCCACTGGGCGCAATTCACCCGCGGGGATCAAGAAGTTTTTCGAGGAAAACAACATCGAGAACCTGCCGCGCCATCAAGATCCGGGCTCGGCCGTGGCACGTGAGTTCGGTGTCATTGCCCTGCCAATCACGGTCATTCTTGACCCCGATGGCAATGAAGTCGCCCGCCTGATCGGGGATGCCGAGTGGAATTCAGACAGTGCCAAGGCGATCATTGCGGCACTGGTCGCGGAAGAAAGCTAAGGTCGTTTTCCTGAAGTCCTGAATTTATGATAGCCTCCCCGTTGTTGTAACGAGGAGGCTTTCTTTATGAAGAACGTATTCACTCTGGCCATTGCTGCCTGTCTGGTTTTGGGCTCGGCATTGGTTGCCGAGGCCAAAGACATCAAGAAAGAACAAGATTTTCTGAATGCTGTTGCCGGTAAGAAACTGGTGAATGGCGGCACCTGGGTGCTTATTTCACCCGACGGGAAGATTTCCGGGCAAACCAGCGACAAGGTCAAATTCTCGGGCGCATGGGCCTGGAACAAAAGGTTTTGGTGCCGAACGCTTGTTGTTGGCGGAAATCAGATCCCGCAGGATTGCCAGAAAGTAACGATAGAAGGGAACCAGGTGACCTTTACCCGCAACAAGGGCAAGGGTGATTCCGGGGGGACCTATACGATTACCAACTGACCTCTTTACAAAGGCGCCGTGATTCCCAACCGGTGCCACAGGTCCAATTCCAGCTTACGCGACGCCACCTTTGACAGCCGCGCATCTGCTTTGCAGTTTGTCGGTCAGGAGGATGTCATGCCGCTTGAGATATTGTTGGTTCTGGTCGTTGGGGGGATCGGCGGAATTACTATTCTGCTGCATCTGACGGGCCGTTCGCGGCAGTTCGCCCTGACGCCTGATCTGGCCCGCGCGCAATGGTCGCGCCATTTCCCCGATGACGTGATCGCAGATGTAACCGTAGCGCATGACGAACGTTCCGCGCTGATCCGAACCACAACCGGTTCTGGCCTTTTGTGGTCGTTCGGCGCGGATACCGTGGCCCGCCACCTGCAGGATTATGACTGGATCGAGCATCCGGACGGATTCGAAGTTCAGTTTCATGATTTCGGAACCCCCTCAACCCGCATCCACCTCGATGACATCGAACGCGCCCACTGGCGACACCTGATGGAGCCCGCATGACCGACCAGATTTCCTTTCCCGATGCCGTGCAATGGGCAGTCCCGTTCTTTATCGCCGCAATTCTGGCCGAGTTCGTCTGGATCGCTTTCAAGGGCCGGGGCGGGCGCTATGAAACGCGGGATGCGGTCACTTCGCTGATCATGGGCGCGGGCAATATTGCCTCGGGGTTTCTGCTCGGTTTCATCGCCTACGGGTTCTTTATGTGGTTGTGGCAGATTACTCCGCTGAACCTGGGCACCTCGATCCCGGTGATTGTCCTGTGCTTTTTGCTGGACGATTTGCGTTACTATTGGGTGCATCGGTTCGGGCATCGCATCCGTTGGGTCTGGGCCAGCCATGTGAACCATCATAGCTCTCAGCATTACAACCTGACCACAGCGTTGCGTCAGACCTGGACTTATACATTCACCTTCATGATGGTCGTGCGCGCGCCGCTGATCCTGCTGGGGTTTCATCCGGCAATGGTTCTGTTTGTCGGCGGTCTGAACCTGATCTATCAGTTCTGGATTCACACCGAGGCCATCGGCAAGATGCCCCGCTGGTTCGAGGCGGTTATGAACACCCCCAGCCACCACCGCGCCCATCATGGCCGCAACGCGCGCTATCTGGATTGCAACTATGCTGGCGTGTTCATCATCTGGGACAAGATGTTCGGCACCTTTGTGCCAGAGCAGGTCGATGACAAGGTCGACTATGGGTTGGTTCACAATATCGGAACCTTCAACCCGTTGCGCGTCGCTTTTCACGAATGGGTCGGAATCTGGCAGGATGCCACGCAATCGGGGCTAACTTTGCGCCAGCGGTTGGCCTATTGCTTTGCCCCACCCGGTTACAGCCATGACGGCAGCCGGGATAGCTCGGAGCAGATCAAAGCCAAGCATATCTCGCGCAACCCCAGGGATCGAGGGACGCCCGGATTTGAGCATTTTGAGACCGAAACGCACAAATCCGAAGCAAAACAAGCTTGAATCCGCCGGTCACGTGCTGATTTTCTTGAAAATTGGCTCAGCCTGCACATATCCAAACGATGTGCATTACGAGTGACCGGAGATTATCATGACCCGTTGGACAACATTTTCCACAGTTTTAGGTCTGATAGGCCTGCTTCTCGCAATGCTGACAGCGCTGGCCGCCGGGACCGCAACGCTGATCGCGTTTGGACTGGCCATGATGGTGCTGGGTTTTACGGGTTCAGTTATTGGTGCCGCGAGATCTCTGGGACGTGTTCTGGACGCAGCCCGCTGACATTTTCATTTCCATTAACCGCAGATTCACATCTTTGCCCTGAAATTGGATCCTGACCGACGACGGTAGGGAAGCGATTTCGATCATGCGGGACAGGAAACTGGCAGATTTACCCGAAGGATCAGACAGCCCGTTAAACGCGGCTGTGCTGTCGCGCGACAACTCAACGATCCAGATGGCTACGGATGCTGTCAAACACAAACAGTGCAAACTGGCCTTTCAACCGGTCATGCAGGCTAACGCGCCACATGGTATCGCCTTCTACGAGGGCTTCATCCGGGTGCTGGATGAAACCGGTCGTGTCATCCCGGCACGCGAATTTATGCCTCAGCTTGAAAACACCCCGATTGGCCGCGAATTGGACTGCATCGCGCTTGAGATGGGCCTGCGCACATTGGCGCGCACCCCGGACATCCGCATGTCGATCAATATGTCCGCACGGTCGATCGGATATGGACGTTGGTCGCGTGTTCTTGACCGGTTCATGAAAAAAGACGCCAGTATCGGTGAAAGGCTGATCCTTGAAATATCCGAAAGTTCGGCCATGACCGTGCCGGAACTCGTGGTTGATTTCATGGACCGGTTGCAACCACGTGGCGTTGCATTTGCGCTGGATGATTTTGGTGCTAGCAATTTCTACTTCCGCCATTTCCGCGAGTTTCTTTTTGATGCCGCCAAGATTGATGGCCAATTCATCCGCGGCATCAGTGAAAACCCTGATAATCAGGCGCTGGTTCGTGCCCTGATCGCAGTTGCAAGGGAATTTGAGATTCTGGTCACGGCCGAATCGGTCGAAACCAAGGCGGATGCTGAGTTTTTGGTGGCCAATGGCGTCGATTGTCTGCAAGGATTTCTGTTCGGCGCACCTACGGTTTCTGCGCCCTGGAAAACGGAAAACGAACAGAAATCGGCGGGTTAACCCCAAAAAACCAGAGACCTTGGGTCCTGAGACAAGCTGCCCGTTGCTGCAAATGCAGCATTGCGCTATTGCAGTGATACTTGAGCGGGGGATTACGGGGCGGTCTTGTTGCGGGGGGAACCTCTCGACCTGCGCCGTCAGACATTCCGCCGGACCATGACGGTAAAGGACTGATCATAATGACCAATGTAGTTATCGCATCCGCCGCACGTACAGGCGTCGGCAGCTTTGGTGGTTCGTTTGCGAACACCGCAGCCCATGATTTGGGCACAGCCGTTCTTGAAGCCGTTGTCGAACGCGCCGGAATCGAAAAAGGCGAAGTCAGCGAGACAATTTTGGGTCAGGTTCTGACCGCAGCCCAGGGTCAGAACCCGGCGCGTCAGGCGCATATCAACGCCGGTCTGCCGCAAGAAAGCGCGGCCTGGGGCATCAACCAGGTCTGCGGATCCGGCCTGCGCGCCGTGGCACTGGGCGCACAGCATATCCAACTGGGCGATGCTGATATCGTCGCTGCTGGCGGACAAGAGAACATGACCCTGTCGCCCCATGCCGCCGCTCTGCGCGCCGGACAAAAGATGGGCGACATGAAGTATATCGACACAATGATCCGCGATGGACTGTGGGATGCGTTCAACGGGTATCACATGGGTCAAACCGCCGAAAACGTTGCTGAAAAGTGGCAGATCAGCCGCGATATGCAGGATGAATTCGCCGTCGCAAGCCAGAACAAGGCCGAAGCTGCGCAGAAGGCAGGCAAATTCGCCGATGAGATCACCCCCTTTACCATCAAGACCCGCAAGGGTGACATCGTGATGGACAAGGACGAATACATCCGCCACGGCGCAACCATGGAAGCCATGGCCAAACTGCGCCCGGCTTTTGCTAAGGACGGATCGGTCACCGCCGCCAATGCCTCGGGCCTGAACGACGGCGCGGCTGCGACCCTGCTGATGTCGGCGGCAAATGCCGAAAAGCGCGGGATTGAGCCTCTGGCGCGGATTGCATCTTATGCTACCGCTGGTCTGGACCCGTCGATTATGGGCGTCGGCCCGATCTATGCCTCGCGCAAGGCGCTGGAAAAGGCGGGCTGGTCGGTTGACGATCTGGATCTGATCGAAGCCAACGAAGCCTTTGCCGCACAAGCTTGTGCAGTGAACAAAGACATGGGCTGGGACCCGTCCATCGTGAACGTCAATGGCGGCGCCATTGCCATCGGTCACCCGATCGGCGCCTCGGGCTGCCGCGTTCTGAACACTCTGTTGTTCGAAATGAAGCGGCGGGACGCGAAAAAAGGTCTGGCGACTCTGTGCATCGGTGGCGGCATGGGCGTCGCCCTATGTGTCGAGCGCGACTGATCTAACAATGCCTTCTCGGCCCACTCTTATTTCGGCCCTTGTGATTTGCTTTGCAGGGGCCGCAGACGCACAGAACCGTCAACCGCTTTCGACCAGCCTGACGGAGTGCAGCGTCATCTTTACAGAGCAGGCCGAGCTGAGAGCACGCCGGAACAAGGACCAAACAACCACAAACGCCGTGCTTGCCAGCGCGGCGTTATTCGTTGTGGAAGCTCGTGATCAGGCCGCAATGGAAGGCATTAAGAACCCCTACAAACACATCCAGTCCGCGCAGGTTCGATTGTCCGAGACATGGCACGTTCGCTTTGGCAATTTGGCTCTGCTGAACGAAAATAAGGACTGGATCGACTATTGCCGTGCATTGGGTAAAGATCGTGGCCTCACACTACCCTGAGGCGAAACCAAAAAACCCAGCGCTGCGGCAACTTGCCTGCGCAATATTGTTGCGCTGGTTGGTTCGGAATAGTAACAGCATTACCAAGACGACTTAAATTGGAGGATTCCTAAATGGCACGAACAGCACTCGTCACCGGCGGTTCCCGCGGCATTGGCGCAGCAATTTCCAAGGCGCTTAAGGCCGAAGGGTACAATGTTGCAGCCACCTACGCGGGGAACGACGAAGCCGCCGCGAATTTCACCGACGAGACCGGAATCGCCACCTACAAATGGAACGTTGCGGATTATGACGAATCCAAAGCGGGCATCGAAAAGGTCGAAGCCGAGATTGGCCCGATCGACATCGTTGTTGCCAATGCCGGCATCACCAAGGACGCCCCATTCCACAAAATGACACCCGAGCAGTGGCATCAGGTGATCGACACCAACCTAACCGGCGTATTCAACACCGTTCACCCGGTTTGGCCTGGCATGCGTGAGCGCAAGTTTGGCCGTGTCATAGTCATCAGCTCGATCAACGGTCAAAAGGGTCAGTTCGCTCAGGTGAACTATGCCGCAACCAAAGCGGGTGATCTGGGAATCGTGAAGTCGCTGGCGCAGGAAGGCGCACGCGCGGGCATCACCGCCAACGCTATCTGCCCTGGCTATATCGCAACCGAAATGGTCATGGCTGTCCCCGAGAAGGTTCGTGATTCCATCATCAGCCAGATTCCAGCGGGCCGACTGGGCGAACCGGAAGAGATCGCACGCTGCGTTGCTTTCCTGGCCTCTGAAGACTCGCAATTCATCAACGGATCGACCATCTCGGCCAATGGTGCTCAGTTCTTCGCCTAAGTTGGCTGTCAAAATGCAAGCGGGCCGGTTCTAAGCAGAACCGGCCCTTCTTTTATCCCGTAAGACCGCGCGCGCTGCGATCAGCGGGAACCGAAAATCCACTTCAACACATTCAGAACCGCTTTGCCCCGCGCCTCATGCGCGCGCAGAATCGCCGATTGTGCAGCTGGATTTGTTGTCATCTCAATCATGGCAGCCTCTCAGTTCAAAACAGTTTTCCTTGACTTATGAGCAATATGAACTCTAGTTGGCAAAGCCACAAACGAGCTTTTTTGAACATTCAGTTAAGAATTTCTATACTATGAGCGACTACCTGCCGCCCTTGACCGCTTTGCGTGCCTTTGATGCCGCCGCCCGGCACATGTCTTTTGCCAAAGCCGCGGCAGAGCTGCATGTAACGCCTGCGGCCCTGTCCTTTCAGATCAAATCCCTTGAGGAGCATTTGGGCCGCCCTCTGTTTCACCGCCTGAACCGCGCGGTGGAGCTGACAGAGGCTGGGCGCACCCTGGCCCCGGGCGCCGCGGATGGATTTGCCACGTTACAAGCCGCATGGCGCGCCGTGAGCAGACAGGGTGACGACACTAGCCTGACCGTCACAGCGGGCCCTGCCCTGACGGCCAAATGGCTGGCGCCCCGCCTATACGAATTTGCCCGCGCACATCCCGAAATAGATCTGAAATTCTCGGCCACGTTACGCATCATCGACCTTGAACGGGATGATGTGGATGTGGCCATCCGATTTGGCGAAGGTGCAGATAAGGGGCTGTATTCCGTGCCAGTGCGCCGGGAATGGCTGACGCCGGTCATGACGCCCGAGCTCGCCCGCCAGTTCACCACGCCGGAAAGCCTGCGGGATGCACCGTTGATCCATGACGCCTCGATCCGCTTTCTGACCCCACCCAGTGATTGGCCCGCCTGGTTCAGGGCCGTGGGCATCGCACATACCCCGACCCATGGTGCCGAGTTTTCGAACGCCGATCACGCAATTGACGCGGCTGTTGCGGGCGTTGGCGTCGCGCTTGGCCGCCGGGCCATGATCCTGAAAGATCTAACCGAAGGCACGCTGGTCGCACCTTTCAAGACCGCCATCGAAACAAAGGGGCGCTTTCGCTTCCTGTGCCTCTCGGGGGCCGAGAACCGCCCTCAGATTGCGGCGTTTCGGGATTGGTTTCTGGCCGAGATTGAAAAGACCGCACATATATCCGATGAGTTCGACATCATTCCAGTCGAGGACCTGTCAGCCGCATGACCCGAAACCGCGCCACTACTATCGGTTTTGTCGCCGTTTTACTCTGGTCCCTTCTGGCCCTGTTCACCGTCGGCTCAGCCCCCGTTCCTGCGCTGTTGCTGAATACGATCTGCTTCTCGATCGGGGGGACGCTGGGGCTGATCTGGACCTGGGCCAATGGCGGGCTGGGGCAGCTGCGGACCGTGCGTTGGACCACCTATCTGTTCGGCACCATCGGGTTGTTTGGCTATCACGCGCTCTATTTCTCGGCTCTGCGCATGGCCCCTGCGGCCGAGGCCGGGCTGATCGCCTATCTCTGGCCGCTGCTGATTGTGCTGTTCTCCGGCCTCCTGCCGGGCGAGAATCTGCGCGCTGGGCATCTGATCGGGGCCTGTCTGGGTTTTGCCGGGGCCGCTGTGATCATCACCGGGGGTGGTGGCGCAGGATTTCAGGCCAGCCACCTGCCCGGTTACGGGCTGGCGATGCTGTGCGCTCTGACATGGTCGGGCTATTCCGTTTTGTCCCGCCGTCTGGGGGACACCCCCACAAGCTCGGTCGCGGTGTTCTGCGTCTTTACCGCCATCGCATCGGGCGGCTTGCATCTGGCCATCGAAGAGACCGTTTGGCCGGACACAGCCTTTGGCTGGACCTCGGTCATGGCGTTGGGGCTGGGGCCGGTCGGATTGGCGTTCTATGTCTGGGATATTGGGGTCAAACAGGGTGACATTCAGATCCTCGGCACCGCGTCTTATGCAGCGCCCCTGTTGTCTACCGTTGTTTTGGTAGTCGCCGGGATCGCTGCGCCATCCTGGGGCCTAGCAATCGCGGCGGTTCTGGTCACCGGCGGCGCGGTCATAGCCGCGCGCACCAGCCTAAAAGGTTAACTGGAAAGTCGCTCTATTTCTTCCTTAAGCCTTAGCTTCTGCTTCTTGAGTTGAGCGATATGAAGATCGTCGATACCTGGCGCGCGCTGGGCTTGTTCTACTTCGAGACCGAGAGTTTCGTGCTTCTTCTTCAGTTCCGTCAGATGTGCGCTCACGCTCATGGCGATACTCCTTCATTGGTGTCTCTGAATAACGTAGGAAGTTGAGCACATCGTTTCCAGCCTGTCACGCTGCAGACGCACAGATTCTATAATAAATCTGACAAATTCGGCTGGTTGGCGCCTATTGATCCGAAAACCCGTTCAGCGCAGCACCGTCGCGCAAAACGTACGATATCTGAGAGGTATAGCTTTCGCCGTCTTTTTCGTGGCGCACACCCTTGTGCAAAATCAGCGGGGCATGCAGTTGAAACGCAGCTCGACCGCCTTTTCTGGCCCTAAGGACCACCAGTTCAGCCTTCCGACCTGCCCGCGCGGCCAGAGGCAGAACTTCGACTGAGCCAAGCCGCCCCTCACAGGCTGACAGCATGTCGGGCAACCGATCGGCCTTTTGGATCATGTGCAGATAACCCCGCGGTGCAAGGCGCTTTGCCGCACAATCGAACCAATCGCGCAACGGGGTATCCTCGCCCAAGGCAATTCCGCGACCTGAGTCCGCCGCAGGGCTATGGGCACCGGCCAAGTAATAGGGCGGATTCGCAATCACATGATCGAACTGCTGTTGTTTCAGCTCAGTTGGCAGTTTGCTCAGATCGGCCTGCACCACTGTCAGCGCCTGCGCATTCTGATCCGCGTTGCGGCTGGCCAGATCGGCATAGGGCGATTGCAGCTCAACACCCGTGGCGTTCAATCCCGGCACGCGCGCCATCAGGCACATGATGGCGGCACCAGCGCCACATCCCAGCTCCAGCACGGATTGCCCAGCCTTTGCCGGTACCGCTGCCGCCAGCAACACAGGATCGACCCCGGCGCGATAGCCGGACAGGGGCTGCCAAATCCGAACGCGCCCATTCAAAAAGTCGTTCAAACTTAGCTCTGGGTCAGTGAATTGCATCATCGGCCCAGCGGGATCTCATTGTCGCGCATCACCCGTTCAGCGCGGGTCAAATCATCTGCCCGCACCATAAGGCGCCGGGGGAAAATACCAATGCCGCCTTCTAGGATGCTCATATTTACGTCCATCTGAAAGCAGTCTATATCCTCGCCCTGAAGAAGGGCGGATGCAAAGGCCAGGATCGCCGGATCGGTGCTGCGCAAAAGTTCTTTCATGGGGATGGATGTAAGGGCAAGGTGAGGCGGAAGTCGAGCCTTGTATCAGGAGTGTGATGAACATCAGCACAGTCTCAAAACCGCATGAGCGGCTGGCCGAGATTCTTTCGGGTGAAATGGACGCGGTCAATGACCTGATACGCACGCGCATGGCCTCAGAACACGCGCCCCGCATTCCCGAAGTCACCGCACATTTGGTCGAAGCTGGTGGCAAGCGCCTGCGTCCGATGCTGACACTGGCCGCGGCGCGGCTGTTCGACTATGCCGGGGATCACCATTTGCGTCTGGCGGCAACGGTTGAGTTCATCCACACCGCGACCCTGTTGCATGACGATGTTGTCGACGAAAGCGCACAAAGGCGCGGACGGCCAACAGCGAATCTGCTTTGGGACAACAAATCCAGCGTTCTGGTTGGGGATTACCTGTTCTCACGCAGCTTCCAGCTTATGGTCGAGACCGGGTCTCTTAGGGTTCTGGACATCCTTGCCAATGCGTCTGCCACGATCGCCGAGGGCGAAGTGCTACAGATGACTGCTGCAACCGATCTGGGCACGGATGAGGCCATCTATCTTCAGGTTGTGCGCGGCAAGACCGCAGCCTTGTTCTCAGCCGCAACCGAGGTGGGCGGGGTCATCGCCCAAGCGTCAGAGGCCCAGGTCAAGGCGCTCTTCGATTATGGCGATGCGCTGGGGATTGCCTTCCAGATCGCTGATGACCTGCTGGATTATCAGGGCGACAGCAAAGCGACCGGCAAGAATGTCGGCGACGACTTCCGCGAGCGTAAGCTGACGCTGCCGGTGATCAAGGCGGTGGCGCAGGCCACCCCCGAAGAACGTGCCTTCTGGCAGCGCACCATAGGCCGGGGCCGTCAAGAGAGCGGTGACCTCGAAACCGCTCTTGGTCTCATGGGTAAATACGGCACGCTTGCGGCGACGCGCAAAGATGCGCTTGGCTGGGCCAATAAGGCCAAGGCGTCGCTGACCATCCTACCCGATCATGAGATCCGTACCCTGCTGAGTGACCTCGCCGATTTCGTCGTCGCGCGCCTTAGTTAAGCTGAACCGCACGGCACCACCAGTCGGGGTGGGCTGCGCCGATCTCATAGGCGGCGAAATGGGCGGCCTTCATCGTGGGGTACAGTGCGAAGCAGGTCGATCCTGACCCTGACATGCGCGCCAACAACGCCGCTTTTGTATCGCTCAGCGCGTCCAGCACCTGCGCGACTTCGGGGGCCAGCAATGTGGTTGGACCTTCCAGGTCGTTTCGCTGTTTCCCCAGCCATTCGGCACAATCCTGAGGCCCCTCAAATACCGGGATATCCTCTGCCATGGGCGGGTTTTCCCTGCATTCCAAAGCCGCGAATATCGCAGGCGTTGGAACCTCTACGCCCGGGTTGACCAACAAGGACGGTAGATGCGGGAGCGTGACTGGGTCCAAACGTTCTCCGATGCCGCGCATACGGCTGGGACTGGCCGCCGTGCAAACAGGAACATCCGCCCCTAGGCGCAGCGCAGTTCCCGGCGGGATAGCTCCACCCTCATCTTCTATCATCCGCAAAGTTGCGGCGGCATCGGAAGAACCGCCGCCGATCCCGCCCCCATGCGGCAGCTCTTTGTTCAGGTCAATATGCCCAGTCCAGCCTGCAGCCTCGGCGGCTTTCCACACCAGATTGCGACTATCGCTTGGCACACCCGCCGCATGTTCGCCGGTGACAGAGATCGACAGCGCCTCACCTGCGGTGAAATGCAGCGTATCGCCCAGATCGGCAAACACCACGAGCGAATCCAACAGGTGATAGCCGTCCACGCGCTGGCCGGTGACGTGCAAAGTAAGGTTGATCTTGGCGGGCGCGAAAGCCTTAGCCTTCATTGGCGACCTTCAGCGGCGCGGCACCTTCTTCGATCAGAACCTCGTCCAGCCCGACCTCGATCTTGCGGCGAATACGCTCGGGGTCGGCCTCACCATCGGCGTCTTCGAGGTCAATGAAAGACAATGCCCGCTTCCACTGGAACTCGGCTTCGCGTGCGCGGCCCACGGCCCAGTAAACGTCACCCAGGTGATCATTCACCACTGGGTCTACCGGCATCAGCTCGACGGCACGCTCCATATGCTCGACCGCCTCTTCATAGCGGCCCAGTCGAAACAGAACCCATCCCAAGCTGTCGACGATATAGCCGCTACCAGGGCGTGCGGCGACGGCGCGTTCGATCATGCCAAGCGCTTCGTCCAGATTTTCGCGCCGTTCTACAAGCGAATAACCCAGATAATTCAGGACCTGCGGTTGGTCGGGGTTAAGTTCTAGCGCACGGCGGAAATCGGCCTCAGCATTGTCCCACTGCTTTAGTCGCTCGTACGAGATACCACGGGCGTAGTGCAGGAACCAGTTGCCGCCACCATCAGCATCAATCAATTCAATCGCTGTGCTATAGGTTTCGACAGCCGCAGCATAGTTTTCTTCACGTCTTTGCAAATCAGCCAGCGCCACGTGAACACTTGGCAGATCCGGTCTCTGCGTCGCAAGGGTCTGCAAGACTTCTTCCGCCGCATCGGTTTTGCCTGCCGTGACAAGCACCTCGGCCCGGCCCAGTTCAGCAGCGTGATAGTCACTGCTGCTCGCGGGCACTTTGCGATACGCTTCGACGGCAAGATCGTATTGCTCCAACTCGTCCAAAAGTTCGGCACTCAACAAGATTGCGTCCACGTGATCCGGGCGCAGAAAGGCTGCGACCTGCGCATAAAGCAGGACGTAATTCTCAGCCGCCTCACTGCTAAGCGCGGCTCCCACGGAAAAGAACACTTCTGCGATACCGTCCTGCGATGTGCGGACATGAGTAAAGGGCAGCGTTTCGCCAGCGCTCAGACGCGATTCGTACCCTTCAATCGAGGGATCAGAGCCGGACTCGAACACGTCATCCAGAAACTGCAGCGCATCCTCATTGCGGTCCAGCTGCGACAGAACCTCGGTCCGTGCCAGCGCTGCGCGGCGGGTAAATCGCGCCACAACACCGTTATCGGCCGCAAAGACTGCCTCGGCGCCTTCAAAGTCTCCGACTGAGGCCAGTGCCAAAGCTTTGTGGTAAAGCGCGAACTCGCGCAGACCTTCCTGCGCTGCAACTTGGTCAAACTGCTCCAGCGCGCTGGTCATCGCACCCTGGCCCATATGGGCCCAGCCCAATATTAACCCGTCAACCAGCGGCCCGACGCCTTGCGTTTCAGGGTCGCGGGCCAGCAGTTCATCCAGCTTGCCTTCAGCCACCAGATTAGCGGCAATCGCCATTTTCGCGGGCTGGTTGGGCAGGCCCAAATCTTCGATGGTTTGGGCAATCGGCAAAGCGCGCTTAACCTCGCCCAGCGACAAGCGCGCAACGACGACATTCTCCAGCAACCGGTCGTTTTGAGGATCTGCGCGCAATGCTTGCGCAAAGTATTTCTCAGCCGCCGTATAGTCGTCCTGAAAAATCGCCTGACGCCCGGCAAGATACGCACCGAACCCAGTGTCGGCATAAGCCGGAATGGCGAATGACGTGGTAAACAGCACAGCCAACGCTGTGCGACGAATGAGAAAAGTCACCAAATTCCTGCCTTGCGATTGTCGGTTGCGCAATAAGCTAGGGCTTTGACCAGAAAGAGGCAATGGCAGAGCCTTCACGACGCCGCCATTGCCCATTTTTCGCTTACATATTGGGATAGTTCGGACCATCCCCTCCCTGCGGCGTGGTCCAGGTGATATTCTGGCTGGGATCTTTGATGTCGCAGGTCTTGCAGTGAACGCAATTCTGAAAGTTGATCACGAATCGCGGACCATTTTCATCCTCGACCATCTCATACACCCCCGCCGGGCAATAGCGCTGCGCAGGTTCGTCGAATTCGGGCAGATTGACACTGACCGGAATCGCCGGGTCCGAGAGTTTTAGATGGCAAGGCTGACTTTCCTCGTGGTTCGTCATCGCGAACGAGACGTTGGTCAGGCGGTCGAAGGACAGCGTGCCATCCGGCTTTGGATAGTCGATCGGTTTATGTTTACTTGCTTCTTCAGTCGATTCCGCGTCGTTCTTACCGTGGCCCAGAGTGCCAAACAGCGAAAAGCCCAGAGTGTTTGTCCACATGTCCAAACCGCCCAGCGCCAGCGAGGGCATCAGACCCCACTTTGACCACATCGGTTTGACGTTGCGCACTTTCTTGAGGTCTTTGCCGATGGCACCTTCGCGAACATCTGCTTCATAGACATTCAATTCATCGCCCGAACGCTCGGCTTTGATGGCATCAAATGCCGCCTCGGCCGCAGCTTTGCCAGACAGCATCGCGTTGTGGTTGCCCTTGATGCGCGGCACATTGACCATGCCCGCCGAACAGCCCAGCAGCGCCACGCCTGGCGCGACCAGCTTGGGCATCGATTGATATCCACCCTCAGTAATCGCACGAGCGCCATAAGCCACGCGCTTGCCGCCTTTCAGCAGCTCGGCCACCATCGGATGATGCTTAAAGCGCTGGAACTCCATATAGGGGTACAGGTGCGGGTTCTTGTAATTCAGGTGAACCACAAACCCGACATAGACCTGATTGTTTTCCAGGTGATAGATGAACGACCCGCCGCCCGCGTTGCTGCCCAGGGGCCAGCCCATCGTATGGGTGACGGTGCCTTCCTTGTGCTTGGCCGGGTCGATCTCCCAGATCTCTTTCATGCCGACGCCGTATTTCTGGACTTCTTTTCCGGCTTGCAGATCGTATTTCGCGATCACTTCCTTGGACAGCGACCCGCGCACACCTTCGGACAAGAAGACATATTTGCCGTGCAGCTCCATGCCCGGCTCGGTGTTCGGGCCGTAGGAGCCATCGGCCTCAAGGCCGAAGACACCGGCAACAACGCCTTTGACTTCACCATTGTCGCCATAGACCAGCTCGGAACAGGCCATGCCAGGGAAGATTTCCACGCCCAGCTCTTCGGCCTGTTCAGCCATCCAGCGGCAGACATTGCCCATCGACACGATATAGTTGCCGTGGTTGTTCATCAGCGGCGGCATCGGGAAGTTCGGAATGCGGATTTTTCCGGCCTCACCCAGCATATAGAAGTTATCTTCGGTAACCGGCGTGTTCAGCGGCGCACCTTTTTCCTTCCAGTCCGGTATCAGCGCATCCAGGCCGCACGGGTCCAGCACCGCACCTGACAAGATATGCGCACCCACCTCCGAGCCCTTTTCCAGAACGACGACGTTCAAATCGGCATCCAGCTGTTTCAGACGGATGGCCGCCGACAGTCCCGCGGGGCCGGCGCCCACGATCACCACGTCATATTCCATCGCTTCGCGTTCAATCTCGGCCATTGCGGGCTCCTTCGCTAACTTTCCGAATTGGCGCATCTAACGCACGGTCGGCGCAATTTTGTTTCACGGCTGATTACATGCTGGGAAAGCCACAGGTCAATCGAAACACGGCGTAACTATGCCGCTATGCGGCAGATCACGTGTCCGGAGTGTCACCCATCAGGTATCTGGGGCCACTTCCCTTGGATTTGGCACGGTCATCAGGATTGTAAAGAGCACATTTGGGCAAACTAAGGCACCCACAGCCAATGCATCCGTCCAGATTGTCACGCAGGCGCATCAACGTATCGATTCGCTGATCCAGATGCGACCGCAGATCCTTGCTGATGTTTTTCCAATCCTGCGGCGTTGGTGTACGATTTCCGGGCAAGCCGGACAGGACTTCTCGGATTTCGGGCAGGGTTAGTCCGAATTGCTGCGCTATCATCACAAAACTCAACCGTCTTATGTCGGCGCGCTGATATCGCCGCTGCCCACCCGCATTGCGCCAGGGGGCAATCAGACCCTGCGCCTCGTAATATCGGATCGCTGAAACCGCCAGCCCGGTGCGCTGGGCCAAAGCGCCTATTGCCAGCCCCTCTGAAATCGCCATCTCGCCCTCAAAAAATTCCTTGACCTAAAGTTAGGTTTAGAAATTACGGTGAGTCGGGACAAGCCTCAAATTGAATAGGAGATCCCATGAAGGCGACACTTGAACACACCAATTTCACCGTCCGCGACCCGCAGGCTTCGGCAAAATGGATGCAGGATGTCTTCGGTTGGAAAACCCGCTGGGAAGGCCCTGCAATCGCGGGTGGCTATACCGTGCATGTCGGTAGCGCACATACCTACCTGGCGCTTTATGCACCCAGCGATCCCAAACCCTCGGGTGAAAGCAGCTATGACATCATCGGGGGGCTGAATCATGTCGGCGTTCTGGTCGAAGACATCGACGCAACCGAAGACAAAGTGGTCAAAGCAGGTTTCACCCCCAAGTCGCATGCAGATTACGAGCCCGGCAGGCGGTTCTATTTCGATGATGAGAACGGCATCGAGTTTGAGGTGGTGCAATATGCTTGAAGCACTCTGGATGGCCTCAACCACCTGGAAATGGCAGCGCGGTCAGCTGTTTGGACAGCGTAACAGGTGCCCACGGCGCCCGATCCAACGGCGTTAAGTCGCAAATCCAGCTTGCTGTCTTCTTTGACCTCTTGCATTTCACGCATCATTTGGGTCAGGTATTTGCCAACCCATCAAATCGCCCCGGCGCTGGTTCCATGCGGCGGGGCGTTACAATTTCAGCGTGGACGACAAGAATATGGAAAAAATTCCCATGACGCCTGCGGGCAATGCTGCGCTTCAGGCCGAACTCAAGAACCTAAAATCCGTCGAGCGGCCAGCTATTATCGAAGCCATCGCCTCGGCCAGGGAACTGGGTGACCTGAAAGAAAACGCCGAATATCATTCGGCCCGGGAAAAGCAGGGTTTTATCGAAGGCCGCATCAAAGAGTTGGAAGGCATCCTTTCACTGACCGATGTGATCGACCCTGCCAAACTGTCTGGTGCTATCAAATTTGGCGCCAAGGTCACGCTTGTTGACGAAGACACTGACGAGGAAAAGACCTGGCAGATTGTAGGGGAATATGAGGCCAATATCGAAGCCGGCCTGCTGAACATCAAATCCCCTATTGCCCGCGCCCTGATTGGAAAGGACGAAGGCGACAGTGTCGAGGTACGCACACCTGGCGGCGTACGTTCTTATGAGGTCCTGAGTATCACCTACGCCTGAGCCCCGGAGCGTTCACAATGTCCGAGCCCACGCCAGAGCAGGAAGCCAATCGGCCAACCTCACTGGGCATATATGATAGGCCAACCAAGCCTTCGATAACCGAGATCGAAATTGCAGCCGTCGCCCTCAGCGTGATCTGGCTGATAGTCTCGGTTGTTTTTCTGGTGCTGCCCGACGAGGTCGACGGCGGAGGCTTTGTCGTGACCTTGCTGGCGGTCTTCATGCCGGTAGCGATGATCTGGGTCGCGGCAATGGCCATGCGCGCCAGCCGGATCATGCGCGAGGAAAGCGCACGACTACAAACCTCGATTGACGCCATCCGAAACGCATATATCGCTCAGCAACAGCGATCTTCCAGCACCTATGAGCCAGCCGTATCCAAAAAGCTGGATCAGATCGCGGAAACGGCCAAGAAAGCCGAAAGCGCGCTGGCCACGTTTTCAACCAAGCGCAGGGAACCCGCACAGCAACCGACAGCCGTGGGGAACGGCGATCAGACTTCGCTGGAACTGGGTACACAAGCTGGGGATATCGTGCCCCCGCTTGGCACCGACATCTTTATCCGTGCGCTGAATTTTCCGGAAACACAGGAAGATACCGAAGGCTTTGATGCCCTACGGCTGGCGCTCAAGGACCGCAAGACAGCCAAGCTTGTACAGGCCTCTCAGGACGTGCTGACCCTGCTCAGCCAAGAGGGCATCTATATGGATGACCTGCGCCCTGACATGGCCCGCCCCGAGATCTGGCGGCAATTTGCGCAGGGTGGGCGCGGACGGGCTGTCGCGGCCTTGGGCGGCATTCGCGACCGCTCCTCGCTGGCGCTGACTTCGGCCCGGATGAAGCAGGATCCCATTTTCCGGGACGCCGCCCATCACTTTCTGCGCCGGTTCGATCACATGATCATCGAGTTTGAACCCCGTGCCAGTGATGCAGAGCTGACCGCTTTGGGTGATACAAGAACCGCGCGGGCCTTCATGTTGCTGGGGCGTGTGGCCGGAACCTTCGACTAGATTCCGAAACTTCCATAGGGGATGAACCGGACAAGATCACCCGGTTGGATGTGGCGCGCTCCGTCTTCGATCTCGACCAGCCCTTCGGCCCAGCTTAGCCCGCTGATCCGCCCGGACCCTTCCGAGTTGAAAACTTCGGCTTTTCCGTCTCGGATACGGGCCCGCAGATATTCCCGCCGCCCGGGCTTCTTGCGCTTATCAAAGGCGGCTGGCAGATCGAACCCCTGCGGGTCCCGCCAGCCCTCGCCAGCCATCAGGCCCAGCGCCGGGCGGGCAAAGATTAGGGTGCAGACCAATGCCGCTACTGGATTGCCGGGCAGTCCGAAAACCGGCACTCCGTCCCAAATCCCCAAAGCCAGAGGTCGCCCCGGTTTCAGGGCAATACGCCATTCCTGCATCGCTCCGGCCTGCCGCAACAGCGCGGAGACATGGTCTTCGTCCCCTGCCGACGCGCCGCCACTAGTCAGAACAACATCCGCCTCTTTCGCAGCTTCGTTCAGCCGCTCGCGCAGGGTTTCACGATCATCGGCAACGCGGCCCATATCCAGTGGCTGGAATCCCATCCGCTGGATCAGAGCCAGCAACATTGGGCGATTGGCATCGTAGATTTGCCCTGGCTCAGCAACCTCACCGGCCTCGACTAGCTCATCCCCCGTTGACAGGACGGCCACCCGCAGAGCTTTGCGAACCAGCAGATCACCAGCACCCGTCGCGGAGAGAAGGGCTAGATCGGCAGGTGTCAACCGGCGTCCAGCGGGCAAAGCCAGATCACCTCCAACCACATCTTCGCCCGCATTGCGGGTATTGGCACCCTGTTTCAGGGGGCCGCGAAAGGCGATATACCCATCCTGAACTGTCACGTCCTCTTCCAGAATAACGGTGTCCACCCCATCGGGCAGGGCCGCACCAGTCAGAATCCGTATGGCGTGGCCGGGCGCAAGCTGACCATCAAAGGGAACACCAGCCGCCGCACGCCCGTCTTGCAGCGGCATCACCTGCGGCCCATCCGGAACCGGACCGGCAAAGCCATAGCCATCTACCGCCGTATTTGCCTGCGGCGGGTTCGAACGTTGGGCATATACATCGGCGGCCAAAATCCGACCTGCGGCTTGTGCCAACGGAACGGTTTCAGCCCCCATCACGACCGAAAGGCGGTCGCGCAGCAGGTCCAACGCCTCGTCAACCGGCGTCCAGCTCACGCCCGCAGGCAAGGCAAAACAATCGTTGCGCAGGGGCGGTGGGGCAATGTCCGGTTTGCTCATAATCCTACCTCTTGCAGAATGAACCCTGCGATGGCTGCGGTGTCGTCCAGATCAAAAACCGGACGGTCGAAGTTCAGCTCTGTGTCACTGGCAACCGCGCGCACAGTTTCGTTCTCGGCCGCGATCAACGGATTTCCAGCGGCCACCCGATACGCCTCGACCTTGGGGTGGGCTTCGCGTTTGAACCCCTCGATCAGCACAAGATCAACGGGAGCCAAGCGTGCCAGTAGATCAGAGAGAGGCGGCTCGGGTGCGCCGCGCAGTTCCTGCATCATCGCAATGCGCTTGCCGGACGCCAACAGCACCTCGGACGCACCGGCTTCTCGATGGCGGAAACTGTCCGTGCCGGGCTGGTCGACATCGACGGCGTGATGGGCATGTTTGACGGTCGAAACCGAAAAGCCACGCGCAGTGATCTCGGCCACCAAACGCTCCATCAGGCCGGTCTTGCCCGCGTTTTTCCAGCCGGTGACGCCATAGACCTTCATGCCTGCTCCAGCAGCTTTTGCGCCCGCGCCAGATCGTCGGGTGTATTGACATTGAAGAAGGGGTCAAACGGCTCCGCCGGAAACAACGCCTCACGCCCATCATGTTTATCTGTCCACAGCACAACCTTGCGCAGCCCGTCATTCAAGGCATCTCGCAAATCATCTCGCAACGCGACAGGCCAGAGGCCAAATGTCGGATGCCGGTCGACCCGTTTGCCGCCGCCGGATTTCAGTGCTTCATCCCCGGTTCGAGGCGTAGTCGCCAGCACCAACGGATGGGTTTGCCCTTGAGCAGCATCCGTTAGGCGCGCCACAAGATCGCGCGGAAAAAACGGCGTGTCGGCAGCGGCGGTGACGATGCTGTCGGCCCCCTGTTCTGCTGCCCAATCGAGCCCCGCCAGCACACCCGCCAGAGGCCCGGCGAAACCTTCAATCGTGTCGGGAAGAACCGGCAGGTTGAGGTCGGCGAACCGTTCGGGATCACCATTGGCATTCAGCGCCAGACCGACCACCTGCGGGCCAAACCGGTCAATGACATGAGACAGCAGGCTCTGCCCACCGACTGTCAGCAAGCCTTTGTCGCCACCACCCATCCGAGTGGCAAGGCCTCCTGCGAGGATGATGCCGAGAGGGCGGGTCATTTGATCTCCTCAAGCGCGGGCCATTTCCTGAATTTCTGGGTGGGCAGGAAAAGCAATGGACAGACGGCCAATCCGAATGCTGTAAACCAAATAATTGCAGGCCACCCCGTCAATTCGGCCGCCTTGTAACTCAGGCTATAGTGGGCTGGCAAAAACACTAAGACGGCCCCAACAGCAAAGATAAGACCAAAACAGCACCGATACGTGCGCACCGCCTTTCTGACCTCATCTGGTATCCCGGCAAACTCTGGCAGACCGTGCATCAAAACCCGCTGAAGCACGAGTGCTTGTTTTTGAGACAACTCCCCCCATGCCTGCCAACCAAGCCGAAAGGGGGCAGCGATGTTCCAAATGCTGATGTATTCCTCTGGCGCCCACCCCAGACGGTTACGCAGGTTGACGTCCAATTGCGCCATACCCTCAATGATCGCGCGTTTCGACCGCTCAAGGAGCCAGAACACATAGACCATCATTGGCAGCAAGCCCAATGTCGCGACGAATAAAATAGATAAACCAAAGACTTCCAAAATCATTCCGCACTCTTCCGTCTATGCTTTTTATCTTCGACCGCCACTGTCGACGGGTCGACGTCGCGCACCAACCGGTCCTCGCCCGCAAGACACACGAACCGCTGCCCCCGCATGCGGCCGATCAGGGTCAGGCCAACCTCACGCGCGATTTCGACACCCCAGGCGGTGAAGCCTGACCGTGACGCCAGCACCGGGATGCCCATCATCGCGGTCTTGATCACCATTTCCGAGGTCAAACGACCTGTGGTGTAGAGGATCTTATCTTCGGCCCCTACACTTTCGGACAGCATCCAGCCTGCAATCTTGTCGACCGCGTTGTGGCGGCCCACGTCCTCCATATAGACCAACGGCCGGTTTTCCCGACACAGGACCGTGCCGTGAATTGCACCAGCCTCAAGATACAATGAAGGGGTTCGGTTGATTTTGGCTGCCAGATCATACAGCCATGAGGTGCGGACCTGAACCTGCGGCAGGCGCACGTCCTCCAGCCCTTCCATCATGTCACCAAACACAGTGCCGACCGCGCAGCCGCTGGTTCGGGTCTTTTTCTTCAGCTTGTCCTCATATGAGGTTTCGCGCGCGGTGCGCACCACCACGGTTTCCAGATCGTCATCGTAATCCACGCCGGTAATGTCATCATCGGCTAACAGCATCCCCTGATTGCGCAGGAACCCCAGCGCCAGATATTCAGGGTAATCGCCGATTGTCATTGCAGTCACGATTTCCTGCGCGTTGAGGAAAATCGTCAGGGGGCGTTCCTCGACAACCGAGATCCGGCTGACCGCGCCATTCTGGTCGATGCCTTCGACCGCACGGGTCAGGCGGACCGCGCCAGGATAAGGGGCGATGATGTAGTCGGTGGCATCCGGTTTCGTGGCCAATTGCAACCCTTTCCCAAGATCGCTACTGCTGTTGGCGATACCATAGGAATTTGCCATGGCTTACACCACATCCAAGTCATACTTCTGGAAGGGTTTTCGTGATGGAGCGCCGTTTATCTTTGTGGCAATTCCGTTCGGCACCCTTTTCGGCGTATTTGCGACCGAGGCTGGGCTGGATATTGTTCAGACAATCGCCTTTTCGGCGGCGGTCTTTGCCGGGGCGGCCCAGTTCACCGCCCTGCAGCTTTTGCAGGATAACACACCCAGCCTGATCGTTCTGGCATCGGCCCTCGCGGTAAACCTACGCGTGGCAATGTATTCGGCCTCACTGACACCTTATCTTGGGGCGGCCCCCCTGTGGCAACGGGCCTGCGCCGCCTATCTGACGGTCGATCAGTCCTATGCCTGCTCCATTGTACAGTTCGAAAAAGAGCCCGATATGACCGTGCCGCAGCGCATGGCCTATTTCTTTGGCTCGGTCACACCGATCACGCCGCTTTGGATTTTGGCAACTTATCTGGGCGCAGTTTTGGGCGCACAGATTCCAGAAAGCTGGGCGCTGGATTTTGCACTTCCGATCACATTCCTGGCAATGATCGGGCCGATGATGAGGACGCTTGCCCATGTCATCGCCGCCTTAGTCGCCATAACCGTTGCTCTGTTGACCGTAGGCGTGCCGTTCAACCTGGGCCTGCTGATCGCCGGGACCGCCGGGATGATCGCAGGGGCGCAGGCCGAATTGATGTTAGAGCGGAATAGGCCATGACACAGATTGATCCGGTGACCATGTGGAGCATTATCGTTGGCTTGGCGATTGGCAGCTTTGCCCTACGCTTTACCTTTATAGGCATCGTCGGAGACCGCCCGATGCCACCCTGGTTGTTACGCCATCTGCGCTATACCGCCGTTGCCATCGTCCCGGCCCTGATTGCGCCGCTGGTGGTCTGGCCAACCGCAACGGATGGTCAGCCCGACGTGCCGCGCATGGCCGCCGCAGCGGTTGCTTTGGCGGTTGGTGTCATCACAAAAAACGTGGTCATTGCCATCTTTGCCGGGGCGGGCACGCTCTATGGCTTGCTGTACCTATTGGGTTGAGGCCGCTTCCAACTGGTTCAGGCGCGCATTGTTCGAGGCCAAACCGGCCTGCAGGTCAGCATCGTCATTCTCGCGGTATTCGGTGGTCACGACGCCGGGGAGTTCACCGAACTGATCGGACAGCTTGACCGGGTAGAAGGTCGTATTGATCTGCTCGAAACCCGGCACCTGCTGCAAAAGCTGCGAGGTCGAGTTGGCGCAAAAAGCTTCGGAGACAGGGCCCATCTGCTTGGCCAGTTGCAGGGCAATTTCGGCCTGCTGTGGTGTCACCTGAATCGTCTGGATACGCGCATAATGCGTTTCGCGCGCGTGGCTGCTGCGATAAGCGCGTTCGACATTCGGCGTGATGCCATACAGAACATCGTTCCGGATCGGCACTACATCGGCGCGAAACGATCCGGCGGGGTCAAAGATTACCCTCTCGCTGCCGCTTATCATCAGCGAGGTATGCGCCCCCGAACCGGTCCGGGTGCTGATCATGGTATAGAGCGTCAGTGTTGATGGTCCCGGATCACGATAGGAACGGGCCACAACTTCGGTCTGATCGGCCTGCGGACGCTGCGAACCGGCGCAGCCAGCCACTGTTGCTGCCAGCAGGCAGGCAATCACAAATCTGATCACGGCGGTCAGCCTCGCCCGGGATTAAGCGGCGAAAACCGCCAGAAACAGGCAAAGGAAAGCAATCGCCACCACGCACCATGTGGTCGCTTTTACGAAACCGTTGAAGGTTTTGGTTTGAACGGTGATGTCCATTTCGCCGTGCTTATGTTCAGCCATGATTTTCAGAATCCTAATTCGCGTGTTTGATACGTTGGATAGTCGAAAATCCCGGGCCTGTCACCACGTCATTCGGGCGCAGGTGACACGGAATCAAAGACCGAACACCCGCGATATCCGAACCCCCACCGCCAGGGCAGGCCCGAACAGGGCGCCCCGCCCAATCGCACCGCGCCATACATGGCCTCGGCGGTTATGGCATGGGCGGATCGTATCTGATCCGAAGTCATGTCATAGCGTTCGGCGTAAATTTCGGCGTTCTCATCCCCGTGTTGCTGCACGCAGGCCCTCAGGCTGTCATCGGCTGACAGGCGCGCGTCATAACTGTCTTCGGGGCGCAGACCTCCGCCCGCGTGGTGATAGGCCCGGTCATGGCTGACACAGCAACTCTCCCATGGGGGATGCGCCTCGAACAAAGCCTGAAAGCTGGGAAACCTGTCGGCCACAAAGCGCCAACTGGCTGACAACCCGCCCGAGCAGCCATCCGTTTCAAACGGCGTCAATTCCGCAGCGCCCCGCTGTGCGATCAGCGCGCGATGGGCGGGCATCTCAAGACTGCGCATAAAGTCCTGCGCGCCGACTGGCGCCGCGATCAGCGCCAGAGAAACGGCCAGTTTACGGGCTTTCATCGCGCATCGCATCGGTATCAACGGCCATGCCGAGCACCGTTGCCAGCCACAGCATCAGACGTTCAGCCGGCCCCATTTCAGCGCGGATACGCAAGACTTCTTTGGCCATTGCCGGTCGGTCCGTGATCAGCCCATCCACCCCCATCGAGGCCATGGCCGACATCTGCAACGGGTCATTCACCGTCCAGACATAGAGATCCTTGCCCGCGGCCTGCACCGAACGTACCAGCCCCGGCGTGGCCATGGCGGCGTTGACAGCCACAAAATCCCCTTCGAGACCCGACAGATCGCCCACAGCGGTTGCCGCCAAAACCCCCGCGCGCCAATCCGGGCGCAGTGCCTTCATCTTTTGCACAGCTGGATATTTCAACGACATGGTGGCGATGTCATCCTCCATGCCGAATTCCTCGACCAAGGCCACCACGCGGTTTTCCAGATTGACGTCATGACCGTAATATTTCAACTCGATGATCACCTTGGCCCTGCCTTTGGCCGCAGCCAGTACGTCGCGCAGTGTCGGCGTGCGTTCATCTGCGTATTCCGGGCCATACCAACTGCCGATATCGATCTCGGCCACGTCTTCCATCGTGGCATCCCAGACCTTCAGGTTCACCCCGGCCAGCTTCATGAAATCGCTATCATGGGCGACGATTATCTCATCATCCGCCGTTTCCTGCACGTCGATTTCAACCCAGTCCGCCCCGTCCTCAATCGCCTTCAGAACCGAGGCCATGGTGTTTTCCGGCCGCAACGCAGCGGCACCACGGTGGCCGATCACCTCGGCCCTGTCAGGGGCCTGAACGCGTTCCAGCAGGGATTGACCGAACCAGAGCCCGACCAATACCGCCACCGCCGCAATGCCAACAGCACTCAGCAGACCAATGCGCAGATTGCCTGGTGCGGGATGTGGTGGTTCAGAAGTCCGGATCTCGAAAAAACCGTCCAGCAAAACCGCCAGTGCTCCCAGCGCGGTGGCTGCCAAAACCAGCCCGGCCAACGACCAGAGCCCGGCGACCAGAAGGCTGTAAACTAGCGCCAGCCGCAGATGCTCTGCCCCCTGCAGGGGCACCAACACGAATAATGATCCCGCGCCCCAAGCGATCAGCGCGGCAAGAACTGCCCTCAGCCCCAGCCAGAACACCAGTGCGATCTTGAGCCGCCCGCGCTTGCCCTCCATCCGATCCGCGCTGACCTGGAAAGCATCAGCCGGTGGCAGGTTTTCGAACAGAACCAGATGCAGTCCCAGCGCCCATGCGGACAGCTTGCGGATCAGCACCCATGCCATGACCAGCACCACAACTCCGATCAGCGCAACGGCGATCCAGAAAGACGGCGGATGGAAGGTCAGGTAATAGTTGATGTCATACTCGGTCAGCGTCCACCAGGCGATCAGAGCAGCGACAGCGGCGAAAGGCAGGATCAACAGGATGATCCGCAGAACCAGGCGTGCAGCAAATCCAAACAGCGCAGGCAGGCGCGACAGGATCAATTTGATCGCCGCGCTCCCCGCGCGCCACGGATCGCTTTCGCCCATCCTCAGCGACCCGGCCATGACCGAGAAGACAAAGATCTCGGCCAGCAGGAACAGGCTGAGCATTGCGATTGCGACCGCAAACCCCAGCGGAGACAGGATGAACGCGGCAATATCCTGATCCGTCAGGGCGGTCTGGCTGGAGAGCGAAACCGCTAGGTTCACCGCAATCGCCACGCCCGGCGCAATCAGCGCAATCAGCAACAGGCGCACGACGACATAGATCGGCACAAAGACCCGGCGGCGTGCCCACGCGCCCTTGTATGCTTTTGTAACGGCAGAGAAAGTGGCCACGTTGCGCCCCCCAAATGATTGATTCATTCAAGGCTGCGCAGACGAGAATTGCAAGTCAGGCTATCAGTTTTCTTCCAGATCAGCCGCCAGTCGGAATCCGATGCGATTGGCGGGCTTATCCTCGACCGATTTGGGCAGCGCTCGCAGCATTACATTCAACTGGCTGACATGCTGCACGAGTTGGGTTCGCGCCCCGGACCCATCTGCGCCGTAAAAAGTGATGATATCAGGGTCGAAATAGCCCATTCCTTCGATCCGCATTACCCCGGCATCACCGCCAGTAAATCCCATGGCGACCTCATGATCCGCATCCAGCGTATTCTCGAAATTCTGGATATACAGGATCAACCGTTCATAGGCCCATTGCGCCGAGCTTTTGGTGGCTACGGGCTTTTGCAACTGGCCGGGCAGGTCCTTGGCGCCGGATTTCGCATCCGGGTTGGCATGCACCTCGTAACATCGGGGCAATGCTGCTGATTCCGCTGCCTCGGCTGAGGTTTCGATCTTGTCCATGCCTTCTACCCTTTGCGCTGAAACTCCCACGCCCCGTCCGCGTGCCGCGTTCGGGTAACAGCACCAATGTGGTAGAGATGGTTCAGATGTGCAACTGCTTCGACCAGAGCAAGCCCATACTCTCCTTCACCGATCTGGCGTTTGAACAAGGGCACAAAGCACTCAGCAGCGGTTTTGGGCTGGTCCAGATAATTCTGCAGACGGTCCAGCGCGCTGTGGTGGTTGTCGATCAACTGCCTCATCCTGACCGGCAGGCCGGTAAAGGGCAGTTTGTGCCCGCCCAGCGCCATATGATCCGGGCGCGCCAGGTCCTGCAGGCGCTCGCAGGCTTCCATCCACTCCGCCACTGGATCCGCCATGGGCTCGGTAACATAGACGCCCAGATTGGGGCTGATCGAGCTGAGAACCTGGTCACCCGTGATCACAAGATTATCGTCACGGCTCCAAAAAGTTGCATGTTCGGGAGCGTGGCCATTGCCCATATGAACATCCCAGTCGCGCCCACCCATACGAATGACGCTGCCCTGTTTGATCCGGGTAAAGCCCAGCGGCATCGGATAGACCGTGTCGCAGAAATTGAAGGGCCGTTCTGTCATCCTTTTGGCAAGGAAATCGGCATCCATCCCGGCGCTTCGGTAGTAATCCAGCGTTTCCTGCGGCCAGTTTTCCTGCACATCCAGAGTCAGCATCCGTGCAAACAGCCATGCAGTACGCGACGTGACCAGCTCGGCCCCGTGTTCAGATTGAAACCAACCAGCATTGCCAACGTGATCGGGATGGTGATGGGTCACCACCACGCGCGTCACGGGTTTTCCCCCCAGCGGTCCCGCCATCAGGTCCGCCCAAATACGGCGCGTCTTGTTCGAGGACATGCCAGTGTCGATCACCGTCCATCCGTCGCCATCATCCAGCGCATAGATATTGACGTGATCCAGCGCCATAGGCAGCGGCAACCGCATCCAAAGCACGCCTTCGGCAATTTCAACGGCCTCGCCCAGGGCCGGAGCCTCGGGCCAAGGATAGCGGATCGTCAAATGTGTATCACCGTCCATCAGGCAGCTACCATTTCCTCGGCGCTGAGAGCAAAGACGTCATCTGCACCGTTCTGCGCCTGAACCAAAAGCCCCGAAAACTCAGGCAACAGCGCATTGATATAAAAGCGTGCCAGCTTGAAACGGGTGCCGTTTGGCTCGGCCAGGGCCGCCTTGAGGTGATAGTGACCGCCCAGAACGCGGGCGAATGCCTTCAGATAGGGCACGGCGCCGGCAAATCGCGTGTTCATGTCGGACTGCGATATCAGCCACTCGGTCGTTTCACGCAGGCTTTCCGTGGCCTCCCAGACAGGACCCGCCAGTTCCGGCATCGACCCACGCGCACGTTCGGCGTGATCCTCGATTTCGTCCAGCAAACGGGACGCCGCTTCGCCGCCATCCATCATCTTGCGTGCGACAAGGTCCATGGCCTGAATGCCGTTGGTGCCCTCGTAAATCGCGGTCACACGGACGTCGCGATAGAACTGTGCCGCGCCGGTTTCCTCGATAAAGCCCATACCGCCATGGACCTGCACGCCTTCTTCCGAAACCCGCATACCGGTTTCGGTACCGAAGGCCTTGTTGATCGGCGTCAACAAGGCCGCGCGCGAAACCCAGTCTGCGTCGCCTGTTGCATTGGCCATATCAATCGCGGCTGCGTTTGCAAGCATGATCGCACGCGCAGCAAAAGTATCCGCACGCATGCTCATCAGCATCCGGCGTACATCGGCGTGATCGAGGATTGTGCCCGAAGGTGTCTTGCCTTGTTTCCGCTCAAGCGCATATTCTAGGGCCTGCTGATAGGCGCCTTCGGCGGCACCGATACCCTGTCCGCCGACGCCCAGTCGCGCGTTGTTCATCATGGTGAACATCGCAGCCATTCCGCCATGTTCCTTACCCACAAGCCAACCTTTGGCGCCATCATACTGCATCACGCAAGTTGGCGAACCATGCAGGCCCATCTTGTGCTCGAGCGAAACCACTTTCAGGTCATTTGCCACACCTGGATTGCCATTCTCGTCCGGCAGGTGCTTGGGGACCAGAAACAGCGATATTCCCTTGGTTCCGGGAACTGCATCGGGCAGGCGTGCCAACACCAGATGGCACACGTTTTCAGCAAAATCGTTGTCACCCCAGGAAATGAAGATCTTCTGACCAGACACCGAATAAGTGCCATCTCCATTCGGTTCTGCCTTCGACGTCAGCGCACCCACATCCGATCCCGCCTGCGGCTCGGTCAGGTTCATCGTGCCCGACCATTCACCAGCGATCATTTTGGGCAGGTACAGGTTCTTCAGCTCATCACTTGCGTGGTGCTCCAGTGCTTCGATCTGGCCCTGCGTCATCAGCGGCGCCAGTTGCAGTGACAGGCAGGCCGCAGACATCATCTCGTTGACGGCAGTGGTCAAGGTCATCGGCAGCCCCATACCGCCATATTCGGGATCAGCGCTCATGCCGATCCAGCCCCCCTCAGCTATAGCGTTCCAACCGTCGCTAAATCCTGGCGAGGTACGCAACACGCCGTTTTCCAGACGCGCGGGCTCTAGGTCTCCGTTCCGCTGAAGCGGCGCCATGACCTCTTCGCAGAGTTTTCCAGCCTCGGTCAGGATGGCGCTGACGACGTCTTCGCTTGCTTCCGCGAACTTGTCGGTCGCTGCAATACGATCAAAATCAACCGCATGGCGGAACAGAAATTCGTAATCTGCAACTGGTGCGCGATAGGGCATAATATTACCTCGGGGCTGTCTTGAACGGTCCGCGACGCCGGGGTTGGAAATCCGCTGACTCGCCGTTATTCATCTGGGTTTGAACGATTACGTACCCATCCTTATGCTACAAGCAATCAAAACGCGGCGTCACTCACAATGATCTCTAACACTACACTCGAACTGTCAGCCGACCCGGCGGGAATTGCTCAGGCTGCGGATCTTCTGAGGCAGGGACAGCTGGTCGCTTTCCCGACTGAAACGGTCTATGGGCTGGGTGGGGATGCCCGCAACGGAGAGGCTGTCGCCAGCATCTATGCCGCCAAGGGCCGACCCAGTTTCAACCCTCTGATTGCGCATGTCGCATCGGTAGAGTCCGCGCGCAGGTTTGTTGAATGGTCAGATCAGGCCGAGGCGTTGGCACAGGCGTTCTGGCCCGGCCCGCTGACTCTGGTTCTGCCGCTGCGGGAAGGGCACGGTGTATCATCGCTTGTCACTGCCGGGCTGGATACATTGGCGGTTCGGGTGCCTGCGCATCCTTCTGCCCGGGCTATTCTCGAGATGTTCGACGGGCCGGTCGCTGCGCCCTCGGCCAACCCTTCGGGACAGATCAGCCCGACAACAGCCGCGCATGTCCGCGCCGGTCTGGACGGGCGCATCGCTGCCATTCTGGATGACGGTCCCTGTGGTGTCGGACTGGAATCCACCATTGTCGGCCTCGCTGGAGAACCTGCTCTGCTACGCCCCGGAGGGGTGGCTTTGGACCAGATCGAGGCAGCTCTTGGCTCGGCATTGCATCTGCATCAATCGGGCGACACGCTAACAGCACCCGGACAGATGCTGTCGCATTACGCCCCGGACGTGGCGGTCCGGTTGCACGCGCAGACTACACATGGTGACGAGATTCTCTTGGGATTTGGACCGGTCAAATGCGACCTGAACCTGTCCGCTGATGGCAACCTGACCGAGGCGGCGGCCAATCTGTTTGCGGCTTTGCACAAGCTCAACAGCACCGGACGCCCGATTGCCGTGTCCCCTATTCCGGACCACGGATTGGGTGCCGCTATCAACGACCGGTTGCGCCGGGCCGCAGCGCCACGTGACAGTTGATCAGGCGCGCCCTGCGCTGGCCGACAAAGTCAGAGGATCGACGCCCAGCGTTGCCAGCGCCGCCTCCCATTTCTGATCATCGGGGACATCGAACACCAGCTTCGAATCCGCCTCGGTTGTGAGCCATCCGTTCATCGCGATCTCATCCTCAAGCTGCCCGGGTCCCCAGCCTGAATACCCTAGCGTCAGCATAGAATTCAGCGGCCCTTGCCCCGAGGCCAGGTCTTCAAGCACGTCCAACGTTGCAGTCATGCTGAAATCGTCCGAAATCTGCAGGGAATGGAGGTTCGCGTCATAATCGGCGCTGTGCAGGACGAATCCGCGCGACATCTCGACCGGGCCGCCGAAATGCACCAGGCGCTCACCCACGATCGGGATACGGCAAGCGATGTTCAACTGACCCAGCAGCGTCTTTATGCGTAAATCCGAAGGTTTGTTGATGATCAGACCCATCGCGCCATCGTCGCCATGGCTGCAAATATAGACAACCGAATGATCGAAACGCGGATCGCCCATCCCAGGCATCGCAATCAACAGTTTACCGGTCAGATCCATAAGACGACATCTCTTGCTGAGCTCCCATCAACAATGCCCCCGCAGTCCCGGTATTGGCAAGGGACGAGCGGCGATTTCGCTAGATTTCATTCGAGTGACCCGAACGTGACTTGGAATTCGCCTCGAGACCACGCATTTATAGGGTATGAACATTCACAAGACATTTCTGGCAGCCGCCCTTGCCGTGACCGTTGGCGCGATTGGACCGGCATCTGCACAAGTGGTCGGCTCGGTGGCCGAATTGGATATCCTGGACGGCGGGCGCACAGCAAATGGAGCCTATCTTGGGGCGCTGCGGGTGACCCTGCAGGACGGCTGGAAGACCTATTGGCGGGCGCCGGGCGATGCGGGTATTCCGCCACAGTTCGACTGGAAAAGATCAACCAATGTCGGCAGCGTGTCGATCACATGGCCCGCGCCGGATGTTTTTGACCAGAATGGCCTGCAGTCGATTGGATACGAAAATCAAATGGTCCTGCCGGTCGAGATTTCGCCGAAGAACCCGGCCAAACCCGTGCGGCTGAAAGGCACGGTGGATCTGGGGGTCTGCAAAGACGTCTGCATCCCGGAACGTTTGGGCTTCGATCATACCCTGAACGCTGAGGCAGAGCGCAACCCGACGATCGCGGCGGCACTGGCCAAGCGTCCCTATTCCGCCAAAGAAGCCCGGGTCGCCAACGCGCGGTGCCACCTGACCCCGACATCTGACGGAATGCAGATCGAGGCGCGCGTCACCATGCCATCCGCAGGTGGCCGCGAGATCGCCGTGATCGAACCCGGCAACCCCGAGCTGTGGGCCTCGCAAACCGACGCCAAACGGCAGGGCGGTACTCTGGTCGCCACATCCGAGGTGATCAACGCCTCGGGCGGTCCGTTTGCGCTGGATCGCTCAAAGATCCGGATCACTGTTCTGGGTGCCAATCACGCGGTGGACATTCTGGGGTGCAGCGCTGGCTGACCCCATGATGCAAACTCCGAAAATCGGTGCGCTTGCGGTCGTCATTCATGACGGGCACGTCCTTCTGGTTCAGCGCAGCAAGCAACCGGATAAGGGGCTATGGGGCTTTCCCGGCGGCCATGTGGAATGGGGCGAAACCGTCCTGCAGGCAGCACAGCGGGAACTGCGCGAAGAAACTTCGGTCATCGCTGAACCGTTGCGTTATCTGGATAATCTAGACCTTTTACGCCGCGACGCCCTGGGCGCTGTTCTGTCTCATTACCTGTTGGTTGGCGTGGCCTGCCGGTATCAGACCGGGCAACCGGTTGCGGGGGATGACGCAATGGATGCACGCTGGTTTCCACTGGACTTGATCCGACAAGGCGCACTGCCCATGAGCGACCGGGTCTCAAACCTGCTGGAAACCGCACTACGTCAGGGCTAGGCGGTGCGTCCTTTGAGACGGGCGTACAACAGGCCCGACAAAACAATGCTCACCACCAGAATCACCGTGGCGCCGGCAGTAAAAGCTCCTAACCCCATCCGCAGGATTGAGGGGCCCTCTGGCCCGGCATAAAGCCCCGAAACAAGGCCCGGTGGAGACCCGGTCACCGCAGGCCAGATCATCGTCAACGCAAACCAGAGCATCAAGGCAAACCCGGTGACAACAAGCGCCCCCTGCACCACACGATCCGGCGCCCGAATTGCGCGACGCATGGCCGTCATTGGCCGCGACAGATCGTTCAGGATCCCCAGCAGGGCAGGAACGAGCAGCAATACCAGCACCATACCAAACGCCAACCCATAGACCAGCGTGATCACGGTCGGTTTGAGGAACTGTGCCTGCTGCGATCCTTCGTACAATAGCGGGGTCAGGCCCAGAACCGTGGTCAGCGTCGTAAGCATTACTGGCCGCAATCTGTCCGATGTCCCCTCGACGATGGAGGGCATCAGCCCACGAGTCTGCTGATACTCGTCAATCGTCGTCACCAGAACAATCGAGTCGTTGATGATGATTCCGGTCATCCCAAGCAGGCCAACGACCGTGAACATGCTGAGCGGGACCTCCCAGATATAATGACCCCAAATGGTTCCGACCAAACCAAACGGAATGATCGCCATCACCACCAATGGTCGGGTCCAACTGGCAAAGACCCAGGCCAGCACCAGATAGATGCCCGTCAGGCACAGGATCAGACCGGTACGGGCTTCGGACAGAAACTCTTCTTCCTGCTCGCTCAGACCTGCCATGGTCCACTCGACCTGACGTGTGGCTGCGATATTGGGCAGAATTTCCTCGCTCATCGCACGGGCAATCTCGGCCGCGCGTGTTGGATCATCCTCGGAGATATCGCCATAGACCGAAATCACCCGCAGTCCGTTTTCCCGCCGCACGGTCGAGAATCCGGATTTGCGCTGAACCGAAACGATATCGGCCAACGGGACATAGACTCCATCGGGCGTGCGCATCAGTGTGCGTTCCAGGAAATCGGCGGTCAGTTCTCCTTCAGGCAATTCAACCCGGATCTCGGCACTGCGCGGGCCATCCGGGAAGGTCGCGGCCTCGATCCCGTTCAGACGGTCCCGCAGCACCCGGCCCAATGTTTCGATCCGAAAGCCCAGCGCCTGTCCCTGCGCGGTCAGATCCAAAATGTATTCTTCCTTGTCATAGGCCAGATTGTCTTCCAGCGCTGAAACCTCAGGGTATTTCGAAAGCGCGACCTGCAAGTCCTCGGAAGCCGTTTTAAGCGTGTTCACATCGGCGCCGTAGAGCTGCACGTCAATCGCATCTCCTCCCGGACCAGACCGCCAGCCCCTGAAGCTGAGCAGCTCAAGTTTGGGATGGCTTGGCGCCATTTCCTGCAACTCTCCGACAAACTCGAAGCTCGAATAGGGGCGCAGGTCGGCATCTATCAACTCGATCGAAATCCCGCCCAGCAAATCCGTGTCCTTGCCATCCGCTGCCGAAAGTGCACGGCCCGCGGATCCCCCGATCTCGGCCAGCACGTAATCAATGGGGTTGCGCCCGTGCCGCTCTTCATAGCGTTGGCCAAGCGCCTCTACCGAGGCCTGTAGTTGGTGCATCATGGCCAACGTATCCGCGCGGCCTGCGCCCTCGGCCATGATAAAATTGCCTGTAACCGATCCACGCTCGGGCGCATTGAAGAACCGCCAGTTCACGTCCCCGCGGATGAACAGGGAAATCTGGCTGGCCAGAATGACGATCATCGCCGACACCACCACATAGCGTGCCCAGATTACCCAGGCGATCAGCGGTCGGAACAGCGTATCGCGCACCCAGCGAAACCCCTTGTTAACCACACGGTTCGGCAGATCATACCAATGTTCCTTGGCAGAGTGCGCAATCGCGTGGGCCATATGGTTGGGCAGGATCAGAAAGCATTCGATCAGCGAGGCGATCAATACCGCTATCACCGTGAAGGGGATATCGCGGATTAACTCTCCGAAACGTCCACCAATCGCAGTCAGGCCAAAAAAGGCAATAACCGTGGTCAGCGTCGCAGCAAAGACCGGCATCGCCATGCGACGTGCGGCGCGTTCGGCGGCCACCATTGGTGGCTCACCCAGCCGTCGCGCGCGAAAATCGGCATGTTCACCCACAACGATGGCGTCATCCACGACGATACCCAGAGTGATAATCAAGCCGAACAACGAAACCATGTTGATCGACAGGCCACCGATATACATGAACGCAATCGCCGCCGACATTGCCACCGGGATACCCGCGGCAACCCAAAAGGCAATCCGCGCATTCAGAAACAGAAACAGAAGGCAGACCACAAGACCCAGCCCAACCAGCCCGTTATCGACCAGAATATCCAGCCGGTCGGTGATCGCTTGCGCCCGTGTCCGGATCAGCTCGGCCTTTACGCCCTCGGGCAGGCTGGCTTGCATCTGCGAGACGACATCTTCGACCGTGTGTTGAATTTCTATCGCGTCGCCCAGATTTGACCGGTCCACACGGACGGACATTGCCGGGTTCTTGCCAACAAAATAGCTGCGGTTTCGGGTAACCCCCTCGATCCGGATCTGCGCCACATCACCGATCAACAGCTTTGAGCCATCGGTGAAATTGCGCAGCGTAATCCCTTCGATCTCTTCCGGGCTGCGCTTTTCGGTGCCGGTGCGAATGCGCGCATTGGCCCCTGTCACATCCCCTGCCGGATTGGCGTTGACCTCGGCAGCGATGGCTATGGCGATCTCGGATAGGGTGATGTCGTTGGCGATCAGCTGTGCTGTGGGCACCTCGACTACAACGCGCGGCGCGGCGAGGCCCCGGATCGTGGTGCGGGTCACGCCAACAGCGAACAAACGGTTGATCAGCTCATCGGTGAACTTGGCCAGCTGTTCAGGATCGACAGGGCCGGTGACGACAACATCCGTGACGCGATCGCGCCAGGCACCGCGTCGGATGGTCGGCTCATCAGCGTCGTCTGGCAGGTTGGTGACACTGTCGACCGCTGTTCTGACCTCTTCGACCGCGCGAGACATATCCCAGTTCGGCTCGAACTCCATCCGGATCTGGGCTGTGCCCTCGCGCGAAGTCGAAGAGGTGCTGGACACGCCTTCAACGGCCAGAAGGGCCGGCTCCAACAACTGAACGATGCCATTATCGACATCTTCAGGACCAGCTCCATCCCAGCTAACGCTGACATCCACCCGTTCAAGGATCACATCGGGAAAGAACTGCGCCCGCATATTCGGGATGGCCGCCGCGCCCAGCACCAGCATAACTAGCAGCAGCAGGTTGGCGACCGTCCTGTGGCGCGTGAAATAGCTGAGTATCCCCCCAGCCGCGCCGGGAATTTCGCGCATCATCGCGCCTAACCTCCGGCTCGGTTTTCGATGCTGCGCACCAACGACGCGGGAACCTTGGCTTCGCCCAGTTGGCCAAGCACGCGGGCTTTGACATCTTGAGGCAATGCATCACTGGCTTCGACCTGCGCCACCAGCTGGGCACGCTGTTCCTCGGACAGCTCGACCATATCCGTCTGGCCCCCTGCGTTGGCCTCATCCCGCAGCGGCCTGACCCGGACACCGGCCCCAAGCAGAGGCGTTCGACCAATGACAACCTCGCGACTTTCCAACCCCCGCCCGCGCAGCAGCACCTCATCACCCTGACGGCGGATCAACTGCACCGGTAGAACCTCAAGCCGGTCATCCTTGCCCAGAATCAGAACCGTCCCTGCTGAATCCAGAACCGAGGACGGCAGGCGCACCACGTTCTCAAGCGGCTGTTCCTGAACCGAGACTGTCACGAAATCACCAGGCTTGAATCCCGAAGTATCCTCGAGCAAGGCATAAAGCAGGCGACCAGTTTGCCCTTCTCCGGCCGAGCCGCTATCGCGGCTTATGCGGCCCTGTGCCGCAAGATCTGCTCCTGTGACCTCTAGCGATACAGTGACCGGGGAATTGATCAGATCCCCTTCAGCATCCAGCAGGCGCACGAATTGCGCGGTCGAGACGCGAAAGGCCACCTCAAGTGCTTTAGGATCAACCAATTCGGCCAGTTTTTCGTTGGCTGACACCAGGCGACCCTCAACCAAAGTCACGTCGGTCAATGTTCCCCCAAACCGAGCGTGGATGGTCATGTCTTCCAAATCACGTTCGGCAGCCGCAAGCGCGATACGGGCACGGGCCAGCAAAGTCGTTGCCTGATCGACGCGCGATTCCGCCTGTGCCAGCGCGATCCTACGGGCCAAAACAGATTGCTGTGCCGATGCCTCGGCCAGTTCCGCCTCTTCCACGGATGCCGCCGCGCCTACTCCCCGGCTTTTCAAGTCTTTTTGACGCTGCAGGGCACGGCCCCGCAATTCGGCCTGCGCCTCGGCCGAGTTCAGCTCATCCTGCGCCAGTAGCAGCGACCGTTCGGCATCGCGTTCCTCAAACTGAGCATCCAGCAGGTCCGACTTGGCGCGATCCAGCGCCGATTGTGCATCCGCCGGATCAAGCTCGACCAGAACCTCTCCTGCAGTGACAGCACCGCCATCTTCGAAATCTTCGGACAAGGTTATCACACGGCCACCAAGCGCTGCACGTAGTTCCAGGCGGCGGCGGCTTTGCACCTCACCAAATGCTTCAAGATGAGGCGTTACGGTTTCCACTTCGGCATTCCGGACAGTAACCGCAAAAATGCGCTCCCGCGCCTGCGGAGCGGCATCCTCGCGCGTCAGAACATCCTGCACTGCACCCGCGATCATCTGAACCGCCACAAACAAGAGTGCCAACGTCAAGGACGTCAGGAAAACTCCGGCAAGGCTCTGCCTCAGAAAGCGCATTTACTATCACCCCGTTCGCATCAGGCTGGCATTTCAAAAGGTAGCTTTGCCCCGAAAAATGCCAAGCCACAAAGCGGTAATACACATTTGAACGTGTAACCAGCTTACTTCCGTCGCAGATGTTCGTCCAATCTGGGCATAATTTCCACGAAATTGCAGGGCCGGTGACGATAATCGAACTGTTTTAGCAATATTCCATCCCAGGCATCCTTGCAGGCACCGGGGCTGCCGGGCAATGCAAACAGATAGGTGCCCCCGGCGACGCCACCTGTGGCGCGCGACTGGACGGCAGAGGTGCCGATCTTTTGCATCGACAGGATTGTAAAAACCGTACCGAATGCGTCGATTTCCTTCTCGTAGACATCCCGATGCGCCTCGACTGTAACGTCGCGCCCTGTCAGGCCGGTACCCCCGGTCGAGATGACGGCATCTATTTCAGGATCTGCGATCCACACGCGCAGCTGTTCTGCAATCTGGGCGCGCTCATCCGGAAGGATCTTGCGGTCCGCGACCAAATGGCCCGCCGCCTGAATCCGATCCACCAAAGTCTGTCCCGATCGGTCCTCGGGCAGCGTCCGCGTATCCGAGACAGTGAGGACGGCGATCCGAACTGGAATGAATTTTTTGCTTTCGTCGATGCGTGACATATGACGTCAGGCCCTTTCCATAATAGCAAGCCGAATGGCGAGCGCCGTAAAAATCCCTCCGGTCACCCAGCCCATGAAACGCGAGGCACGCGGGTTCGAGACCAAGACTCGGCCCGCGCCACCGGCAAACATGCCGACCATCCCGTTCACCACAAAGCCGCCCACCGCGATGATAAGGCCAAGGGTCAGGAACTGCGGCAAGATTGGCCCCAAGGTCGGGTCCACAAATTGCGGGATGAAGGCCAGCACGAACAGGATGACCTTTGGATTGGTGAGATTGACCAGCAGCCCATCACGAAACGCAAGTTTCCCGCTATGTGCCGGTGCCTCGGCCGGCACGGCACCGTTTTGGATCGAACGCCAGGCCAGATACAGCAGATAGGCCACCCCCAACCAACGGATCACATCAAACAGCCAGGGCAGCGTGGATACCGCCGCGCCAAACCCAAGCCCAGCCAGCAGGACATGCACCATCGACCCTGCAGAAATACCGGCGCTGGCCGCAAGCGCGGGCCGTGCGCCTTTGCGCAGGCCCTGCCCAAAGCAGAACATCATATCAGCTCCGGGTGTGAGGTTCAGAGCGAGCGCGGCCGGGATAAACGCCAGAAGGGTTACAGTTTCGATCATCAATGCAGCTCAAACCAATTTGGTTTGGGCCCCAGATTGGCCACCTGGGTGCGCCCGATTGCCCCGCGATACCCCCAGCTGTCATGGATATGGCCATGCAGAGAAAGCTGCGGCTGCACCCGCTCGATCGCGTCGCGCACCGCGACCGAACCGACGGCGCCGCCCATCGACGTGACATCGCCATGCCCTTTGGGCGGAGAATGCGTAATCAGAATATCGGCAGCGTCGCACCGATCCAGCAACTCGGCGGCCTCGGCCTCGGTCAGATCGCAGGACCAACCGCCAAAAGGCGTCACGGGCACACCATATCCCAGACCAAACAGGCGCACCCCGTCCACAGTCATCCCGGTGCCGTGCAGCACGTGGACACCTTCGGGCACAGCCGCTGTCAGCTCTTGGACGCTTTCGGCATTGCCGGGGGTTAGGACCAGAGGGGCCGAAATGCCTGCAAGCATCTCCATCGCCTGATCCAGCCCTTGCCGCATATTGCAGAAATCACCAGCACCGATCACCAGATCCGCCTCGGCGCTGGCGGCAACCAATTCGACCGCCCGGCTGCGCGCCATATGCAGGTCGGAAAAGGCCAGGATGCGCATCACTTGCCCTCCAACCGGGCCTTCAACTCCAACAGATCTGCCCAAGCCTGCCGTTTCATTGGCGGTTGCCGCAGCAAGTAAGCAGGGTGAAACATCGGGATGACCGGCAGCCCCCAAGCCTGATCCCACTGGCCGCGCAACCGAGTTATACCGCGTTTGCCCAGCACCGCCTGACAGCTGATATTGCCCATCACGACCAGAACCTCGGGCTTGGCCAATGCGACGTGGCGCTCCAGAAACGGCTTCATCATGCCGATCTCTTCGGGCTTGGGATCCCGGTTCTGCGGGGGCCGCCAGGGCAGAACATTGGTGATATAGACGTTTTCGGCACGGTTCAGCTCAATCGCGGACAACATCCTGTCCAGCAACTGCCCGGCCCGGCCAACAAAGGGCTTGCCCTCGCGATCTTCATCCCGGCCCGGAGCCTCGCCTATAATCATCACCCGAGCACCCGGCGTCCCGTCGGCAAACACCAAATGGCGCGCACCACGTTTCAAATCGCAATGATCAAACGCATCCATCGCAGCGCGCAACTGGTCCAGCGATCCAGCAGTCTTGGCGACTGAATCGGCAATCGCCAACGCATCGACCGGCTTGGGCTTTTCCGGCGCCGTTTGTACCGCTGTGGGCTTTTTGGATTTGGGCGCTGTGTCGGGCAACGTATAGCGGTTCACCGGGATATCCCCGATCGCATCCGTCGCGCCCAGTTCAATCTGCCAGTCCAGCAGAGCCCGCGCTGTGTGAAAGTCCAAAGCCGATTCCATAACACTCAATCTAACCTCCTTTTGACCGAGGGAAAGCGAATTGGCCTTGATTGCGCGCTCGGTCGCACCGACCATTGGGCAATCATGCTGATCCTGTTTCGAATCCTCTCAATTTGGGCGCTGTTGGCCATGGCCAGCGGGCCTGTTTCGGCGCAGCTGTTTGACCGTAACGACCAGTGCCGCGCGGGGCAGTTCGCCTGTGGCAGTCGGTGCTGTTCCGGTGGGCAAAGATGCAGTTTCGACAATCATTGCATCCCGCTGGGCGGCACCTATTGCGGCGGCGGCCGCAGCTGCGGGCCGTTCGAGCGCTGCGTGGCAGGCGGGTTGCGCTGCGCACCCAAAGGGGCCAACGCATGCACCACGCGTCTGGACTGCCCCGGCGACAGCTTTTGCAACGCGCGCGGGGAATGCCAGCGAAACACCCCCGAATTCGACCCGGATTCAGCCACCAGCGGCAGCCCCATCACCTGTGACGACGGCTTGACCTGTGCGGCCGGATCATCCTGCCTGCCAGGCGGAGGATGCGCACAGCCTGGTTGGTTCTTGTGCGAGAAAACCGGATCGCAATGTCGCCCCGGATTCAAATGCTCGGACCATCAGGGATGTGTCCCGGTTAAGGCCGTCGACTGCGGCTATGGCAAATGGTGCAAACCCGGCGAGCAGTGTTTGCCTGAAGGCGGATGCGAGAAACTGCCCTAACGCCTTGATCCCAAGGTTGCCTTGCGCGGCGCGGCTTTCTATAAGCGGGCCGATTGTCAGACAGGAGTCCGCCCATGCGTTTCGCCCATCGTCACCTTCTTGGCATCGAGCACCTGTCCCAATCCGATATTACTGCCATTCTTGATCTGGCCGAGACCTATGTCGAGATGAACCGGCAACCGAACAAGCACTCGGATGTGCTGGCCGGGCTGACGCAAATCAACATGTTCTTTGAGAACTCGACCCGTACTCAGGCCAGTTTCGAACTGGCAGGCAAGCGGCTGGGTGCGGATGTGATGAATATGGCAATGCAGGCCAGCTCGATCAAAAAGGGTGAGACGCTGATCGACACGGCGATGACGCTGAACGCAATGCATCCCGACCTTCTGGTGGTGCGGCACCCGCATTCCGGCGCGGTTGATCTGTTGGCGCAGAAGGTGAATTGCGCCGTACTGAACGCAGGCGACGGGCGGCATGAGCACCCGACACAGGCGCTGCTGGATGCGTTGACCATTCGCCGCGCCAAGGGTCGCCTGCACCGGTTGAACATCGCGATCTGCGGCGACGTCGCCCATTCCCGCGTGGCGCGGTCGAACTTGATCCTGCTCGGCAAGATGGAAAACCGCATTCGCCTGATCGGCCCACCAACGCTGGTCCCCAGCCAATTTGCCGAGTTTGGAGCCGAGATCTATGACGATATGAACGAAGGCCTTCAAGACGTCGATGTCGTGATGATGCTGCGCCTTCAGAGAGAGCGGATGGATGGCGGGTTCATCCCCTCGGAACGTGAATACTATCATCGCTACGGGCTGGATGCCGCCAAACTGGCGCAGGCCAAACCCGATGCCATTGTAATGCATCCCGGCCCAATGAACCGCGGGGTCGAGATTGACGGAACGCTAGCCGATGATATCAACCGCTCGGTCATTCAGGAGCAGGTTGAGATGGGTGTCGCCGTCCGCATGGCTGCGATGGAACTGCTGGCCCGCAATCTGCGCGAGGCCGCATGAGCGATCTGGCCGTCGCATCCCATGAACACGGCGTTATCCGCCTGTTCGCACTCGACATGCGCCCGGAAGAGGCCAAGTTTCTGCGCGAACCCGGAGCCGCCGATCAGATTCTAGGGGTAGCGGGGCTGGATCCCGAACAGGTTGACGTCTTTCCCGTCTCGGACCTCGAAGACCTTGGCCTCTATGGCTATCTGACCGAGGGCTGCGACGTGTCCGCAGATCAGCTGGACCACACAGCGCTGGATGCGATTGACGGCTGGGTTCTGGTGGTCCGCAGCGCCGTATTTCGCGGTCGTGCAGCCGCTTTGCGCCCCGACCGCAGGCTGCGCCTGATCGGCCTCTACACCGAAGAAGCAACAAGCTGGGCAGGTGGCCGGATTGAGACGGAAAGCGCGAAACCGTATTCGGCGCCGCAATCCGCACCGCAAAATGACAGACCGCGTCGCATGGGCTCTGCGGTTCTGGTGCTGCTGATCCTTCTGGTTATCGGAGGTGCCCTATGGCTGATCCTGTGACTTTCCCACCCGACAAAGGGGCCTATATCCGCACCAACACGTGGATGGCAGCCGCGGCTATGGCAGGGGCCATGATCATTCTTTGGCTGATCGGTAATCCCTATGTGTGGACCGGCGCGCCAGCGGGCCTAGCTGCAATCGGCATTCGTGCGTGGTATCTGGCCTCAGAAGAGCTGACGGCCGCGTGGGAAATGACAGACACTACTCTGACCGGCCCTGGCCCGCGCAAAGTGGCGCTGAACCAGATCGAGGCTGTCAAAACCATGGGTAGCTTTGTTCAAATCGTCACAAAAGGCGGGGACAAGCACCTGATCAAGTATCAGGCAGATCCCGCTGCTACCAAAACCGCTATTGAAAGGGCCATGGCATGAGCAATCTGATCTTCACCAACGCCCGCCTGATCGACCCCGAAACTGGCGCGGACGCACCGGGATGGGTGCATGTGGCTGATGGCCGTATCGTGGCCAAGGGCGAAGGTGCGGCCCCGTCGATTGACGCGCAGGTCATCGACTGCGGCGGGCATTGCCTGGCACCGGGCATAGTCGATCTCGGCGTCAAGGTTTGCGAGCCGGGCGAGCGGCACAAGGAAAGCTATAAATCCGCAGGACTGGCAGCGGCGGCAGGGGGTGTGACCACGATCGTGACGCGCCCCGATACCTTACCCGCCGTGGACACGCCGGAAACGCTGGAATTTGCGACCCGGCGCGCGCAGGCGGATGCCCCAGTCAACGTGCTGCCCATGGCGGCCCTGACCAAAGGGCGCGAAGGGCGCGAGATGACCGAGATCGGATTTCTGCTGGATGCCGGTGCCGTCGCCTTTACCGACTGTGATCATGTCATTGCAGATACCAAAGTGTTCACCCGCGCGCTGACCTATGCGAAATCCTGCGGTGCGCTGGTGATCGCCCACCCTCAGGAACCGGGGCTGAGCGCTGGCGCCGCCGCCACCAGCGGCAAGTTCGCCGCCTTGCGCGGATTGCCCGCCGTTTCCCCAATGGCCGAGCGTATGGGGCTGGACCGCGACATCGCTCTGCTGGAAATGACGGGTGCGGCCTATCACGCCGATCAGATCACCACCGCCCGCGCCCTGCCCGCGCTGGAACGGGCCAAGCGCAACGGGCTGAACATCACCGCCGGCACCTCGATCCACCATCTGACGCTGAACGAGTTGGATGTGGCCGACTATCGCACCTTCTTCAAGGTCAAGCCTCCGCTGCGGTCGGAAGATGATCGGCAGGCGGTGATCGGGGCCGTGCGCTCCGGTCTGATCGACACCATCAGTTCCATGCACACACCACAGGACGAAGAAAGCAAACGCCTGCCGTTTGAAGAGGCAGCCTCGGGCGCGGTGGCGCTGGAAACACTGCTGCCTGCCGCGCTGCGTCTCTACCATGCGGATCAACTGGACTTGCCGACTCTGTTCCGCGCGATGGCTCTGAACCCCGCTAAACGACTGGGTCTGGACAGCGGTCGCCTGTCTGAGGGCGCGCCGGCCGACCTGGTTCTGTTCGACCCGGATGTGCCATTTGTGCTGGACCGGTTCACGCTTAGATCCAAATCGCAGAATACGCCATTTGACGGCCAGAGGATGCAAGGTAAGGTCACCGCAACCTATGTAGCAGGCCAAGAAGTTTACCGGAGACCCTGATGCCCCTGATCGACAGTACGATGACCCAGCTGATCCTCTGGGCCGCGATTGGATATCTGATGGGGTCGATCCCCTTTGGCATGATCATCGCCAAGGTGATGGGACTGGGAAATCTGCGCGATATCGGGTCAGGCAATATTGGGGCGACCAATGTACTTCGCACCGGCAACAAGGCCGCCGCCGCGCTGACTCTGATCTTTGACGCCGGGAAAGGGGCCGCTGCCGTCTTGCTCGCCCGTGCCATGGCCGGGGAAGACGCCGTACAGGTCGCCGCATTGGCCGCGTTTCTGGGCCACTGTTTTCCAGTCTGGTTGGGCTTCAAAGGTGGCAAGGGTGTCGCGACCTTTCTGGGCCTCTGGCTAGCGCTTGACTGGGGCGTGGGCATTGCCTGCTGCATAACTTGGCTGGTGGCCGCTGCCATCTGGCGGATTTCGTCGCTTGGGGCCCTTGCAGCAGCGTCCCTGTCTACAACCTGGGTCATGGTTTTGAGTGACGGGTCGACGTTTATTCTGGGAATCGTCCTGACATTGCTTGTGTACTGGCGCCATGCCGCCAATATCTCGCGCATCAAAGCTGGCACCGAACCCAGGATCGGGTCCAAGACCTGATATCCGCCTGAGTTAATTGGTTCTTGATCGAATCATTTCTATCTGTAATTTCTGTCATTACAGAAATTACTGGATGCAATCATGCACCTTACTGAATCCATGCGCGACTTTATCCTCCATTGGGGGGAAATGGGTACCAAGTGGGGTGTGAACCGCTCGGTCGCGCAAATCCACGCGCTATTGCACATCTCGCCCGAACCGATGACTGCAGATGAGATCTGTGAAACGCTCGGGCTGGCCCGCTCGAACGTCTCGACCGGGCTGAAGGAACTGCAAGGCTGGAAGCTGATCAAAGCCAGCCGAAACCTGGGTGACCGGCGCGATCACTTTCATTCGATCCGGGACATGTTTGACCTGACCAAAGCCGTGGTCGAAGGCCGCCGCGAGCGGGAATACGCCCCCACCCTGGACGCGCTGCGTATCGTGGCCCAAGAGGCCCAGAGCGACGGCACCTCGCCCAAAGTGCGCCAGCGGATTGATGAGACGCTAGAAACCATGCAAATGTTCGACGACTGGTATGTCGATGTGAACCGTCTACCTCGCCGCGTTCAACTGGCAATCGTCAAACTTGGCGGACGCATCGCCCGGCTGCTGCCCAAGGGACAAGGGGACAAGTCGCCCTAAAAATTTTACCCTCAAATTTCTCTCAATACAGAAATCTCAGAAAAAGTTGCAAGAAGGAGCATGACATGATCCAGCCCAAACGCCCGCCCGAACTCGCCCCGAAAGGCATCCAATGGGCCGACCTGGTTCCCCTGAACCGCTGGAACAAGATCAAGGAACCGATGCTGCCGCTGCCCTGGCTGCTGCTGTCTCTGACGCTCTACAGCACTGCCCTCTGGCCACTTGGTGCTATCGCCAGCTTTCTGTTCTTTCTGTGCGCCCTGCGCCTGAACCACGAAGCGATCCACGGCAATCTGGGGCTGTCGCGGCGGCAGGATTCCTTGGTGATGCATGTGCTCAGCGCGTTTATGTTGGGTTCTAATCACGCTTTCTGCCAATGCCACCTGCTGCATCACAAACACGCCATGGGTCCGGGCGATTGCGAGGGGAATTGCGGGCACATGACTCTGGCGCAGGTCTTGGTATACGGACCCCGGTTTCCCTTCGACATCAACCGTGCGGCCTGGCGGATCGCCAACGTCAAGGCCCGTCGCCGCATCCTGATCGACTGGGGGCTGGTGCTTGCCGTGATCGCCGCTGCTGTGCTGAGCGGATCGCAAACCCTGCTGCTGCACGTGGCTGCGATGAGCACAGCCCAATGCCTTGCCGCCCTGTTTGCGGTCTGGATAACCCATCAGGGCACGCATGACAGTGGCGTTGCCGCGCGCAGTCAGCGCGGGGTGCTGGCGCGGCTGGCCTATCTGATGTTCTACCACCGCGAACACCATCTGTTCCCGAAGGTTCCAGTCAGCCGGTTGCCCGTTCTTGCGGATCGGCTGGAACGTTCGGTTGCAGGATATGCCGCAAGTCGCAAGCCGGTCATCGGCTGGCTGGAACCCCGCCGGTTCCGGGTTGAACCCTAATCCTTACTGAAACGCGCACCCAAGGATCCTGAGCGGAAACGCACAGGATCCGTTTGCCAGCACACAATCACCTTTAGTTGTTTTGAACGTGATCAATACGCTGCCCACTTCGGGGTCGTGGCGGCCAATTACCGACCGCACGGAACAAAACAATCAGGGTTGCCCAGACTCAATTACGGAATCCCCCGGCAGCTCGATTCACGAAAGGTGAAAACAATGAACAAGATCAAATCCCTTATCGGCGGCGTCGCGCTGTCTGTTGCCATCGCAAGCTCAACCCTGGCTGCAGGCGTCGAACTGAACGCAAGTTCGACCGGTCTGGCGCTGCAGGGCTATGACCCGGTCGCTTACTTCACCGCTGGCGAAGCCACCAAGGGCGATTACCGCATCACTGCGCTGCACAACGAAGCCTTGTACCGCTTTGCCTCGGAAGAAAACAAAGTCGCGTTTGAAGAAAACCCCGAAGCCTACCTGCCCGCATATGGTGGCTATTGCGCATTCGGCACCGCGATGGGCTTCAAGTTTGACGGCGACCCGAACTATTGGAGAATCGTCGACAACAAGCTGTACCTGAATCTGTCCGCAGATATTCAGGAACGCTGGGAAGGCGACATCCCCGGCTTTAACGAGCGCGCCGACACCAACTGGAAAGATATCGCCGACAAGAGCCCTTCGGAATTGCAGGCGCAATAATCCGCCCAAGAAAAACACCGGATCGGCGGCAGTTCACCCTGCCGCCGATTGTCATTTGAAACCGCCATTTTTCGCCCTAATTGTTCAAACAGGAACGAGCCCCATTAACGCGGGCCAGTGCCCCAAGGCAGAGGCACAGAAATCAGGTACGGAAACAGCCAAAAAACAGCGATCCGGTCGTCAGACCGGGCCCTGGCAATACCACGTACAAATGAGCAGCACAGGTTTGCTGAAGACCAATTCGAAAGAAAGGTTAACAGAATGACAGGAAGATTTTTTATTGCGGCCTTTATCGCCTCTATTGCGGCCGGAGGCGCCTCGGCGCAATCCTCGGGCAACTGGACGGGCTTTTACGGCGGCCTTCAGGTCGGCTATGCCGATATCGACACCAATGTTTCGGGCGTCGACGGTGATGGCGCGATTGGTGGTATCGTGTTGGGATATGATTATGATCTGGGGGATTGGGTTGTCGGTGGCGGCTTTGACTATGACTGGACCAGCATTGAACTGACCCCCGGCGTCGAGGTCGAAGACGTTTGGCGCCTGAAAGCACGCGCCGGATACAAAGTGACTCCGGTGGGGCTGCTATATGGTATCGGGGGCTATGCCGAGGCGAGTACTGACAATCTTGGCAGTGACGATGGTTGGTTCATCGGCGCTGGGTATGAACAAATTGTCGCCCCCAATGTCAGCGTTGGAGGCGAAATCCTGTATCACGAATTCAACGATTTCGATTCGACCGGAATTGATGTGGACGCGACCACAATCCAGGCCCGCGCCACCTACCGGTTCTAAGAAAACAGTGACGGAACCCGGCACAAACGCCGGGTTCCTTTCATTTACAGCTCAAGAACAGTGCTGCCTGTGGTATGGCGCGCCTCAAGTGCGCGATGGGCCTCGGCCACCTGATCCAGCGGGAACCTCTGATCAATGTGGATTTTGACCTCGCCGCCTTCGACCTTGTTGAACAGGCGCCGCGCCATGGCCTGACAGACCGCGTGGTCCGAAATATGTGTGAAGAGCGTTGGCCGCGTTATCTTGAGCGATCCTTTCTTGGCCAGAATGCCAATGTCGATCAAAGGCACCGGGCCAGAAGCATTGCCGAACGAGATCATCATGCCCAGCGGTTTCAGGCTGTCGAGCGACCCGTCAAACGTGTCCGACCCGATAGAATCCATCACCGCGTCTACGCCTTTGCCCTTGGTGATCTGCGCGACACGCTCGGCAAAGTTCTCGGTCCGGTAATTGATGCAATGCGCGGCACCGTTGAACTGCGCCAAACTGCATTTTTCATCGGTTCCGGCAGTACCGATCAACGTGATCCCCTCGGATTTGGCCCATTGGCAGGCAATCAAGCCAACACCCCCGGCAGCTGCATGAAACAACACGGTATCCCCGCGTTTTAGCGGTGTGGTGCGATGAAACAGATATTCGACTGTCATCCCCTTGAGCATCATCGCGGCCGCCGCATCAAAAGAAATTCCATCCGGAAGCGGGCACACCTGTGCGGCGGGCATGACCCGTGCCTCGCAATAGGCTCCGGGTGGAGAGGCAGCATAGGCCGCGCGCTGCCCGGGTTCCAGATGCGTTACACCTTCCCCGACGGCTTCGATCACGCCAGCGGCCTCCATGCCCAAAGCCTGAGGCAGATCCAGCGGATACAGCCCAGTGCGCTGATATACATCAATGAAATTCAGCCCGCAGGCATGATGACGAATACGAACCTCACCGGGGCCGGGTTCACCAAGTGGGCGATCTTCGATCTTCAGAACCTCGGGGCCGCCGTGTTCATGGATGACGACGGTTCGTGCCGTTTTCTGCATGTTGTCCTCCTCTAGCCTCAGGCCAAGCTAACATGCCTGTGACGCAGGGCAATCGACACGATTACGCGAGGCGCAACCCAAACGCGAAAATTTGTGCTATACTATGCCCAAGGCGTTGCTGGCTGGTCCGGCCAAATGCAACAAGTCGCCGGATTGACCCCGCTGCGCAACATCGCAATGCAGGAGGGGACGGCAATGGACAAAACGATTGGCAATCCGATCACCTGGGCGGCACGGAACATAGGTGCAACCGGGGATCACCTAGCTGAAAACATCAGCCATATCGGCAGCGCGGATACACGGCACCTGCCAGTGGTTCGTACGCTGACGATGGATGATCTTTGGGCCTGCCTGAGGGCAGGATACAGCGATTTTCTGGATACAAGGGCCGATGCGATATTCGTGGTGCTCATCTATCCGATCGCAGGTTTTCTGATGTTCGGAATTGGGCTGAACACAAACATGGTTCCACTGCTGGCACCGCTGGTTGGTGGTTTTGCGCTTGTGGGTCCGGTAGCCGCCCTTGGCCTGTACGAAATCAGCCGCAAACGAGAACAAGGTGGCGAGGCTGGATGGCTGGATGCGTTTGGCGTATTCCGGTCCCCTTCCCTGGGTGCAATTCTGGCTTTTGCGTTTTACATGGTCATGCTGTTTCTGGTCTGGCTGATGGTCGCGCATAGCATCTATGTTCAGACACTCGGCCCTGACCTGCCCGCGTCGCTGGGTGCCTTTCTAACCCAAGTGTTCACCACCGCCGCTGGATGGACCATGATCTTGTTCGGGCATGCTGTTGGGTTTCTGTTTGCCCTCGTCGCCCTGGCAATCAGCGTCGTCAGCTTTCCGCTGCTGCTGGACCGCAAAGTGGGCGTTCCGGTCGCCGTGGTGACATCCGTACGGGTGTTGCGTCGCAATCCGGGCGTCATCCTGAGCTGCGGATTCATCGTTGCCGCGCTGCTGGTCATCGGAGCGATCCCGATGTTGCTGGGCCTGATCGTCGTGATGCCGGTACTGGGCCACGCCACCTGGCATCTCTATCGGCGTGCTGTGGCCTGAAACATAGCTTTATCCCGCAACTTTCAGAACAATCTTGCCAATATGGCCAGAGCTTTCCATCCGGGCATGGGCCGCCGCCGCATCAGCCAGATCAAACTCACTATCCATGACAGGGGCAACTTTTCCCGCCTCGAGCAAAGGCCAGACCGCTTCGTGCAGATCCGAAGCGATTTTTGCCTTGGCCAGATCGCTTTGCGGGCGCAGGGTACTGCCAGTCAAGGTCAGGCGTTTGACCATCATAAGCGCAAAATTCAGCTCGACCACGGGCCCCTGAAGGAAGGCTATCTGCACCAGCCGCCCATCCTCGGCCAGCGCCTTGACGTTGCGTGGGATATAGTCGCCGCCCACCATGTCCAGTATCAGGTTCGCCCCGCCCTCGGCCCGCATCGCGGCTACGAAATCCGCGTCACGGTAGTTGATCGCCTGTTCGGCACCCAGCTTTTCACAGGCCTCACATTTTTCAGCCGAGCCTGCAGTGGCAAAAACCCGCGCTCCAAAGGCGTTCGCCAGCTGAATCGCCGTTGTGCCGATACCACTGGAACCACCATGCACCAGAAACCGCTCACCGGCCTTTAGGCTGCCGCGCATAAAGACGTTGGACCAGACGGTAAAGAAGGTCTCGGGCAGGCAGGCGGCTTCTTTTAGGCCCATCCCCGCTGGCACCGGCAAACAATGCGCCGCAGGTGTGGCCACATATTCGGCATAGCCGCCGCCCGGCAGCAAGGCACAGACCTGATCGCCAACGGATAGGTCTTCGACCCCCGCCCCGATGGCCACGACCTCACCCGCGGCCTCAAGACCCGGCAGATCACTGGCACCCGGAGGTGGATTATAGGCACCGGCGCGCTGCAGAGCGTCCGGGCGGTTCACCCCCGCATAGGCGACTTTGAGGATCACTTGACCGGCCAAAGCTTGGGGCATCGGGCGTTCTGTCAGTTGCAGAACATCCGGACCGCCGGGTTCGGTGATTTCAACGGCGCGCATCATCTGAGTCATGGGTAGATCTCCTTTGGCCAATGCCTAGCAGGCTGAAACGTCAAGGCCCAGTAGCAAGAGGACTACTTGCGCGGTGTCAGGAATCCGGGAAGCGTGCCGTGGGTTTTAGCCGGAGCCTTAACCTGCCCGGCCAACCAATTCGGAACAGCAAGAAACGGTCTGAACAGAGGATTGTCCCTCACCTGCCCCTTAAGCTTTTCGAACTGCATGACATTGTCGATACGACGGTCCAGAAACTCCCACGTTTTCTGATTCCCGGGCGAATCGTCCCCCAACCAGAACAACAGGGTCGAGGAATAGACCCCCGACAATGTCGCCCGCTTGGTGTACCAGTTCACGTCGTCCGACGTGTCTCCCAACGTGTCCCAGATCAGATCACAGGTTTGCCATACTGCCCTTGCGCCATCAGCCGCGTGGCTTGGCAGCGAAAACATGGTCATACCCCGGCGCACGAGCTCCTTATCCGGCACGGCCTGCAGCCGGAAGCGGACGGCAGCAGCGATCCGGTCACGGAATTTGATATCGCCCAAATCCTCAGTTTTAAGGCGATCTGCCATCACTGCGTCCCCGCGCGCATGAAATGTCAACGCCAGGTCAACGGCACCACGCGGACAAATCGCACGCACCAGAACGTCATCCATTCCACATTCTTCAATCGCCGCGCGAAAGCTGGTTTCCGACCAGCCATCGAAGGGAACATGTGTCAGCATCGCATCCAAAAGCTGCTGCTTGGCGTCTTCATAGGTGGTGGTCATGGCGGTTCTCCGGTTATCAGGACCAGTACTAGACAAGATAGAGGTGCTTTGCTATACGGCCAATTCCTGCAATTTCCTTGCAACTCTATCTAGAAAGGTGGTGACAACCACATGCAGGTTAGTGTTCGCGACAATAACGTCGATCAGGCGCTTCGTGCCCTGAAGAAAAAGCTGCAGCGCGAAGGCGTGTTCCGCGAAATGAAGCTTAAGCAACATTTCGAGAAACCGTCCGAGAAAAAAGCGCGCGAGAAAGCTGAAGCGATCCGCCGTGCCCGTAAACTGGCACGTAAGAAAGCACAGCGCGAAGGTTTGCTCTAAGCACCTTCCTCGTCCAGTTTTGGATGACACTATTTGACGACCCCCGAGGCATCGCCCGGGGGTTTGTCGTTTTCAGGGTGACGTTGCGCGCTTTTTCGCGACTGGCTGACGCAACCCCGCGTCAATGCGCGATAAATCGCGAACTCAGATTCAACTTCCGGTGGCGATCTGCCCACCAACCCCGAGCGGCACGATTGTGTCTTCTCGTCGCCAAGTTCTCGCCACTAATGTCCCGCCAAAATAACGCAATCTATTGGAGGCAGAATCATGTCAACGGCCAGCGATCTAGAGCGGCAGATGCTCGCATTGATCAATGCAGAGCGGGCAAAGGCGGGCTTACAACCGGTCAAGCTTGAGCTTCGGCTGAACGCAGCGGCGGAAGATCACAGCGAGTGGATGCTGAACGTCGATAAGTTCAGCCATACCGGCGCCGGAGGTTCGCGACCATCGGACAGAATGGAAGATGCGGGCTTCGAATTCTCCGGAAGCTGGCGTGCGACTGAAAACATCGCATGGCAGAGTGTCCGCGGTGCGCCGGGGCTGTCGGATGACGTTCAGGATCTGCACAACAGCCTGATGAACAGTTCCGGCCATCGCGCGAATATTCTGGACGCCAACGTGACCGTTATCGGAATTGGGATTGAGGTCGGAAACTATGACGGCTGGAACGCCATCATGGTGACCCAGAACTTTGCACGGACCTCTGCGCCTTTGCAGCTTGATACCAGCAGTTCGGGTGGTTCCGGTGGTTCCACACCTCCACCGCCCTCGGGGCAGTTGGACGTCAGGGCTGGCAAGATCGGCACTGCTGCGGATGACTGGTTCGTTTTGAAATCCGGACAGGCTGGCCTTTTGGATGGGCGCGGCGGTGATGATATCCTGGTTGGCGGCGGCGGCCGAGATAAGCTGCTTGGCCGCTCCGGCGACGACACCCTGAACGGCGAAGGCGGAAATGACACTCTGGTTGGCGGCGCTGATAATGACGACCTGAATGGGGGTGATGGCAAAGACCTTCTGAAAGGCGGCTATGGCATTGACCAGCTGGACGGCGGCGCCGGAAACGATGTGCTTAAAGGCGGGCAGGACAACGACATTCTTATCGGTGGCGCTGGCAACGATAAATTGCTTGGTGGCAATGGAGCAGATGTCATGACCGGTGGCACCGGAGTGGATCAATTCTACTTCACCAAGGGCGCGGATACTGTGACGGATTTCACCGACGAGGATATCGTCAACCTCCGGCAGGCCAAGTCTATCGTTGGGTATAACGATCTGATGAAGAACCACATTTCGCAATCCGGAAATGACGTCATCATCGATGCCGGTAACGGCCACACCCTGACACTAGAAGATACCTTGTTATCGGACCTGGCCAGAGACGACTTTGTGTTCTGAAGGCCGGACAAGCGAAAACTAAAGCCACGCCCCCGGAATCCGGGGGCGTTTTTCGTGATCAGTAAATCTTGGGCACGTACAGCTCGTCCGGCAAAACACGCCGTTCGTATTCCGGATTATATTTGCGATCCGGGAGATCAACTTTTTCCTGCGGTACATCCGTATAGGGGATCTTGGTCAGAAGATGCTCAATACAGTTCAGGCGCTCACGCTTTTTGTCGTTGCCTTCGACGATGTACCAGGGCGCCTCTCGGATGTTGGTACGGAACAGCATGTCCTCTTTGGCTTTGGTATAGGCCTCCCAGCGGATACGGGATTCCAGATCCATGGGGGACAGTTTCCACTGTTTCATAGGATCGTGAATCCGCATAAGGAATCGCAGCTGCTGTTCCTCATCCGTGATCGAGAACCAGTATTTCAGCAAGATGATCCCGGATCGAACCAACATCCGTTCGAATTCGGGAACGTCCTGAAAGAACTGATCAACCTGATCATTGCTGGCAAACCCCATCACCCTTTCGACCCCGGCACGGTTATACCAGGACCGATCGAACAGAACGATCTCACCGGCGGCGGGCAGATGCGGGACGTAACGCTGGAAATACCACTGGCTCTGCTCACGACGACTGGGCGCCGGCAGAGCAACCACCCGGGCAACACGCGGATTCAGGCGCTGCGTAATCCGCTTAATCACCCCACCCTTGCCAGCACTGTCCCGGCCTTCAAACAGGATACAGACCTTGGCACCGGTATGTTGCACCCAGTCCTGCACCTTGATCAGTTCAGCCTGAAGTCGCAGCAAGTTACGGAAATAGACTTTGCGATCCAGCATGTCGGGATGCTGATCCTTGTAGATCTTCCGCACTTCCACCGACAGCATGGGCTCGCTGAATTCGATCTCAAAATCTTCGTCCAGCGCGTCTTCCAACTCGGCTTCGAGCCAGTCTTTTGGTGCATGGTTAAATTCGTCGGTCAAGGTCTGCTCCTTATCAATTAACGGGTCAGGACCCTATCAGGCGCGTGTAACCGCCTGATGTCATCACAGAGGTAGATGAAAGCCTTTTTCTAAGCTTATCTGCCGGGGTCAGCAAGATCACTGCCCCAGGAATTCGGAAACTTGGCATTTCCGCTCGGCTGGATCATTCAATCGCCAGAGCCACCCCTACTTCAGCTTGTATGAAGCCTGTTAACATGACTTGCCAGCCCGAGTGTTCTGAGGGCATCAAAGCACAGGTCATTTCAGAGAGGGGCCGTGGCGCATTTCATATCTGTTCTGCCGGTTGTTTGGCCCTGGTTTATCCTGATCGCCGCGCAGATATGCGCTGTTTCAGGGAAATGGTCTTTGGGGTTCGTTCTGCTGACCTGTTTTGGCCTGATTGCTCTGACCTTGGGTCTGGTCACGCCCTTTGCCGCAGCTATTGCGTCAGCAGGTCTTACCGGAGCGTTGATGCTACGCGGTTTGAACGGTGCGTTTTCCTTTGTTGGACATATCGCCTTGATCCTGTGGTGCCTGGCCATGGGCGCACATCTGGTTCCGGGCTTTCATAACCTTCTGGTACTGGACCAGGCTCATTCCGGTCCGGGCAGCACCGATTTCACGATGTACCTGAACCTGGACAAGCCTCTGATCCTGTTCGCCGTCCTTCTGGCCTGGCCACGCATGAATGATGGGGTAGCGTATATACGCAAATCGCCGCTGGCGGTCGGGCTGGTCGCATTGCCGGCCCTGTTTCTACTTGGCCTCTCAGTTGGTGCCATCCGGCCAGAGTTCACCCTTCCCCATTGGTGGATGATCTTTGCACTTTCCAACCTGTTTCTGACCTGCCTCACGGAAGAGGCCTTTTTCCGTGGCTATCTGCAATCAGCACTTTCCAAACGCCTGGGGGTTGCTGCGGGGATTGCTGCGGCCAGCCTGCTTTTCGGGCTTGCACATTTTGCAGGTGGACCTGCATTGGTTTTCTTTGCAGCCCTTCTTGGCGCGGCATGTGGCCTGGGATATTACGCGACAGGACGTCTTTGGGTTCCGGTTCTGATGCATTTCGCCTTTAACGCGGCGCATCTGGTGATTTTCACCTATCCCGGCCCAGCCTAGGTTAAACCGGCAACGCCGTCGTCTTGAACACAGTCCGAAGCGCGAATGAACTTTGCATCTGTGCCACGCCTGGAAGTCGAGACAGATATTGGCGATGGATGCGGGCAAAATCCTCGGTGTTTTCGGCAACGACCTTCAGGATGTAGTCCGCAGTTCCTGCCATCAGGTGGCATTCCAAAACATCCGGGATCCGCGCAACAGCTTTTTCGAAGGCCTCCAGTACTTCCTCGGCCTGGCCCTGCAAGGTGATCTCGACAAACACCGTTGTTGGCACATTCATCTTGCGCGCGTCCAACAAGGCAACGTAGTTGCGGATATAGCCATCGGCCTCAAGCCTCTGTACCCGCCTGTGGCAGGCCGAAGGCGACAAATTCACCTGCTCGGACAATTCGGCATTCGACATACGACCATTCCGCTGCAAGGCGGCTAGAATCTTTCTATCTGTCGTATCAAGGCTCATACACGCAATTCCTTTGCGGGTTTTACCCATTGTAGCGAAGATTTTCCCGAAGAAAAGCCGGAATGCGGGCAGAGTTTCACAGAAATTGCACCCGAAACCGCCCATTATTTAGGCAGTTTAGGAACGGAGAGACCTAATGAAAATCGGTTGCCCCAAAGAAATCAAGCCGCAAGAATTCCGTGTCGGCATGACGCCCAACGCCGCACAAGAGGCGGTGTCTCGTGGCCATGACGTGATAATCGAAAACGGAGCTGGCATTGGCGCCGGGTTTGACAACGATGATTACGTCGCCGCAGGTGCCCGCATCGTGGACAGTGCAGAAGAAGTTTTTGCCACCGCAGAGATGATTGTCAAAGTCAAAGAACCCCAGGCGGGCGAACGCAAGATGCTGCGTGAAGGGCAGCTTTTGTTCACCTACCTGCATCTGGCCCCGGATCCGGATCAGACCCATGACCTGCTGGAATCGGGCTGTACGGCTATCGCCTATGAGACAGTGACCGATGCAAATGGAGGTCTGCCCCTGCTTGCACCCATGTCCGAGGTTGCGGGCCGTCTGGCACCACAGGTCGGATCCTGGACGCTGCAAAAGGCGAATGGCGGCCGCGGAGTGCTGATGGGTGGCGTCCCCGGCGTTGGTCCAGCAAAAGTTGTGGTTATCGGTGGGGGCGTCGTCGGTACCCATGCCGCCAAGATCGCTGCAGGTATGGGCGCGGATGTGACGGTACTGGACCGGTCTCTGCCCCGGCTGCGTTATCTGGACGACGTGTTCGGCGGTCAGTTCAAGAACCAGTATTCAACTGCAGGTGCGACCGCGGAGCTGATCCAGACAGCCGACATGGTGATTGGCGCTGTGCTGATCCCGGGTGCGGCAGCGCCGAAACTGGTGACGCGCGCGCAGCTGTCCACGATGAAACCCGGCGCGGTTCTGGTAGATGTTGCCATCGATCAGGGCGGCTGTTTTGAAACCTCAAAGGCCACAACCCATGCGGACCCGATCTATGAAGTTGACGGCGTCATGCATTACTGCGTGGCCAACATGCCCGGAGCGGTTGCAAGAACATCAACAATAGCACTGGGCAACGCCACAATGCCGTTCATGCTGGCGCTGGCGGATAAAGGATGGAAACAGGCCTGTCAGGATGATCCGCACCTGCTGGCTGGCTTGAACGTTCACGCCGGCCAACTCACCTATTATGCGGTTGGCAAAGCGCTTGGGATTGACGTGGTATCCCCCAACGTCGTCATCAAATCCTGACGAAAGCCTCCAGCCCCTGAAGCGCCCTCTCCCGAGGGCGTTTGCAGCGTTGGGCATAGCGCCGCCTTTTCGAAGCGGCGTGACCTGTTCACAGCGTTGAACGGGGCACCAAAAACAACGACGCCGCGCGATTAGCGCGGCGCCGGGCCCAACCGGAGGAGGGTATTTCAATGCCCGAGCGACGGGCGGGAGCATCATCCCTGTTTCTGGATCTCGACCGAATGCGGGTATGGAATCGAAACGCCTTTTGCATCAAACGCTTCTTTGACTGCTTTGGTCATTTCAAATTTGACATCCCAATAATCGACAGCGGCACACCACAAGCGCGCCGTCAGATCGACCGAGCTGTCCCCCAGATTTGTGACCCGCACCCAGGGCTCGGGATCGCCGTGGATGCGCCCATCAGCCATTGCGAGGTCCAGAATGATTTTCATCGCCTCATCCGCGCTATCGCCATAGTCGATACCAAACACCAAATCTACACGACGCGTCTCGTGTGCCGAGTAGTTGGTGATAACTGACCCCCAAGCCTGGCCATTGGGTACAATGATCTGCACATTGTCGGGGGTCACGAGTTCGGTCGTGAACAGATTCAGATCTTTGACAGTTCCGGCTGTTCCGCCGATGTCGACATATTGGCCAAGCTTATACGGCCGGAAGACAACCAACATCACGCCTGCCGCCAGATCACTAAGTGTACCCTGCAGCGCCAGGCCTATGGCCAGCGAAGCAGCGCCCAAAATGGCAACGATACTGGTTGCTTCGATCCCGAAGATGCCCAGAACAGCCACAATTACCATGGCCAGAATGGCCCATTTGATCATGCTGGCGGCAAAATTGCCCAGCGTCGGATCAATATGGGGCGTTTTGTTGATACGGCGGCGAACAACCCCAGCGATCATACCTGCCGCAATCCAGCCCAATATCAGAACAATCAGAGCCTTGCCCGCACTCATCAAGATTGGCACATAGCCGTTTGCCATATCCATGGCTTGATTTGCCATTTCCATCGTCTGCTCCAATTCGGGTTTCCTTCTGCTTTCAGATCGTTAATTGAATCCCACCTATCTGGTGGGCTCCTCTTCTGCCGTAACTGCAGGAGTCACTTTTTCAGTGCGTCGCGGATTTCCATCAGGATGTCCAGCTCGCTTGGTCCGGCTGGCGCTTCTTCTTCCGCCGGTGCTTCCTCTTCTGCCGCCTCTTTGACCCGGTTCACCATTTTGACCAGCATGAAAACCACCCAGGCGATGATCAGAAAGTTGATGATCGCCATGATGAACGCACCATATGCAAAAACAGAAGCACCGGTTTCCCGCGCCGCTTCCAGGCTCGCCCCTTCGGCGACATCACCGGCCAGAACGGAGTAGTTGTTGGTGAAATCAACCCCACCCGTAAACAGGCCAATCAATGGATTGATCAGATCGCCAACAAGCGACGTAACAATTGCGGTAAATGCGGCTCCAATGATGATACCCACCGCCATATCCATGACATTGCCCTTGGCAATGAATGTCTTGAACTCCTGGAACATAACTTCCCTCTTTCCCTGTTGTCATTTTCATGCGCCTAAACGCACGGCAACTGTGCGCTAATTGCACTATAAAATGTATGTTTTTATGGGAAATCGTGACTATTTTTCCCCAATCGGCTTATTCAGGAGACCCCATGACACATTTTGCGTCTTATTCCATTACAGACAAATGGCCTGCCAAAGACCCTTCGGTCATTCAGCTCTATTCTTATCCGACGCCTAATGGCGTCAAAGCCTCGATCATGCTTGAGGAAACCGGCCTGCCCTACGAGGCGCATCTGGTCACGCTTGCGGATGCGGATGTCAAAAGCTCCGAGTTCCTGTCGCTGAACCCCAACAACAAAATCCCTGCAATCATTGACCCGAATGGTCCTGATGGACATCCCCTGGGCCTGTTCGAAAGCGGTGCGATCCTGTTGTACCTGGCCGAGAAGTCAGGGAAATTCATGGGCCAGACACAAAGCGACGGACATCGCATTACCCAATGGCTCATGTTCCAGATGGGTGGAATTGGTCCCATGCTTGGGCAACTTGGCTTTTTCCACAAATTCGCCGGGAAAGAGATCGAAGATCCGCGCCCCCGTGAGCGCTATCTCAACGAGGCAAAGCGGCTGTTGAATGTCGTGAACAATCAACTTGATGGCCAGGAATGGATCGCCGGGGATTACTCGATCGCCGACATTGCAATCGTCCCCTGGCTGCGCGGGTTGGATTTTTATGGTGCCCGAGACATTGTTGGCTGGGATGAGTACTCAAATCTCCAATCTTATCTTGATCGGTTTCTTGCGCGTCCCGCCGTTCAGCGCGGGCTGCAGATTCCTTCCCCAGGTTAACACGTGTGGGGTGAGGCAATACCTCACCCCATCCATTTAGCTTGGAAGCTTACCCGTCAAAACATACCGCAGCACATCCACCACCTGCGAGGGATGTTCAGCAACAGCCAGGGCAGCTGCATCAACCTCTTTCAACGCGTGCTGATGATCTGGCCCGTGAACTACGATGATCGACTTGCCCAAAGCCGCCGCATATCCCGCGTCAAAGGCTGCGTTCCATTGCTTGTATTGATCGCCAAAGCGGACGACCACGACATCCGCGTCTGAAATGCCCTTGCGGGTTCGGATCGCATTGACCATCGCACCCTTGTGGTCATGCCAATACTTGTTTGGCTCGGACCCCAAAATTGCAACGCCACAATCGTCGCTGGCTTCGTGAACCGTGACAGGGCTGTTGAACGAAATGTCCAACCCTTTCGCCCCGTCAATGATCTGCTCGCGCCAGTCGGTGTGTATCTCTCCGGACAGGTAGACGTTCAGGCCCATTGATTTCTCCTTTGATTTTATTGGCGACCCTAAAGACAAAATGGACCTGACCCAAGGGGGGGGCTCAGAAAGCCAGCCGCCAAAACACCGGCTGCCCGTTGGGAACTGCCTTACGGGCCGCGCTGCGCTGCTTGCTTCCCAGAAACCCCGGCATCTCGGATGTTGGCTCGAACCCGAAACTGCGGGGCAAACGGGTATAGATCGACCGAGGCGGCAACCGTCCCCAGGTGATCCCTTTCAGCTGCGCGCCCGGTTCTGGCTGGTGCATCCAGACTTCGCGAATGGCGAATTCGTCGCGCAGCAGCACCAACACTGCCAACATCATGACCTCGGCCCATATTTTCGCGTATTTCTGCTGCAGCGCCTGCTCGTATTCACGCGTCAAACGCAACTCACGCGACCGGGGCGCCCGGCATTGCAGTCGACGCCGGGCATGGCCGACAAAGCGCAACCAGTCGGACTGAATTTCTTCAATCAGACAATAGCCACTTGTTAAATCTATATCCAAGCGGCACCAGGCCAGAGTCGGACAGCCATGCGTGCGTACCGGGTGCCAACAGCTTTGGAACGCACCCACCGCCGCGCGCTGTTCGAATTTCCACAACAGCTCGGCATGCTCGGTCGGGAAGCCCAACTGCACCACAAGGTTATGCGCCTTGCGCGTGGTTTGTTCATCAGACCAGCGCTCAAAGCTCAGGCAGAAATCCAGCCATTCGGACTGATAGACCGCTTCTAAACCATGGAACGCCGCAGGGCTTAGCCCCTTCAGACGCACGGCGCGATCCGCATGGGCCACGGCCAGCACATCGTGCCGCCGCAAAACCCCGCCGCACCGCGCGATCATGGGTTTCAGCAAAGGACGCGCCAGCAAACGGGACAGCCCCGATTGCTTTAGATCCGAAACCGACATTTCGGCCTCCATCGACTGGCACAGCAACCAGGGGCTTTGCCGGTCGGTATAATAGTAGAATGGCATCTCTTCCGGCAGAATCTGCCGGATCATCGAGATGTCTTGGCGTTTCATGACAACTCTCCAACGGGAAACAGGCCCGCCGGTCAGTTGGCGGGCAATCAGGGTTTGGGCATTGCTTTTGCGAGGCTGGGATCTGGCATCTGGCAGACTCCGGATTGTGATTGCATCAGGGGGCTGGACTTACGGCCAGGGGGTGATTCCACTCAACCCCTGGATTTTCAGGACGCAGGGACGTTGCAGCACGGCAACACTGGCGTCTGAGAAACGAGAAAAGCGCGCCAATTGGCGCGCTTTGCATTTGGATTAAGGTCGCGTTAGCCGCGCAGAACGCCGCCTGTTGCCTTGGAAACCTTGGCGATGATCTTCTCGGCCACCGCTTCGATGTCTTTTTCTTTCAGGGTCACATCTGTTGGCTGCAGCCGAACAGTGATGGCCAGAGATTTCTTGCCCTCACCCAGGCTGCCGCCAATGAATTCATCAAAGACGCGCACATCCTCGATCAGCGCCTTGTCGGCCCCGGCAGCGGCATTCACCAGCGCCAGTGCCTCGACGCCTTCATCGACGACAAAAGCAAAGTCACGCTCGACCGCCTGCAGATCGCGCAGCTCCAGCGCCGCGCGGGTCGCCCCGGATTTACGCGGCAGAGGCACCTCATCCGGCCAGATAGTGAAAGCCACCGCCGGGCCCTTGATGTCCATCGCCTGCAACACACGCGGATGCAACTCGCCGAAAACGCCCAGTACCTTTTTCGGACCCAGACAAATTTTGCCGTGTCGGCCCGGATGCCACCAGGCGTCGCCCTCGCGTAGGATCTGAACCTTGGCGGGTGCGCCGATGGCGGCCAAAACGGCCTCGGCATCTGCCTTGGCGTCGAACACATCCGCCGGGCGTGTGGCGCTATGCACATCCTTGGGGCCGTCGCGACCGACCAGCAGGCCGGTAATCTGGATTTTCTGATCGCCTGGCTCGCCGTCGTGAAAAACTGGGCCAACTTCAAACAGCGCCACATCCGCATAGCCGCGCGCCTGATTGCGGGCGGCAGCTTGCAGCAGACCAGGCAACAGATCGGGGCGCATATGGCTCATCTCGGACGAAATCGGGTTTTCCAACTGCGTCGCCTCATCGCCACCGCCAAACAGCGCAGCGGCGGCCTGATCAATGAAGGTATAGCTGACGCATTCGTTATAACCCAAGGCGGCACAGGTGCGACGCGCCATCGATTGGCGGCGCTGCGTGGCCGTCATAACCGGTTTCGGAATACCATCGGTCACACGCGGCAGCGGCTTGCCTTGCAGCTTGGTCAGGGACGCAATCCGTGCGACCTCTTCCACCAGATCAGCCTCGCCCATGACATCGGGGCGCCAGCTGGGGACATGGGCCATCTCACCTTCAAGGCGGAAACCCAGACGGGTCAGGGTCTGGCGCTGCTCGCTTTCGGGAATGACCATCCCGACCAGCGATTGCACCCGGGCCGAGTCCAACTTGTAGGATCGCGCATGGTTCGGCGCTTTGCCCGCCTCAACCACTTTAGAGACCTCGCCACCGCAGATATCCAGGATCATCTGCGTCGCTTGTTCCAGCCCTTCCAGCGTATATTCCGGATCAACACCCCGTTCGAACCGGTAGCGCGCATCCGAGTTGATTTTCAACGCCCGGCCTGTCAGTGCAATTTGCACATGATCCCAAAACGCGCTTTCGAGGAAGACGTTCACGGTACCCTCGGTACAGCCGGTTTCTTCGCCGCCCATGATCCCTGCAATGGATTCCGGGCCGTTGTCGTCCGAAATCACCATCATGCCGGGTTGCAGCGTGTATTCCTTTTCGTCCAGCGCCACCAGCTTTTCGCCGCCCTTGGCCCTATGTACGCGCAGGTTGCCCTGAACCTTGTCCGCATCAAAGACATGCAGCGGACGGTTCTGGTCGAAGGTCATATAGTTGGTGATATCCACCAAGGCCGAGATCGGACGCAGGCCGATCGCCTTCAACTGATCCTGCAGCCACTGCGGGCTGGGGCCGTTCTTGACACCCTTGATCAGACGCCCGGTGAAATGAGGTGCTCCGTCCAGCGTGTCATCATCAATCGTCACCTTGATCGGGCTGACGAAATCGCCCGGCACCGGCACATAGTCGCGCTCTTTCAGCGTGCCGACCCCGCGTGCCGCCAGATCGCGCGCGATCCCGGCGACGCCCAGCGCATCGGGACGGTTCGGGGTGATCGCAATCTCGATCATCGGATCGACCTTTGCGGGATCATTCTCGGCCAGCCAGTCAACGAACTGATCGCCGACCTCACCCGAGGGCAGCTCGATGATGCCGTCATGCTCTTCCGACAGCTCCAGCTCGCGCTCCGAGGCCATCATGCCAAAGCTTTCGACACCGCGGATCTTGCCGACGCTGATGGTGATGTCCAGGCCCGGAATATACATGCCCGGTTTGCAGACCACGACAGTGATACCTTCGCGCGCATTGGGCGCGCCGCAGATGATCTGCAGATCACCCTCATCCGTCGCAACCGTACAGACCCGCAGCTTGTCGGCATCAGGGTGCTGTTCGGCATGGGTCACTTTTCCCAGCGTAAAGCCCGCCAGTCGGTCCGCCGGATTGACGATCTCTTCGACTTCGAGCCCCAGATCGGTCAGCGTTTCGGCGATCTCATCGACCGACGCGTCAGTGTCCAGGTGATCCTTGAGCCAGGAAAGGGTGAATTTCATCGGTCGTATTCCGCATAATCTTGGGTCAGCCCGCGTGTAACGGATATTCAGACAAGGGGAAAGAGGCCGTGTGCCACATGATCACCTACTGTTCGGCAACTGTGTTGGCGACGCTATCCGATCCGGCAAACACCGCCAAAATCCGCGCGATGCTTTCGCCTGAATTCGCCCCCACATGCGGGGATCGGAACGCTTCGACAAAGGCATCACCGGTTTTGTAGGTCTTTACCCCCGCCGCGCCGTAATCGACAGTGATTTCCCCTTCCAGCACATAGGCCATCAGCGGAGCATTATGCCGGTGGCTTCCGGTCACCTGACCCGGCTGCATGGTGATGATGGCCATGGTGATCTGCGGCGTGCCGTCCGGGTATTCCAGCGGCTCGCCGATCACCGACTTGTCCGTTTGCAGCAAAACATCGACAGGCGGATAGGCGTCGCGCGCGAGGGCAGAGGTCGCAGTCAGGATCGCGGCGGTCACCAACAGGGGTTTCATCGGAAAGGGCTCCTTGCTCAGATGGCCTGCGCAGATGAACTCGGATGCAAAGGGCTGTCAAACAGCTCAGGGATAGACCGGCGCTCGTCCGGCCAGCTCATCCAACTGCCAGCCGATCCAGCCATGAGGGATGAAATGCCCGCCCGGATGCGTGTCCAACGTAACCTGCCCCTGCGCGCAATCGGTCCATTCCACACGGCTGAGGGTCAGGAAAGGCTTCACGCTCCAATCGCCACGCGGAGTCGCACCGTTGCAGTCGAACTTCGCCTTCCACAACGCCACCGGATAGGTCGTGTCCCCGCCCGAACCCAAGGGAAAATCCATCACCGTGTCGTCCAACCCATGCACATGGCGCACCTGGCGCGGGGCCTGCGGGCAATCTTCGGTCTGGCGAATGCTGCCAGCTACAGCCAGCAGGGCCGCAACGTCATCGCCGGACTGACAGACATAGCGCCACGCCATCGCGCCGCCATAGGAATAGCCCGAGACATAGATGCGATCCGGGTCGATGGGATAGCGCGCCGCCACATCCTCTAGCACCCGATCCGCAAAGGGGACGTCATCAGTGTCGGACGTCCAGAAATCCCAGCTTTTGCCGCGCCCGTTCGGGGCCACCAGCAGCACGCCGCGCAGTTTGGTGGCCCCTGCGATCCTTTCGTGGTTGACCACCACATCCCCCTGCCGCGCCCAACCATGGAAGTGCAGCAATACCGGCAGAAGGGTTTCGCCGTCCCAGCCATCGGGTTCAAGCACATGATAGGAACGGTCGCCCAGCGGGCAGGCTGTGTCGCCGTCGCAGCCATTTGCTACAGCTTGGAGCGGGATCAGGAAAAACAGGCAGGTCAGAATCCGGAACATAACTCGGAGCCTACCCGGCCAGCGCACGAAGTCACGTCACAACCCCGTGGGAGGCTGAAACAAGCCGCGCTATCGCCAGACCGTGGGGTGGCGATCCTTGGGCTGTGGAGGGCAGTTTATCTTAGCCAAATCCGTGCGCTGTTCGAGCGTTGCGCTAGCTGAGACAAATCGCCAGCCCGTGCGGGCGGTCTGGCGATGGCGCGGCGGCCTATCGGCCTTTGCTCCGCACCAGTTTTTTGCAATTCAAAGCCTGAACTAGACAGAGGAGACTACTTCGATTTTTGTTTTGCGTATTCATCAATGAGTTTTTTACCCATATCTTTTTGCCTTTGCGCCTCTTTCATTTGGTTCATTTTATTTGAAAAAATCGAAAAAGACGCCCAAAGGCCGGGCAGTAGAGCAAGCCCTACAATTGGTAATGCCCACGCAAAAACCGATCCGAAGAAACGGATAGCCAAATATTGAAGAAAGTTTCCCGCAACAATTATTCCAACCATCCACAAAAAAGGGAGCATTGGCTACACGGCGGCGCCACCATTCGATGTATCGAGCCAGATATACGCCTAGTGGATACACCTACCGGCTCAAACCACCATGCAGGTTCGGCATATCCAGCGCCGCAAACCCGTAGTGGCGCAGCCACCGAAGATCGCTATCAAAGAACGCCCTCAGATCCGGAATGCCGTATTTCAACATCGCCAGACGGTCGATGCCGATACCAAAGGCAAAGCCCTGATAGACCTCGGGATCAATGCCACCGGCGGCGATCACCTTGGGGTGGACCATGCCCGAGCCCAGAATCTCCATCCAGTCGTCGCCCTCGCCGATCTTCAGCTGGCCGTTATCCCAGGAACAGCGGATATCGACCTCTGCCGACGGTTCGGTAAAGGGGAAGTGCGAGGCGCGGAAACGAAGTTCGACATCGTCGACTTCGAAGAACGCTTTCACGAACTCTTCCAGAACCCATTTCAGGTTCGCCATCGAGATGTCTTTGTCGATGGCCAGCCCTTCGACCTGATGGAACATCGGCGTGTGGGTCTGATCATAATCAGCGCGATAAACGCCGCCCGGACAAATGATGCGGATCGGCGCGCCCTGCAGCTCCATCGAGCGGATCTGGACCGGCGAAGTATGGGTGCGCAGCACATGCGGCGGGCGCTCGTCGCCCTCGGCACGGTGCATATAGAACGTGTCCATCTCGGCCCGCGCGGGGTGGTGGCCGGGGATGTTTAGCGCGTCGAAATTGTGCCAATCGGTCTCAATCCGCGGCCCTTCGGCCACCGAGAATCCCAGTTCGGCAAAGATCGCGGTCAGCTCCTCGGTCGCCTGGCTGACCGGGTGGATCGAGCCTTGGCGGCGCGCGCGCGTCGGCAGGGTAACGTCCAGCCATTCGGTGCGCAGACGTTCATCCAGCGCGGCATCGGCAAGACCGGCTTTCTTGGCGGCCAGCGCCGAGTTGATCTCATCCTTCAGGGCGTTCAGCGCGGGGCCTGCGACCTGACGTTCCTCGGGGGTCATCTTGCCCAGCTCGCGCATCTTCAGCGCGACCTCGCCCTTTTTGCCCACGGCGGCGACGCGGATCGCCTCAAGCGCGTTCTCATCGCCCGCCTCGGCGATCTGCCCCAGATATTTTGCCTTAAGATCGTCCATGACGCCCTCTGAATTTGGTCGCCAACCTGCTATCGGCCCCGCCCCGGGAATGCAAGCGAGACGCGGTGGGTCAATAGCTGTATTCGGGATAAATTCGAGTCAGATCGCCGTTCCAGTCGCCATTGTAGTGTTCCAGCAACTCATCCGCTGGAACCTTGCCGGTATCGAGACTTTCCTTCAGCGCATTCAGGAAATGCGTCTCATCGGGAACCAGACCACCTGCGCCGGGATAGGCCCGGGCCTTGAGACCACTTTCCGAGATCGCAACCACTTCGCGGGCAAGATCATGCATGTTGATGTCGCCAACCTGCGCCTGCAGGCCATTGACGGCCGCCTGAACGCGCAGTTCCTCGCGCGTTTCGGCATCCCAGCCCTTGACCAGATCCCAGGCCGCATCCAGCGCGCCCTGATCATAGGTCAGGCCAACCCAGAAGGCAGGCAGCGCACACAGACGCCGCCAAGGGCCACCATCCGCGCCGCGCATCTCCATGAATTTCTTGATCCGCGCCTCGGGGAAGGCGGTGGTCAGGTGATCGGCCCAATCAGACAGGGTAGGTGTTTCACCAGGCAGCGCGGGCAGTTTGCCCTGCAGGAAATCGCGGAAGGACATGCCCAGCGCGTTGATATACTGGCCATCGCGATAGACAAAGTACATCGGCACATCCAACGCGTATTGCACGTAGCGCTCGAACCCAAAGCCTTCTTCGAACACAAAGGGCAACATACCGGTGCGTGCATCGTCCAGATGCCGCCAGATATGGCTGCGCCAGCTTTTCTGGCCGTTGGGCTTACCCTCAAAAAATGGCGAGTTGGCAAACAGCGCAGTCGCCACAGGCTGCAAAGCCAGCGCCACGCGCAGTTTCTGCACCATGTCTGCCTCGGACCCAAAGTCGATATTGACCTGAACCGTGCAAGTGCGCCGCATCATGGCGCGGCCCATGGAGCCTACTTTTTCCATGTAATCGTTCATCAGCCGATAACGGCCTTTGGGCATCAGAGGCATCTGCTCATGGGTCCAGATCGGGGCCGCGCCCAGACCGATAAAGCCCACGCCGATTTCATCAGCGATATCCTTAACCTCGCGCAGGTGGGTGTTCACCTCGTCGCAGGTCTCGTGGATCGTCTCCAACGGCGCACCAGACAGCTCTAGTGCACCGCCCGGTTCAAGGCTGACATTGGCGCCGTCTTTTTCCAGACCGATCAGGTGGCCCGCTTCGCGCACCTCGGCCCAGCCGTGCCGGTCGCGCAGCCCTTCAAGCACCGCCACAATCGACCGCGTGCCTTCGAATGGCAGCGGTTTCAGTGAGTCTTTACAATAGCCGAACTTTTCATGTTCGGTTCCGATACGCCAATCGGCTTTGGGCTTGCAGCCCGCTTCCAGATATTCGGCAAGTTGCTCGTGGCGTTCGATCGGTCCGCCGCCGGACTGGGGGATGGACATGAACCGTGCTCCGATCCTGATGTGTCTGTCTTGTTGGTCAGTCGTGGTCGCAAACGAGGGCGGTGTCAATGCAACCGCATATGCGCAGGGCGCATCGACTGACGCTCCCAAATTACTACGGGATGTACGGCCCCACCGTTCAATTCCGACAACATATGTTCTGTTTTCAACCCCGGCAGCGCCGAGAACACGTCAAACAGCGCTTCGGCCCCTTCGGCATTCACAGGAATGTGAAGCGTCGGCTGGCCAGGCTGTTCCAACACCCAATGCGCCGGATTCGAGGATGGATCCAACGCCAACCGTTCGATTTCCCGCGTCGCTACCATGCCACCGTCCAGCGGGCCAAAATAGGATATCTGGCCTTCGTCGATGGTCACAACTCCGGGGCCACCGACGCCGGTGCGAAACCTGGCGCGCTGAACCCCGATCACGGCCAGTGCAAGCGACACCGCCACCAAAACCCAGCCCAACCAGCCCAGCAACCCACCCGGGCCGCTGATCCAGCTGAGGCCAACCAACAGAATGACACCGGCAACCAGCACTTCGCGCCAGCGCCACAGGGCCAGTTTCGCTTCGGGTCGGATGAAACTCATGCGGTATCCTCTGGGTTTATGAACAGGATGAGCGAGTACTGCCCCGCGGATTGAAAACCGATACCGATATAAGCACGCGCAGCGGAATCGGAAGCCGCAAACAAAACCGCGCGTTTCGCACCTGTACGGCGCGCCTCCTCCAGATGCAGCGCGACGGCCAGACGCGCATATCCACGGCCGCGCATTTCACGAGGTGTAAAGACCCCACCAATCTGCACGACTTCTTGCAAGCGCGCGTTAAAACCAGTCATGGCGACAGGCTGATCGTCGACCAGCAACACACGATGAGAATCACGTGCGGTATAGGCGTCGCAATCCAAGCCAGCCTGTTTTTGCGCTCGTGACGAATTGAATTCCATTGCTTCGATCAGGTAGTCAGACCGCCACCTTTCGACGATTTCACGATCAAACGCACCCAAAGGCACCAATTCTGCGCTTGTAGCATCCGGAATAGTAAGCTGTTCCAAATCCAGCGTGAAACCCGGTTCATCGCTGTTCAGCGTTGCCGGCCGATCCTCCCACCCCGCAAGACGCATGATCCGGCGGGCCTGTGTTGCCTCAGCCGCCATTCCAAACAAGGCACGCCCCCGGATCAGATCAATCGCAGCGGCCAGTTCTTCATCTGTGCAATCGGGACATTGCGGTAAAACCATGCCCTCATTCGTGATGGAGAACGCCGCACGGGGATCGTCGCCCAACACCCATATATTAACGGCACGTCGGTCCGTGCCCCGCAATCCAAAATCACGCAGATTGGCCAAGGGGAACATCGACGTCTGAATGTGGCGCATTAGAAACTGGTCGATCTTCGGTACATCCGCCTCCTGCGCCAGACGCCAAATCATGACCAGTCCCCCAACGCCTGCTGCCACATGGTCAGAGCCGCAACGGCTGCAGTATCCGCGCGCAGGATACGCGGGCCAAGACTGACGACATGGGCATAGGGTAAGGCGGTCAGCCGGGCACGTTCACGTTGGGAAAAGCCGCCCTCGGGTCCGATAAGGATCGCCCATGGCAACCCCTTTTCATGCGCCGCCAGGCGCAGGGCCGAGCCGACCTCGGCCTCGTTACAAAACATCAGTTGACGCCCCTCGGGCCAGCCATCCAGAACTCGGTCCAGCCGCTGCAGATCGGCGACCTCGGGCACGAATGTACCGCCGCATTGCTCGGCGGCCTCGACCGCATGGGCTTGCAAGCGGTCCTGGCGGATACGTTCGGAATTGGTGAATTCTGTCTGCACCGGCATGATCCGCGCCGCACCCATTTCCGCCGCCTTTTCAACGATGAAATCGGTGCGTGCCTTTTTGATCGGGGCGAACAGGAACCACAGGTCAGGTGGCCGTTGCAGCGGTTTGGTCTGTTCGACACAGGTCAGTACACCGCCACGCTTTCCCGCTTCGGCCACTTCGGCCTGCCATTCTCCGTCCTGTCCGTTAAACAAGGCAACCTGCCCCCCCACAGCCAGGCGCATGACACCGAACAGGTAATGTGCCTGCTCGCGCGTCAATTCTACCGATTGCCCCGGACCCAAAGGGTGCTCTACATACAGTCTGATCTTTGCACTCATGAGACCTTACATATGCAAGGCAATGCGCCAACACCAGACGGTCAGGTCGCTGATGCGGTCAGCGGCAACTGGGTCGACACCTATGCGCCGGAATTCTCGCGCCCTTACCTGCGGCTGAGCCGGGCTGATCGGCCTATCGGCACATGGCTGCTGCTGATCCCCTGCTGGTGGGGACTGACGCTGGCCATCCTCAGCGACGGCACCCCGCGGTGGGAGGACCTCTGGATCGCCATCGGTTGTGCCATCGGTGCCTTTTTGATGCGCGGCGCGGGCTGCACTTGGAATGACATTTCGGACCGCGACTTTGATGCAAAAGTGGAACGGACCCGGTCGCGCCCGATCCCTTCTGGGCAGGTCAGTGTTCGGCAGGCCGCGATCTGGATGGTGCTGCAATGCCTGCTGGCATTGTTAGTTCTGCTGAGCTTCAACCAAGCCGCCATCGCCATGGGCGTGCTGTCCCTGTTGCCCGTCGCTGTCTACCCCTTCGCCAAAAGGTTCACCTGGTGGCCACAGGTATTTCTGGGACTGGCTTTCAACTGGGGCATCCTGCTGACCTGGGCCGCGCATACCGGAACGGTGGGCGGCCCGGCTATCACTCTGTACCTGGCCGGCATCGCCTGGACGCTGTTCTACGACACGATCTATGCGCATCAGGACGCCGAGGATGACGAGTTGATCGGTATCAAATCCACCGCCCGCCTGTTCGGGACAAATACTGCGCATTGGTTAAAGTATTTCCTGGTCGCCACTGTATCCCTAATGGCGCTGGCCATTATAGACGCCATGACGCGGCAGGCCCCAATTACAGCCATGTTCGTTGCACTTGCCGGACCTTGGGCGATGGGATGGCATATGACGTGGCAACTGCGTGGGCTGGACACTGAAGACAACACCAAATTGCTGCAGCTTTTCCGGGCCAACCGGGATACCGGCCTTATTCCGCTGATCTTCCTTTGCATTGCTGGGTTGCTCTGATTGCACCTCGGCGCGGGCCTCTGTAAGAGTCCTGCTCAATAACTTCAGGAGTCGTCTGCCCGCACATGCGCCTGCCCTATTTCCTAGCTGCCTCCCTGATATTCCTCGTTTCGGCCAGCCTATCGCTTGTGGCCGCAGGATATGCGGTAACCAAAGTTGAAGAAGCGTCGGAACTCGCCGTGCGGCGTGCGCTTGACCTAAAAGGGCATGACTGGGCCGAAGTCGAATCCGATGGCCTGCGCGTTGTCCTGACCGGCATAGCCATTGACGAAGCAACGCGGTTCAATGCGCTGACCGCAGCCGGGACCGAGGTTGATACCTCACGCGTTATTGACGACATGCAGGTCGCCCCCACCCGGCAACTGGCAGCACCGCGCTTTTCCGCTGAAATTTTGCGAAACGACAGCGGTATTTCGATTATTGGTCTGATACCCGCAAGCCAAGACCGCAGCGAGCTGATCGAAAGGTTGCGCCGGATGGACGGCGACACCGTTTCGGACCTGATGGAAACGGCGGATTACCCTATACCCGAAGGCTGGGACGACGCGTTGAACTATGCGCTCGAAGCGTTGACCCGCCTGCCGCGTGCCAAAATATCGGCCAGCCCCGGTTTGGTGAAAATCACCGCCATTGCAGACAGCCTGCGGGAAAAAGAACGACTGGAACAGAGCCTGACCCGCGCAGCACCTCCCAGTTTGCGAATCGGGTTGTCGATCTCGGCTCCGCGCCCCGTAATCACCCCCTTTACACTGCGCTACCTGATTGATGCCAACGGCGGCCAGTTCGATGCCTGCTCGGCCCAGAATGAAAAAGCGCGGGATGCCATCGTCGCTGCTGCCAAAGAAGCAGGCCTTGCTGGTCCGTTTAACTGTACAATCGGTTTGGGCGTGCCCTCACCCCGTTGGCCCGAAGCGGCAACGCTCAGCATTCGCGCCCTGTCCAAGATTGGTCAGGGTTCGGTCACGATTTCGGATGCGGATATCACGCTGGTGGCGGCGCAAGGAACAGAGGCTGGGGTCTTTGACCGTGTGGTGGGCGAGCTGGAAAATGCGCTGCCCGAGGTTTTCGCCCTGCACGCCGTCCTGCCCGAACCCGAAACCGCCGAATCCACCGGCCCCCCCGAGTTCTCGACCACGCGCAGCCCCGAAGGGCTGGTCCAAATGCGCGGTCGTCTGAGCAATGAGACATCGCGCGACATGGCCGACAGTTTTGCCCGCGCGGCATTTGGATCGGAACAGGTTTATACCGCCACCCGCATCGCCTCCGACTTACCCGCAGACTGGCCGGTTCGTGTTCTGGCGGGGCTGGAAGCGTTGTCTCTGCTGCATAACGGCGCTCTGACTGTTACCCCTGACGACGTTTCTCTCAGCGGGGTCAGCTACGACCCGGACGCCAAAGCCCGTATCGCCGGATTGCTGTCGGAAAAGCTTGGGGATGCAAAAGGTTTCACCCTTTCGATCACCTATCAAGAGCCGCCGAAACCCGCAGACAGCCTGCCCGACCCAGAGCTGTGCGAAGACCAGCTTGCCGAAGTTCAGGCCAGCAGCAAAATCGCATTCGAACCGGGATCGGCCACGGTTGCCGCGGATTCACGCGATACCGTCAATCAGATCGCCGAGATTCTGCGCGAATGCGGCCCCATCCGGATTGAAATTCAGGGCCATACAGATAGTCAGGGCCGCGAAGAGATGAACCAGCAACTCAGCCAGGCGCGGGCTCAGTCGATCCTGAATGAGTTGCGCGGACGCCGCATCCCAACGTCAAGCTACTCGGCCGTGGGATATGGTGAAACGCAACCGATCGCAGACAACGATACCGAGGCAGGCCGAGAAGAAAACCGTCGCATTGAATTTCGCCTGATCCGGCCTGAACCCATTGCCAATTCCGAGACTGGGCTTGAGGCGCTGGAGGCCGAGACAGAGACGTCAGAAGACGCCGCAGATACCGGCGCAGGGGATCAGTAAGTGAACAGAATCGAATTCATCATTGCCACCGCCATCATCCTGTTCGCAGCCTTCTGCATGGGGTGGTTCGCCAACTGGCTGGCCCATCGTCTGTCTCGTGTTCGCCAAAGCGACGTCGCCGATCTGGATCGCATGAGCCAGGAATTGCATGAGGCCGAAGAAACCCGCGATCAGGCCATCACCTATCTGCAACAGCGCGAGGCCGAGCTAACCAATCAGCTCACCCAGACCGAGGCGGAACTGGGCGCTGCCATGGACGGGTTGCGCGCCGCGCGGCAGGAGGCCGAAGAATTACGCGGCCGGATAAACAACGCGGACTAAGAGAACCAGAGGAATCGGCAACTTGCGACACCCGCAAATATAGGGCGCCGTTGTGTGTTTCAGCCACCTGCCAAACCGAGCCCGAAAATCTACTCAGCTTGATGAAGCTTGGGCACAGCTCAATTCATGATCATGTCTCAGAGGTTGTCTCTGCCTCGTCCAGAACCTTGCGCGCGACACGAAAGCATTCCAGCGCCTGCGGCACGCCACAATAGATGCCGATCACGTGAATAATGGCCCGGATTTCTTCTTTGCTGACGCCGTTGCTGATGGCGCCGCGACAGTGGAGTTCCCATTCGTGCATCTTGCCCAGGGCGCCGATCATGGACAGGTTCATCATTGACCGGGTCTTGGCGTCGATCACATCGTCGCCCCAGCCGAAACCCCAGCACCAAGCGGTCATTGCCTCTTGAAACGGCCGGGTAAAATCGTCGGCGGCGGCCAGGTTTTTCTCAACATATTCCGCGCCCAGGGTGCTTTTGCGTTGCTCCAGCCCTCTGAGGAACAGATCTTCGTCGAAAGTCTCGGCCATCTTGGTCTCCGGTAATCGTCACAATGAAGCGGTGTGCTGAAGCACTCTACGCCTCTTACAGGTACTATCAACGCTTGCACTTTACACCGGATAAGAAAATGCGACGGATTTTCTAGCCCCTTGGCACGAGGATCATTCCACTGCCCCGCGCATCCAGTCTTGAAGACAGGCAATTATATGTACTGACATCGCTTCACCAGCGGGCTGCGATTGTGCAAGCGGTTCAAGACGTCGCGGCTATTTGAGACACCCAAAAGTAAACGGGCCGCCGTCTTAATGAGACAGCGGCCCTTACTGACTGAATGTCGGGGTTTGGTCTCGCCCCCTCGAATACCACTTAAAAATGGACAGACTAACAAAAACTTTCGACTTCTTCGAGACCAACCCGATTTCTCAATCGGTGTGCATCCTTAATGCCTGATCTTTGAGAGCGCGACAGTGAACTAGTTCACATTAAATAAATTTATCTTCAATTCTTCCAATCAAAGAACCCGGGGCCGGCCTTTGTCAGTAGTTTTTCGGCCATTGCGCGCGCCATTTCTGCACCATCACCAATCACGCCAGTGGCGTCTTCGGCGATAGAATCAGACCCGTCCGGGCGCAGGACTTCTCCGCGCAGGCGCAGAATGCCACCGCTGATATCAGCAAGCCCGGCAATCGGAGTCTCGCAGGACCCGTCAAGCGCGGCCAGCAAGGCGCGCTCGGCCAAAAGTCGATACCCGGTTTCGCTATGATGAATTGCCTCCAACATCCCTGCAGCACGGGGATCGTCACTGCGGCGTTCGATACCGATTGTACCTTGTGCAATAGCGGGCAGCATATCCTCGGGCGAGATAGCAGTTGCGGGAACGTCGTCCATATTCAGGCGCCGGATACCTGCCATCGCCAGAAACGTGCAATCCGCTACACCATCGGTCAGTTTCTTCAGGCGCGTTTGCACGTTGCCACGGAACTCAACCACATTCAGGTCAGGGCGCCGGTTCAACAGCTGAGCCCGGCGGCGCAAAGACGAGGTGCCAACCACCGCGCCATTGGGCAGGTCATGAATAGAGTTCAGGCTGGGCGAAATAAAAGCGTCGCGCACATCTTCGCGCGGCAGGAACGTGTCCAACACAAGACCCGCGGGCTGTTCGACCGGCATGTCCTTGGTCGAATGCACAGCGATGTCGATATCACCTCGCAGCATCGCTTCTTCGATTTCCTTGGTGAACAGGCCTTTGTTGCCGATCTCTTTCAGCGGGCGGTCCGCGTCGATCATCGCGCGATTGTCGCCGGTGGTCTTGATCACCACGATTTCGAATGCATCTTCGGGCAGATCAAAGGCTGTGCCTAACCGCTGCCGGGTTTCATAGGCTTGCGCCAGCGCCAGGGGCGAACCACGGGTGCCGATTTTCAGCGGTGAGGCGGGTGAAGGCAGGGTCAATGTCATGGACACAGCTTTAGTCGCGTCACATTGCCCTGACAATGGGGGCAGAGCTTGACAAATTGCCGCCGAAGGAAGACCCGTTGCCACAAACCAGACGATTGGGGGCAGAGATGGCCGAAACAAAGAAACTGCTGCGGGCATTGGCAGGACAGGTGCAGGATGTGCCTCCGATCTGGATGATGCGCCAGGCCGGGCGGTATCTGCCAGAATATCGTGCAACGCGCGCGCAGGCCGGGGATTTCCTGTCGCTGTGCTACAATCCCGAGCTTGCGGCCGAAGTCACATTGCAGCCGATCCGTCGCTATGGGTTCGATGCAGCTATCCTGTTTGCGGATATCCTGCTGGTACCACAGGCGCTGGGTGCGGACCTTTGGTTTGTCACCGGTGAAGGCCCGCGTTTGTCGACTATCACGCAGCAATCCGAGTTTGATGCGCTGAAATCGGTCGAGGATATCCACGAAACACTCTCGCCAGTCTATGAGACAGTGCGCATCCTGTCACAGGAGTTGCCGTCCGAGACAACCTTGATCGGTTTTGCTGGCGCGCCGTGGACAGTGGCGACCTACATGATCGCCGGACGCGGCACCCCGGATCAAGGCCCCGCCCATGCGCTGCGCGAGGGGAATACTGCGCTGTTCGAAGCGCTGCTGGACCGGATCACGCTGGCCACGATCGAATATCTTTCAGCCCAGATCGAGGCAGGCGCCGAGGTAGTCAAGATATTCGACAGCTGGGCCGGATCGCTGAAGGGTGAGGCGTTCCGCAAATATGCGGTCGAGCCGTGCCGCGTAATCACCCAGGCCATCAAGGAACGTCACCCCGGCATCCCGGTGATCGGATTCCCGCGAGAGGCCGGAGATGGCTATATCGGGTTCGCCAAAACCACGGGGGTTGATTGCGTCGCGCTGGACAATTCGGTCTCGCCGGAATGGGGCGCCGAGCATGTCCAGGTGGATGGTTGCGTACAGGGCAATCTGGCGTCGTCGCATATGGTGACCGGCGGTCAAGCGCTGGTGGACGAGACCCGGCGGATTGTCGATGCATTCTCCAAAGGGCCGCATATCTTCAATCTGGGTCATGGCATCACGCCCGATGCCGATCCCGACAACGTTCAGCGTATGATCGACGCAGTGCGCAACCGCTAGGCTTTGGGTCGGGCGTCCAGCTCGGCCAATATGTCTTGTGTATGATCTCCGCGGCGCGGGCTGGGTCTGGGCTTCCACTCCCGCTCGGAAAACCGCGGCGCGGCGGCGGCCTGTAGCATACCGTCGGGGGCAAGCCAGATCTGGCGTGCTGTGTTCATGGCATGGTTCTGCGCTTCGGACGGGTTGAGCACCGGTGCAACACAGGCGTCACTTGCTGCAAACAGCGCCGCCCAATGATCACGTGGTTTGCCAGCAAAGATTTCAGCCAGCCGCCGGGTCAGCGCGGGCCAGGTGGAAGCATCATATTGCTGCCGAAATTCGGGATCGCCAGACAGATCCAATATCTGCAGGAACTCGGCATAGAATTTCGGCTCCAGGCACTGCACCGCCACAAATCCACCATCAGAGCAGGCATAGGTTCGGCTCCAATGGGGACCGTCCAGAAGGCTGTGTCCGCGAGTATCTGACAGGTTTCCGGTTTGGCGCAGGCTCATCAGCAGGTTCATCATATGGGCCGAGCCGTCATAAATAGCGGCGTCCACGACCGTGCCCTTTCCTGTGCGTGCCGCATTCAGCAATCCGGCCAGAATGCCCGCGACCAGATACATGGCACCGCCACCGATATCACCCACCAAAGTGGCCGGGGTTTGCGGCGGTTGGTCCGGTTGCGACGCATACCAAAGCGCCCCGGACAGTGCGATATAGTTCAGATCGTGCCCGGCATTCTTGGACAAGGGGCCGTCCTGTCCCCAACCCGTCATACGGCCATAAATCAGCTTTGGGTTCAGATCGCGACAGATATCAGGGCCAAGGCCCAGCTTTTCCATCACACCGGGTCGAAACCCTTCGATCAGTGCATCAGCCGTGGCGATCAGGCGCCGGGCCACATCCAGATCGGCCGGGTCTTTGAGGTTCAGGCTGATCGAGCGCTTACCCCGATCCAGAACTGACTGTTCGGGCATGCCCGGAGTCGCGGCCTGCCCCGTGCGGTGGATGGTGATCACATCTGCACCGAGATCGGCCAACAGCATGGCGGCAAAGGGACCGGGGCCCAAGCCCTCGATTTCGATGATCCGAATTCCACTTAACATACCAGTCCTCCTGCCCGCGCAGGGTTTCGGGGCCAGCCAGGAAATGCAAGCCCGGACTGGAAAGGCCAATTGGAAAGCTGAGCAAAATGTGTGAATTGGGCCTGTTCTGTGGCTAACTCGCAGGGTAGTGTCGCCGCCAGAACGGGGGAGGCGCATGACAACAATTCTGTCCATCAGGGATTTGCGAAAGTCCTATGCCGGAGGTTTTGAGGCGCTAAAGGGCGTGTCTCTGGACATCGAGCAGGGAGAAATCCTGGCTCTGCTGGGTCCCAACGGTGCAGGCAAGACCACGCTGATTTCGACGGTGTGTGGAATAACGACGCCAACCTCAGGAAGCGTGACCGTCGGCGGCCACGATATCCAGACTGATTTTCGCGCAGCACGCCGGATGATCGGTTTGGTTCCGCAGGAGATCGCGCTCGAACCCTTTGAAAAGGTCTGGAACACTGTGCGATTGTCGCGCGGGCTGTTCGGGCTTGGGCAGAACAACGCACGTATCGAAGAAATTCTGCGCAAATTGTCTTTGTGGGAAAAACGCAAAAACGCGATCAAAGAACTATCGGGCGGTATGAAACGTCGGGTTCTGATCGCAAAAGCGCTGGCACACGAGCCGCGTGTTCTGTTTCTGGACGAGCCGACCGCAGGTGTTGATGTCGAACTGCGCAAAGACATGTGGGAAATCGTGGCCGAGTTGAAGCAGGCCGGTGTCACCATCATTCTAACCACCCACTACATCGAAGAGGCCGAGGCCATTGCCGACCGTGTCGGCGTCATCGACAAGGGTGAACTGCTACTGGTTCAGGACAAGGACACTTTGATGGCGCAGATGGGAAAGAAGCAGATCGAAGTCATGCTGACCCAGCCCATTCAAACCGTCCCCGACAGTCTGGCCACACACAATCTCAAACTGAATGGCAAGGGTGACGCGCTGGTTTATACCTACGACACAAATGCCGACCGCACTGGCATCACCACCCTGTTGAACGATGTGGCCGAGGCCGGATTGATTTTACGCGATGTACAAACGCGTCAGTCCAGCCTTGAAGAGATCTTTGTCAATATGGTGTCGGGAGAAGCCACATGAACTGGTCCGCCATTACTGCCATCTACCGGTTCGAAATGGCCCGGTTCTTCCGCACCCTTGCGCAAAGCTTCATATCTCCGGTCCTGTCGACATCGCTGTATTTCGTTGTCTTTGGCACGGCGATTGGCAGCCGGATACAAGAGGTCGAAGGCGTATCCTATGGCGCGTTCATCGTTCCGGGGCTGGTCATGTTATCTGTTGTGACGCTGTCGATCTCGAACGCCTCTTTCGGGATCTATTTCCCAAAGTTTCTGGGAACGATATATGAGCTTCTTTCGGCGCCGGTGAATTTCATCGAGATCGTCATCGGCTATGTCGGAGCGGCGGCGACAAAATCGCTGTTTGTGGGTGTCGTGATCCTTGTGACCTCTGCATTCTTTGTGGATTTGCGTATTGAACACCCGCTTGCCATGGTGACATTTCTAGTCCTGACCTGCCTCAGCTTTTCCTTGCTGGGCTTCATCATCGGCATCTGGGCCAGCAATTTCGAGCAGATGTCTTTGGTTCCGCAACTCGTGGTGACACCGCTGATCTTTCTGGGCGGTACCTTTTATTCGATTTCGATGTTGCCCCCGCTGTGGCAGACCATCACCCTGTTCAACCCGGTCGTCTATCTGATCTCGGGCTTTCGCTGGTCGTTTTACGGCCTAGCCGATGTGCCGATCATGTTCAGCCTTTTAGCCATACTGGCGTTTACCGGCGTGTGTCTAGGCATCATCGGATGGATCTTCAAAACTGGCTGGCGCATCCGGAGTTAGGCCATGGACGGCGTTGCATTTTTGCCCATCACCTTCAGTAAATACGTCCACGCGACCGATAACGGTCAGCCGCTCCCTTGTTTACCGCGTGGGCGCACTCTACATCGGCACCCATGAAGGTCAGCCTGCCGTTTCTCAAAAAACAGCCAACCGTTTCGGTCGTGCGCTTATCGGGTGCAATCGGCATGTCCGGGCGCGGGTCGATGTCTGACACAACTCTGGCACCGGTTCTCGAAAAAGCATTTCGCAAAGGCAAACCTGCCGCCGTCGCGCTTGAGGTCAACTCGCCCGGCGGATCCCCGGTCCAAAGTTCATTGATCGGTGCGCGCATTCAGCGTCTGTCGAAAGAACTGGATGTTCCCGTCTTCGCATTTGTCGAGGATGTGGCAGCTTCGGGTGGCTATTGGTTGGCAGCGGCAGCTGATGAGATTTACGCCGATGACAGTTCGGTACTGGGTTCGATTGGCGTGATCTCTTCGGGGTTCGGCGCACATCTCTTCCTTGAGAGGCAGGGTTTCGAACGGCGAGTGCACACGGCGGGCCATTCGAAATCCATGTTGGATCCCTTTGCCCCGGAAAAACCTGAAGATGTCGCAAGGCTTGAAGGCCTGCTACGCGATATCCACGAGAACTTCACTGCTCATGTCAAAGCACGACGCGGGGCAAAGCTTGAAACGGGTGCTGATCTGTTCACTGGCGAAGTCTGGCTGGCACGCCGCGCGCATGAACTTGGCCTGATCGACGGCATCGCTCATCTCAAACCCAAAATGCAGGACCGGTTTGGCGATAAAGTAAAATTCCGCCGTTACGGGCTGCGCAAGCCATTCTGGTCACGGTTCGGCGCCTCCTTGGCACAGGACGCGGTTGCCGGACTTGAGGAGCGTGCCGCATACGCACGTTTCGGTTTGTAACGTGATTATCAAGATCGTGACCCTCTTTTTGATTGCCATGGGCGTCCTGGCAATGTTCGGCAAACTGCGGTTCCCGGGGCAGAAAAAACTGCAATCCGCAAGATGCCCGCGCTGTCATCGGTTCAGGATCGGTAAAGGTCCCTGTGCCTGCGAAAAAGGAGGCCGCGCATGACGGCATGGCTGTTATCCGGTCTCGGTTTGTTGATCCTGTTGCTGGCGGGTGATGCGCTGGTACGCGGTGCCGTGAACCTCAGCCTGCGGATTGGAGTACCGGCGTTGATCGTTAGTTTGACGATCGTGGCATTCGGCACCTCGGCGCCAGAACTTCTGATTGCAATCAGCGCAATTAAGGAAAACGCACCGGGCATCGCCCTGGGTAACGTTGTGGGGTCGAACACGGCCAATATCCTGCTGGTGCTGGGCCTGCCTGCGCTGCTTGCCACGCTGCACACCAGCGAATGTGACAGCCGCAAGAACTATGTGTTCATGTTGCTGGCAACCGTTCTGTTCATCGGCCTTGCCTTCTGCGGCGTGTTCAACCTGTTCAGCGGCGCGATTTTGCTGGCTGCTCTCAGCTTTGTTCTATGGACCGCCTTCCGAGAAGCCCATGCCCATCGCAAGGCCTGTGGCAAAGCCTGCGCCGAGGATGACGATTTTGATGGCTTGGAAGAAGCCGATCCAGACATGCCCTATTGGAAGATTTCAGTCTACCTGGTGCTCGGACTGATAGGCCTGCCGATGGGCGCACATCTTCTGGTCGACAACGCTACAATCATTGCCCGCACTTACGGCGTCAGCGAGACTGTAATCGGGCTGACACTTATAGCGGTGGGAACTTCCCTGCCGGAACTGGCGACCACAGTTATGGCAGCACTGCGCCGACAAGCCGATGTCGCATTGGGCAATGTTATCGGGTCCAACATGTTCAATCTGTTGGCCATCGTCGGCATTGCAACCCTGTTTGGGCGCATTCCTGTTGATCCAGAATTCCTGCGATTTGATCTTTGGGTCATGCTGGGCGCATCACTCCTTTTGGTCCCTTTTGTATTTTTCAAACGGGATATCACCCGCGGATGGGGAATTCTGTTGACAAGCCTTTACGCGGTTTACGTTATTTCCTTGTTGGTGTGACACAAAGAGAGGCCGCATGACCCGAGCCCTAGTTACCGGTGCCGGAATTCGCCTTGGTAGGGCAATGGCCCTTTATCTGGCCGGGCGTGGCTACGACGTGGCAGTCCATTACGCCTCCTCTGAACAAGAGGCATCTAAGGTTGTCGCTGAAATCAGGGCCCTGGGCCGCAATGCAGTAGCTCTGCAGGCCGACCTGTTAGAAGAAGCAAGCGTGGCTGCCCTGCTGCCACGCGCATCCGAGGCGCTGGGCGGACCCATTACCTGTCTGGTCAACAACGCTTCGATATTTGAATACGACAACATCCACACGGCCACACGGCAAAGCTGGGACCGCCACATGAACAGCAACCTGCGGGCGCCATTTGTTTTGACTCAGGCGATGGCTGAACAGGGTCTGGAACCTGAAACCGATGATGCAGGAGAGCCGCTGGCAACGGGCCTGATTGTTAATATGGTCGACATGCGGGTCCGCAAACTGACGCCCGAATTCATGTCCTACACCGTCGCCAAAATGGGGCTATGGGCGTTGACCCGTACTGCGGCTCAGGCGCTAACCCCGGCGATCCGCGTCAATGCCATCGGACCGGGACCGACGATGCAGGGTCACAGGCAATCCGAAGATCACTTCAAAGCACAGCGCGCCAACACCATTCTGGAACGTGGGTCAAACCCCTCTGACATCACCGCTGCACTTGGGTATTTCCTGGATGCTCATGCGGTCACCGGCCAGATTCTCTGCGTGGATGGCGGACAGCATTTGGGGTGGCAGACACCGGATGTTCTGGGCGTGGAATAACGTTTGGTGCTGGAAGTTTTGCACCGCTCTCATTTCTGTTATCAATCCGTTACAAAAATTTCTTTTTTTTCATACACTTGCCATGTGTAGAAATTTTTACTGTTTAAATTCAATAGACTACATATGTGCCTATTTTTTAAGCAAATCAAGGAATCCTTAATGAAACAAGGGAAAATTCAAGCCCCACAAAAGTTATCTGCACAGTTATCCACAGAATACGTGGATTTGTTTTCCCTTGATCTGAAGCGCTCAAGATTGCAGCCATGGTCAAAGAATCACATATTTTGGCCATGACCTCTCAAGACGACACCAACAGCTCTCAGAATGACGCCCAGTCGACAGGATACGCCTGCATCCAGCGATATGCGAAAACGCTCGACAGTTCACCTGGCGTGTACAGGATGCTGGATGCGGACAGCCGGGTTCTTTACGTCGGCAAGGCGCGCAATCTGAAGGCACGGGTGTCGAACTATACAAGACCGGGACACTCTGGCCGGATCGAGCGGATGATTGCGGCCACGGCCTCGATGATGTTCCTGACGACCCGGACCGAGACCGAGGCGCTGCTGCTTGAACAGAACCTGATTAAGCAGCTCAAACCGAAATACAACGTGCTGCTGCGCGACGACAAAAGCTTTCCCAATATTCTGGTGGCAAAGGACCATGTCTTTCCACAGATCAAAAAGCATCGGGGAGCAAAAAAGGAAAAGGGCGCGTATTTCGGCCCCTTCGCCAGCGCGGGTGCCGTGAACCGAACCCTGAACCAGCTGCAAAAGGCCTTCCTGCTGCGCAACTGTTCTGACTCGATGTTCGAAAGCCGCACCCGTCCCTGCCTGCTCTATCAGATCAAGCGGTGTTCTGGGCCTTGTGTCGGGTTGATCTCGGATCAGGACTACCGTGAAAGCGTCAAGGATGCGGAACGATTCCTGTCAGGCCGGTCGACCAAAGTGCAAGAGGAACTGGCCGAACAGATGATGGCCGCGTCTGAGGCGATGGAGTTTGAACGCGCCGCTGGCCTGCGCGATCGTATCCGGGCGCTGACGCAGGTGCAGACCTCGCAAGGCATTAACCCGCGCGGTGTGGCCGAGGCGGATGTGATCGGCCTGTATATGGACAGTGGGCAGGCTTGCGTTCAGGTGTTCTTCATCCGCGCCAACCAGAACTGGGGCAACAAGGACTTCTATCCCCGCGTCGGGGCAGATGTGTCAGCCGCCGAGGTGATGGAGGCGTTTCTGGGTCAGTTCTACGACAACAAGGAACCACCCCGTCAGTTGATCCTGTCAGATGCCATTGAAAACGCCGACCTGATGCAAGAGGCGCTGACAGAAAAAGCCGGTCGCAAGGTAGAAATCCTTGTGCCCCAGCGTGGTGAGAAACAAGAACTTGTCGCAGGGGCCATACGCAACGCGCGTGAATCCCTGGCCCGGCGGATGTCGGAAAGTGCCACCCAGGCCAAACTGTTGCGCGGGATCGCCGAGGCATTTGATCTGGATGCCCCGCCAAGCCGGATCGAAGTCTACGACAACTCGCATATTCAAGGAACAAATGCCGTGGGCGGCATGATCGTGGCCGGCCCCGAAGGTTTCATGAAAAATGCCTATCGCAAGTTCAACATTCGTGGAGATGACCTGACCCCCGGTGACGACTTTGGCATGATGAAAGAGGTGCTGACCCGCCGCTTTACCCGCCTGCAAAAAGAAGATCCCGACCGTGACAAGGGAATGTGGCCCGATCTGTTGCTGATTGACGGTGGCGCCGGGCAAGTGAGCGCCGTCCATGAGATTATGGCGCAGCACGGGGTCGAGGAGATCCCCATGATCGGTGTCGCCAAAGGCGTTGACCGCGACCATGGTAAGGAAGAATTTCACCGCACCGGCCAAAGGCCCTTTGCGCTGAAACGCAACGACCCGGTGCTCTATTTCATTCAGCGCCTAAGAGACGAGGCCCACCGGTTTGCCATCGGCACCCATCGAGCCAAGCGTGCCAAGGCCGTGGGGGCCACACCGCTGGATGAAATCCCAGGCGTGGGGGCCGCGCGCAAACGTGCCCTGTTGGCTCATTTCGGCAGCGCCAAAGCAGTTGGCCGGGCCAACCTGGCCGATCTGAAAGCGGTCGAAGGGATTTCGGCCGGCTTGGCGCAAAAGGTCTATGATTTCTTCCACGACAAGGGCTAGGCCCGCCGCCCGCGCCAAAGGATGTACAGCCCCGAGGCCACAATCAGCGCGCTGCCGATCCACATGGTCTGGTCTAGTTGCTCGCCGAACAGGAACACGCCCAGACCGATACCGAACAGCAGACGCGTATAGCGGAACGGCGTCACGGCCGAGACCTCTCCGATCCGCATCGCCTTCATAAGCGAGGCATAGGCCATCACACCCATAAGCACCGCACCGGTCAGAAACAGACCGTTGTACAGATCGAGCGGGACGATTGGCACGTCCTCCCACAGGCGATAGGCCAAACCGGCAACGATGATGCTGAGGAAGCCGTAAAAGCCCAAAACCTCGGTCCCCAGTGTCGCCGGGGCTGCGCGGCTGGCCAGATCGCGACCGGCAAAGCCCAACATGCCCAGCACCGCCAGAATGGACAGCGCCGAAAAGCTGTCTCCGGTCGGTTGCAGGATGACTACAACGCCAATCAGACCGATCAGAATCGCGCTCCACCGTCGCCAGCCAACTGTCTCGCCAAAGATCAGCGCAGCGCCTGCGACAACGACCAACGGAGTGGCCTGCAAAATCACAGTAGCTGAGGACAAAGGCGTCAACACAATGGCTAAGACATAGAATAACCGTCCGAATACCTCGAAGACCACGCGCACTTTCATCGGGCGCGACAGGACATCCGGCTGAAACAGTTGCGTGCCGCGCGCCAGTGCAACCGCCGCAAAGACCAGCGCCCCACCCACCCCGAACAGAACCATCACCTGCCAGATCGGTACGGCACCCGAAGCCGCTTTCAACAGCGCGTCTTCCAGCGCAAACCCCGCCATTGCGGCGATCATCCACAGGCTGCCGGTCAGATTTGACCGGGCATCGGTTTGTATATGAGCTGTCATGAGGTGCCTTCTGTCCCGGATACGTGCGGTGAACCTGACCGCAAAAAGAACAAACTCCAAGGGGCATGGACACACCACGCGCTGCCTGCGGCGCTTTGACCAAGTTCATGGGACAAGTACGGTTTTTTGACTGTCTATCTTTTCTGTTGGATTTTAGCGATGTAGGGTCCGCTGCATGAAGTGGAACCTGCCCAATATTCTGACCGTCCTGCGTCTGCTGGCAGCCCCGGGGCTGGCCGTGATGTTTTTGTATTTCACCCGGCCCTATGCCGACTGGTTCGCGTTGATCCTGTTTCTGACAGCCGCCTTAACCGACTGGTTCGATGGCTATCTGGCACGAGCGTGGAAGCAGGAAACAAAAATTGGCGCCATGCTGGACCCGATTGCCGATAAGGCGATGGTGGTGATCGCGCTGATGATCTTGGTCGGGTATTCGGCCGAACACTGGACGCCGTGGCTGGTCCTGCCTGCCACTGTGATCCTGTTCCGAGAGGTCTTTGTGTCAGGCCTGCGCGAATATCTGGGTGATACGGCTGGGACGCTGAAAGTTACCAAACTTGCCAAATGGAAAACCACGGCCCAGATGGTGGCGATAGCCGTCTTGTTTTCTCAGGGCATCTTCGAGCATTACTTTGTGATGGCCAGCTTCGGCATGGACCCAACGCTGATCGACCAGATTCTGACCGGGCAGGAAGACGACCTGAACGGCCTGCGCTGGCATCTTGAAGGGATGTTCTGGTCCAGTCGGATCGGCCTGTGGCTGCTGTGGATCGCAGCAGCGCTGACATTGATCACCGGCTATGACTACCTACGTAAAGCCATGCCACACCTGAAGGAGAACTAAGGGATGGATGTGCTGTATTTCGCATGGGTCCGCGAACGGATCGGCCTGCCGAAAGAACGGGTTGAAACCGAGGCCGCCACCGTATCCGATCTGGTTGCAGAACTTAGCGCGCGCGAGGATCGCTATGCAGCGGCCTTTGCGGATCTGTCGGCCTTACGTGTTGCGCTGGATCAGGAATTGTCGGATTTTGGCGCCCCGTTGGCGGGCGTTCGTGAGGTTGCCTTTTTCCCACCAATGACAGGTGGCTGAGGTCATGCGCATCGTGGTGCAGGAAGACCCGTTTGACCTAGGTACCGAGGCAAATGACTTTGCGGCGGGCGATGCTGCAAATGGCGCAATCGTGACCTTTACCGGTGTTGTGCGTGATCTGGCCACGGGCGATTTGGACGTGATGGAGATTGAGCATTATCCGGGCATGACCGAACGGGCCTTGACCCAGATTGCGCAAGAAGCAATAGACCGCTGGTCGCTGGGCAATGTGCTGGTGATCCATCGGCATGGCAGGCTCGCTCCGGGGGATCGGATCATGATGGTGGCCACTGCCGCACCGCATCGCAAGGATGCGTTCGAGGCGGCCGAATATCTGATGGACTACCTAAAATCCCGCGCCCCCTTCTGGAAGAAAGAAATCACCACCGCTGGTGCGGAGTGGGTTTCGGCCAAGGACGAAGACGAAGATGCACTGACCCGGTGGTAAACACGGGTCCCTGCATATAAGCCTTTGCAACATGCTGTCCGTATCCGGTGCTCACATGCTTATCATCGTGTGCTACAGGATCCGCCAAAACTATGCTGGATAAATGTGTAGGTTTCAGGCAGCCGCTCAGCTTCGGTCAACTCTAGAACCGTAAGCAAAACATCCCGCATGTGGGCAAAGATGTTGAGACAATCTTCCTCCGCCGAAGCCGCAAAAAAAATGACTATCGACAGGAAAGCGGTAATCAACTCTGTCAGAATGCCGGTTCCAATTAGATAGTCGTTGAACGGATTTTTGACATCGTAGAAGCCCCTAAAGGTTAGAGTTTCCCATTCGATTTCGACCCTAAGAACAGACGGAAGATGCCGACTGGAACTTGACGGCATATCACCTCAGCTGCATGGACCCAGCAAGCACCAAAACCAGCTTGTTTTGGAGTTCTGGATTACCTGACGTTGCACAAGGCCCTTATCCGGAAACAGGGAATCGTGTTCACGGGATCGATGCGCATGTCCTAGCCTGAATAAAGAAGCACGTTCTCGGGGCTCTTTGGCGCACCCGGCAAACACCGGCCAATAAATTCGGTCACTTTTCGGAGGGGTCACTCTCTGCATAGTCTCGCAGTACTTGAATGTCCGAGAGCAGGGCATGTGTCCGGTCAATTTTAACGCCAAACGGCTTTAGCCGGGAAAAGGCGCGGCTCAGGCTTTCGGGCTTCATGCCCAGGCGCCCGGCAATCAACATCTTGTCATAGGGCAGCTCGACAACACAGTCCCCCATCTCGGCTTCGCAGAGAGTCAGAAGAAATTCTGCCACCCGCTGTGCGCCGGTCTGGGCCTTAAGCTGCTCAAGCTGGGCGACCAGAGAATGCAGATGGGTAAAGGTAGCTGCCAGAATTGACACCCCAATTTCCGGGTCCTCTCGCATAAGGGACAAAAGGACCGGACTTGGAATGTGCATGATCTCACAGGCCGAAACTGCCTCGGCCGAAACCGGATAGGGAACGTTACGCAAGGCGACCGCCTCGCCAAAGCTTTCGCCGCGGGTGAAAACGCTGACAACTGCTTCGGCACCGGTAGGGGACATGCGAAACAGCTTTACCCAGCCCGACAGAACCACATGAATGGCCTGGGCTTTTTCTTCCTGTAGAAAAATCGTCTCTCCGCGATCATATTTCCGCCAAATCGCGTGGCTTAACAGCGTGTCGATATGATGCTCGGGAAAGCTTTTGAGCAATAGTGACTGCTTGGCGATCGCTTTTAGTGCCTCATGCGCCACGAAGCTTTCCCCTCTTTTCTAGTTGCGTACCCGATCAGTACGTCCGTCCTCTCAAGGCTATGCCAAACCTTCGGCTTCCAAGCCAGCCTTTCCTTTCTGCGGCTTGACATTTGTCATGTTCCGTAGCGGGTCCGGCACATATTCTTGCTGGAAAGCCAGTATTCCCAGGAGTGTTCGAGATGGACTACGAGCGTTTTTTTGGCGAAAGCCTTGAGCATCTGCGCGACGAAGGCAACTACCGCATCTTCATTGATCTACAGCGCCGCTGTGGCGCGTTCCCGAATGCACGCCAGACGGACGGCGCTTTACAGCGCGACGTACGAATTTGGTGTTCCAACGACTATCTGGGAATGGGCCAGCATCCTGACGTAGTCGGGGCAATGCACGATGCACTCGACCGTTGCGGCGCGGGCGCAGGGGGCACACGCAATATCTCGGGCACGACACATGACCACGTTTTGCTGGAACAGGAACTGGCCGACCTCCACGGGAAAGAAGCCGCCCTTCTGTTCACCTCTGGCTATGTGTCGAACTGGGCGGCACTTGGGACGCTGGCTGCGAAGATCCCAGGTCTGATCGTATTCTCGGACGCTTTGAACCATGCCTCCATGATTGAAGGCATCCGCCATTCGCGGGCACAAAAAGTGATCTGGAAGCACAATGATCTGGCGGACCTCGAGGCAAAGCTGGCCGCAGCCGATTCAGATGCGCCCAAGATGATCGCCTTCGAATCTGTCTATTCGATGGATGGGGATATCGCTCCGATCAAAGAGATTTGCGACCTGGCGGATAGATATGGTGCGATGACCTATCTGGACGAGGTCCACGCCGTTGGCCTTTATGGCTCGCGCGGTGGTGGCATCGCCGAACGCGAAGGGTTGATGGATCGCCTGACCGTCATAGAAGGGACGCTGGGCAAGGCCTTCGGCGTGGTTGGTGGTTACATCGCGGCATCCGCTGCCTTGTGTGACTTTGTCCGCAGCTTTGCCAGCGGGTTCATATTTACCACCGCCCTCCCACCCGCAATAGCAGCTGGCGCTGCCGCCTCGATCCGCCACCTCAAGCAATCCAATACCGAGCGCGATCTGCAGAAAACCCGCGTTGCGCAGGTGCGCGCCAAACTGGACGCCGAAGGCATCCCGCATTTGCCCAATCCCAGCCACATCATCCCGGTGATGGTAGGTGACCCGGTGAAATGCAAATTCATCTCGGATACGCTGCTGGAAGAATTCGGGATCTATATTCAGCCGATCAACTATCCGACCGTTCCCAAAGGCACCGAACGCCTGAGAATTACCCCCTCTCCGGTTCATACGAACGAAGATATCGACCATCTGGTCGGTGCCTTATCGGCCCTGTGGCAACGGTGTCAGATCGCGCGAATGCCGATGGCCGCACAATAACTGAGGCGTCCCCGCACTTGGAGAACTGCCGCCCCACGGGGGCGGCTTTTTTCATGTCAAAACAGTGAGAGGCCGAAGATCACCATCGCAAATCCGGTCAGTACATTGGTGAAACCGCTCAGCCAGGCCGGGCTGTGCGTCAGGTCCAGATATCGTGCAAGGATAATGCGGGCTTTGGACAAGGCCAGTATCAAAATGCCTGCGCTCAACACCGGTGAGGACAGGGGGAGTATCGTCAGCAGGGCCGAAGCGGTGCTCAGAACCAACAGGCTGAGCCATGCGCGGGTGAGTGGGTTTGGGAGCATCCAGCGGGAGCTTTTTGGATCCGATGAGGTTTGGGTCATGTCCGTCATCCCAACAGGTAGATCACGGGGAACAGCATGATCCAGACGAGATCGACCATGTGCCAAAACTGGGCGCCGGCCTCGATGTTGCGGGGATTGTCCCGCCAGGCGACCAACAGCAGGATAACAACCCCAGCCAACACATGTGCCGCGTGGAAGCCGGTGAGCAGATAGTAGAACAGGAAGAACGGATGGGTCTCGTAGGTAATTCCTTGTGCAGCCTTGTCCGCGTATTCCACGCCTTTGATAATCAGGAATACAACGCCCAGCGCGGCAGCTGCGATTAACGCCAGGCGGGCAGCAGTCCGACGCGCAATCTGCCGCCAATGCAAGGCTTGCGCGGCCAGATAGCCGGAGGTGACCAGAACCGCAGTGTTCAGCGCGGCTCCGGTGCGGTGCAGATGCGATTGCGCCTCGGCAAAGCCCGCCGGATCGGTCAGGCGCACGCCCATGAAAGCGATCAGGCCCGCACCAAAGACCAGCAGTTCCGAAATGATCAGAACCCACATCAGTAATTCGCCGGGCAACTCGTCGATAAGGGACGCGTCGCTCATGCGCCGACCAGTTGGCGGTAGATTTGCGGCAGCGCCATGGTCAGGCGATGCGGGTCCGGGATGACGGCAAAGCCGCCCTGCCCGAACATCCGCGGGAACCAGCTTTTACCTGTCTTGTCGATGGTGACGCCAAAGACCGATTGCCCGGCTCGGCGCGCCTCGCGCACGGCCATGTGGGTGTCTTCGATTCCGTGGCGGCCTTCGTAGTGGTCAAGATCATTGGGTTTGCCATCGGTGATCACCAGTAACAATCGGCGCTTACGCGTTTGGGTGGCCAGATCGGCCGAGCAATGGCGGATCGCGGCACCCAGCCTTGTATAGTGCCCCGGGCGTAACGATGCGATGCGCTGTTCAACCTGGCTGCCCATCACCTCATCAAACCGTTTGCAGCGTTGCACATAGACCCGCTGTCGTTTCAGTGAACTGAAGGCGTGAATGGCGAAATCGTCACCACAGGCGTTCAGTCCCCAGGCCAGCGCTGCCAGCGCCTCGCGTTCGATGTCGATCACGGCGCGGCCAGTCACGGCACTTTCGGTCGAGCGGCTGACATCCAGCAGGATAGATACCGCCAGATCGCGTGCCTCGGGGCGGGATTGTTGCCAGATGCGTTCGGTACCTTCACCGTTTGCACAGCGGTCAACCTGCGCCCGAACGGCGGCCTCGATATCCAGCTGATCGCCGTCCAGATGGCCTCGGGTCATCACGCGGCCCGGGCGCAGCGCTTCGAACTGGCGTTTGACGGCGCGGATACGGCGGGCGGTGGCGGGGTCTTTTCCAAACTCGGCGGCATCCTCACGAATATCGGCGTCCGAGGTTAGAACGTTGACGTGATCAGGCAGATATTGCCCGGTGCGCACGTCCCATTCCGGATAGAGAATACGGCCCGACAGACGTTCGCGATTCACATCCTCGGGTGCCAGGTCCAGATGCAATTTCAGCTTGGTCGGTGGCGCCTTGGAAATCTGGCCCAAACCGATCTCATCCTGATCATCGGCGGCCTTTTTGGCATTGTCGGGATCATCGTCATCAATGCGACGGTTGATGTTCAGAAACTCGGCCCAGCTGAGGATCGCCTCGAATTTATGAAGGATAAAACTGTCACTGCGTTCAGCCTGGTCGGATTTGCGCCGCCGGGCACGGTGGGTTTTCTCACCCGATTCCTCGGGCGGGCCTTCGGTATCGGGGTTTTCGACATCGTTATGCTCTGAAAAACCAACAGCGCGTAATTCCGGCCACAGAGGGACAGGGCGGAAATGTTGATATCCGCGTGGGGCAGTCAGGTCATCGTCAAATGACATGAATTGCCTGGCCTTCGGGGATAAAGGCGCGGGGTCGCCCAGCCGATGGCGGATCAGTTCTTCAACCGCTGTTTCCACAGGCGGGAGGCCGAATTTGTTGCGGTCATGCAGAACACCTTTGCAAAGCTCAGTGTAAAGCGGTCGCAAGCCGGGGGCGTTGTCCAAGGTTGCATTAACCATCGTTTGTGCAGCGCTCAGCGCGTGCAGATCGGCGCGCAACGGATCACCTTCGACGATCCGGGTTCCCGCATGGGCCGCTGCGGCGGCCAGCCAAACATACAGCGCTCCGTTCGCCTCGCGCGCGGGAAACACCGCCAGACGGTCCGGGAGGCGCAGCACTTCGCCATCGAACGAAGCGCGCGGCATCAGTTCAACTTCGGTACCCAACCGACGGCGCCAGCTTAGGCGATGGTGTGAAACCTCGTGCGAGACCGGGCGCAATTCAACGCCCGGGCTGCCCCCAAGCCCGCGAAAAAGGACTGCCAGCCGCCCCGCGACCTCAGAAAGGTCGACCGCGGCTCCAACATGCACCTGGGGTGCATCGAGACGGCTGGCAAGGGAGTGCCACAGTTTCCCGATCGTTTCTTCGGGTTCCCATGGCTCAAAATCGATCCTGACCATCGGCCGGCCTCACCCAAAGACAGCCGTGACAAGATCGAGGAGCCCGCGTTTGATGTCCTCGTCATCTGTCAGAGGTTCGATCATGGCGGCAAGGATCGCGCGGTCGGTGGACATGCCCTGCGCAATCAGCGTGGCGGCATAGACGACCAGACGGGTGGAAACGCCCTCTTCAAGATCCTGCCCCCTGAGCCCGCGCAGTTTACCTGCCAAGCGGATCAGCGGCTTGCAGCGTTCCAGCGCCAGCCCGCTTTCCTTAGCGACGACCTTTGCCTCCATCTCGGGCGACGGAAAGTCGAACTCCAGTGAGATGAACCGCTGCCGGGTTGAGGGTTTCAGGGTTTTCAGGATATTCTGATATCCCGGGTTATATGAGGCGACCAGCATGAAACCAGACGCGGCCACAAGCTCCTCACCGGTGCGGTCGATCGGCAGGATGCGCCTGTCGTCAGTCAGCGGGTGCAGCACGACGGTCACGTCCTTGCGCGCCTCGACCACTTCATCCAGATAGCAGATCGCGCCTTCGCGCACCGCGCGAGTCAGTGGCCCATCGACCCAGATCGTTTCCCCGCCTTTCAGCAGGTAGCGCCCGATCAGGTCCGCAGCGGCAAGGTCATCGTGACAGGCCACTGTGTAAAGCGGGCGGCCAAGGCTGGCGGCCATATGCGCCACAAACCGGGTCTTGCCGCAACCTGTCGGGCCTTTCAGCAGGACCGGCAGGTTGTTGGTATAGGCAGCAGCGAACACGTCACATTCATCACCCTGTGGCAGGTAGAAGGGGGCGTCAGCCGCCCCCGTTCTCAGTTTCATGGAGCCATCCATATCCATCACTCCGCTGGGGTTTCGGCCGCGCCGGATTCAATGATCTCTTTCCGGGGAACCCAGATCGAGTAGATGAACAGCAGCGCACCCAAGACCACGACGATGCCAGAACCAAGGCGCATCCAATAGAAGATCGCGACCTGATCCTGCACATCCATGAAGTAGTCTCCGACCACCCGCTGCATGTGCGTCTGCACTGTTCCAGCAAAGGTCAGCACAAAGGTCATGAAAACCATACCGCTGGACATCAGCCAGAAGCTGCCCATGTTCAGAACCTGATTATAAGGATCGCGGTTCTTCAGGATCGGCATTGCATAGCTGAAGATTGCCAGGTTGAGGCAGACATACGCACCATAGAACGCCAAGTGACCGTGAGCCGCAGTGATCTGCGTACCGTGGGTATAGTAGTTCACCCCGTGCAGCGTGTGCAGGAAGCCCCAGACACCGGCACCGAAGAAGGCCAATGTGGCACAGCCCAGCGACCACAGCAGCGCCGCTTTGTTCGGGTGGTCCCGACGGCCCTTCCAGACCATCACAAAGGCAAAGGCCATCATCGCAAAGAAGGGGATCACTTCGAGGCTTGAGAAGATCGAGCCGATCCACTGCCAGTACCCTGGTGTGCCTATCCAATAGTAATGGTGACCTGTACCAAGGATACCCGAAAACAACGCGGCGGCAACAATGACATAGAGCCATTTCTCGACAACCTCACGGTCTACCCCAGTCAGCTTCAGCATCAGATAGGCCAGGATCGAGGCCATGATCAGTTCCCAGACACCTTCGACCCACAGGTGGACAACATACCACCAGTATTGCTTGTCCAAGGACAGGTTGCCCGGGTTGTAGAAGGCAAACAGGAACAGCAGCGCCAGACCCCAAAGACCCAGCAACAAGATGTTGGTGATCGCGGTCTTCTTGCCCTTCAGAACGGTCATCGACACGTTGTACAGGAAGATCAGTGCGGCCACGACGATGCCGGCCTTGACCCATTTGGGTTGCTCAAGGAACTCGCGCCCTTCTTTGCCCAGCAGCCAGTTGCCTTCAAACAGGTTGAACGTATAGGTCAAGACCACGCCCAGTGTACCGACCACCAGAATGATCAGCTGCAGATAGGCCAGCATGGGCGAATGGATCTCACGCTCGGCCTCTTCCGGGATCAGAAAATAGGCCGCACCAAAGAACCCGAGGATCAGCCACACGATCAGAGAGTTGGTGTGCAGCATCCGCACGATGTTGAACGGCAAAAGCTCGCTCAGGAAATTGGGTGATACATAGATAAAGCCGGCCAGAAGGCCGCCCAGAACCTGTATCGCGAATAGGGCCATTGCCACCGCAAAGTAGGCATAGGCGATTTTTTGGGATTCGTATTTCATTGCTCCGTTCCCTTCTCAGCCCGCCTCGTTGGGCGGCCAGTCCTGAGCGTCGATATTGTCCGTCCAGATCAAAAAGTTGGTCAGATCACGGATGTCTTCGTCGCTGAGGTTGAAATTGGGCATCTGACGACGACCGGGAATGTCTGTCGGCTGCGCCTCCATCCAGCCTTTGAGGGCTTCAAAGGCCGATTCCGGGTCGTCCAGCACGCCCCAACGTGTCATCACATTGCCAACCTCGGGTGCAAAGTATGCACCTTCGCCAAGGATGGTATGACAGTTGATGCAGGCGTGTTTTTCCCAGACGTGCTTGCCCCTGATCACACTTTCATCGAGCTTCGCTGCGTTCTCAGAGTTCACGATATACCAGTGAGAATGGGCCGACAGAGCCAGAAAGATGAGGATAAAGAACAGTGACCCGCCATAGAATATATTGCGTGCCATGCTCTTGGTCATGACTTCTCGCATTGCGCTCTCCTTTGCGCAGATTAGCTAGTCTGGCTAAAATGACGGGATGGGCACGGTATATCCTTAACGAAAGTCAAGACTTGCAAAAGGAAATGAAATCACGCTGACCGTTGCACCTTCGGACCCGTCAGCGCCGGCCACATCGCGATCAGGAAAAGCGCAAAGGCGCTGACCCACAACCCGTCCGACAGCAGCATCGCAACCATGTAACCTGCATTCAGATCTGCACCAATCCACCGCGACAGGGCCGCCACCGCCATCAGACCATAGGCCACCGCCATTGGGCCGGGTGCCACCAGCGCGCGACCACTGTGGCCAAGCGCGGCGCGGCTCATGACCGCCAGGGTCATGCCCCCGACGCATCCGATGCCCAGGATGTGAAGGGCAGCGATCTCGTTTCCGAAACCCAGCACTGACAGCCCCCAGAGGATCAGTCCCAGCGCCAGCATTGCAAGCCCAAGATACAGTGCCAATAGGATCGGCTCCCGCGCAGCCCAGCCCGCGCGCCAGCGGGCCATGCGCGAAACCTGCGCCACCCCTAGAACCAGCGCCATCGATCCAGCCACAGCATCTGACCCCAGCACCAGAACGATTGGCGGCAGGGTCAGGGCAACCGCCATCGCTGATTTATCCAGAATTGGCACAGATTTTGGCCAGTTCGCCTCGGGAACGCCCGCGCGTCTCATGGCGTTTCGGGTAAAGGCCGGGGTGATCCGTCCGCCAAGAATGGCAATCATCGCGCAGAGCGCCAGCAACCCCGCGCGCAGCCCGGTATGCAGTGTGTCATCTGTTATCCCCGTCCATTCAAGATGCGTGAACAGATCAGCAATCCAGATAAAGCTGAGCAACAGCAGAAAGAGCATGTTCTGAGGTTTCGGCCTCCGGATGAGCTGGGTTGCAATCTTGGCCGCCAGAATCGGTACAAAGGCCAGGTCGACCACCGCCACAAGCGCCGCAGGCAGCATCCCCGAAAACCACATCGCCATCCGACCAGCCAACCACAATCCGGCGGCCAACGTTATGAACTGCGCACGCGCATCTGGTGCGCCGGTCCAATTTGGCACTGCGGTCAGAAAGAACCCGCCCAGCGCGGCTGTTGCATAGCCGAAGATCATCTCATGCGCGTGCCACATGGGCGGGGCCATGCCATAATCCGGCACTGCATATGGCACCGTCAGCCACAGCCCCCAAACCACTCCGACAAAGAGGCCATAGAGGCCGGCGGACAGAAAGAATACACGAAACCCTTCACCAAACACGCGGGTGATGATTGCGGGCATGGCTGCTCTCCTTGGTGTTTTCCAAGCCCTAGCAAGCCGCCCGGCTGCGCGACTTAACAAAAATCAAACCGGCCGAAAAAGTGTGCCAAAGATACAGATTTTCCCAGCCGGAATTGACGTTTTTCCCTGCCCGCCACCTGAATTGCGTGGCTGGTGTTGACTTTCGTCAAGGAGCACCCTTGCGCGATGCCCCACGCTTGGACCGCCTCACCAGCAAATGGAGAGTGATCATGTCACTTGGAATCAGCTATACCAAAACGGGCCGCGTCTTCGGGGTCGGTTTGGCGATGTTGCTGGGCAGTGTCGCTGCACCAGCTTTCGCCGAAGAGCCAACTTTGAACGAAGAAGCGTTTGAAGCGTCCAAACAACTTTACTTTGAACAATGCGCGGGGTGCCACGGTGTCTTGCGTAAAGGCGCCACTGGCAAGAATCTTGAACCGCATTGGAAGAAAACCGCAGCTGACGGCGCCGTGACCGAAGGCGGCACACTTGCGCTTGGGCAAGAGCGGCTTGAGAAGATCATCGCCTGGGGCACCGAAGGCGGGATGAACAACTTCTCGGACATCATGTCCGAGCAGGAAATCAAAGACATGGCGACTTACATCATGATGGAGCCGCCCAAACCACCTGAAATGTCGCTGGACCAGATGATGGCGACCCGCAAGGTATATGTTGAAGAAGAGGACTACCCAACCGAGCCGATGCATGGTCGCAACTGGGAAAACTTCTTTGTTGTTATCGAGCGCGACGTCGGCAAAGTCGCTGTTATCGATGGCGACACCAAAGAGGTGCTGACACATATTCCGACCGGCTATGCGGTGCACGTTCTGAAAGCATCCGAACACCATTCGCTGGAAGAGCCGGAACAGCCCGGTCGCTTCTGGTACACCATGGGCCGCGACGGCAAGATGACCAAGATCGACCTCTGGCAGACGCCGGACAAGATGTTGGTTTCCGAAGTCAAGATCGCGTATGACGCGCGCGACGTTGCTGTTTCCGGCGATGGCAAATACGTCATCGGCGGGGGCTATTGGCCGCCGCACTTTGCAATCGTTGACGCCCAAACGATGGAGCCGGTCAAGGTTGTATCGACCCGCGGCGTGAACGTGGACGGGGACTATGTGGAAGAGGCTCGCGTGGCCGCTATCTACACAACTCCGAATGAGCCAACCTGGATCGTTGCCGTCAAAGAGCTGGGGCAACTGTGGCAAGTAGATTATACTGATCTAGACAATCTGCGGATCGACAAAATCGACAGCGCCAAGTTCCTGCATGACGGGTTCTTCGATCCGACGGGCCGGTATTTCCAGATCGCTGCAAACGCATCGAACAAGATGGTGGTTGTAGATACCGAGACCCACAAGCTTGAGGCGATGATCGACACGGCCGCGTTGCCGCATCCCGGTCCGGGCGCTAACTGGATTGACCCGAATTGCGGGCCGGTAGCTGGCACAACCCACCTTGGTGTCGGCACAGTGACGGTCTGGGGCAACGACCCCGAGAACCGCCCCGATGATGCCTGGAAGATCTGCTACGAAGTGGAAACAGACGGCCCGGGCCTGTTCGTCCGTACACATCCGGAATCGGACTATATTTGGGCTGACCAGACCAAACACCCGGAACCGGAAGTGCAGCAATCTGTGCAGGTCATCTCGAAAGAGACCGGCGAGATCGTGAAAACCATCCAGATCACCGAAGACGAAGGCAGCGCCGCTGTTCACTTTGAATTCAACGCGGATGGAACCGAGGTCTGGGTGTCCAAGTGGAACCTGTCGGATTCAAAAGAACCCAACGGTCAGATCGTGATCTTTGACGCCAAGACATTGGAAGAGATCGGTCGCATCGAAGGGCTGTACGCCCCGACCGGCAAGTTCAACGTCTACAACCGGTCGAACCACGTCACCTGACGGGTTTCGATCAACTCGGAGCAGGGCGGGCCCCTCGCCCGCCCTGTCCTTGTTTCATCCATCAGCCGAATGCGCAGGCCTGACACGCCGCGCCAGTCAACACAGCCAAAACGGAGCCCGGACATGACCTCCGATCCAGATAAGAAACCACCGATCTGGCGTCGGTATTTCCTGTGGGGAATGCCTGTGGCCGGTATTGCCGCTGCCTTTGCCGCCGGGATCGTCTTTTGGGGTGGGTTCAACACCGCCATGGAAGCAACCAACACCAAAGAGTTCTGTATCTCGTGCCATGAGATGCGCGATTTCGTCTATGAAGAATACACCGGGACCATCCACGATGTGAACCGATCGGGGGTCGGGGCGGTCTGTTCCGACTGTCACGTACCCAAGGACTGGACCCACAAGATGATCCGCAAGATCAAGGCGTCCAAAGAACTGTATGGCAAGGTGGTTGGCTCGATCAGTACACCCGAGAAGTTCGAAGCTAAGCGTATCCATCTGGCGATGAATGAATGGGAAAGGATGAAGGCCACAGATTCGCGCGAGTGCCGCAACTGCCACGACTTTGAATCGATGATGCCCGAGTTCCAGCGCCCCCGCGCGCGCCAGCAACATTTGAACGCAATGGAGACAGGCCAGACCTGTATCGACTGCCACAAAGGGATTGCGCATTCGAACATCCGCGACAGGGCCACAGATGAATATCTGGAACAGATTGAAGCCCCGAATCCTGATTTCATCCGTGCAATTCCGCCAGAATACCTGGCCAGTCTCGACCGTGTAGAAGCCAAGGAGGCGGCTGAGGCCGAAGCCGAAAAATCGGCCAAGACAGCACAACAAGAGGCGGTGCAAGCCCAGATCGCAGCCGCTGTGGACGCTGCAGTCGCCGAAGAACGCGCCAAATCAAGCGGTGAAGAATCTACAGCCCCGGCAGGCGGTGGCAGCGATATCGGAGGCGATATCGACTGGACCAGCATCGCAAGCGCGGATCTGAAGCTGTTTTATCCCGGTCAGGCTTCGTTTGAATGGGTTCAGAATGGCAAGTTCCACGGCGGCGCCCGGCCACTGACAAAAGGTGGCGACCAATGTTCGACTTGTCATGCCAAGGAATTGGACATGATTGGAAACAAGATCGTCGCAGGCGGCGAGCTGGAACCAACCCCGATCCCTGGAAAACGTGGTGTGATCGACGCAACTGTTCAGGCGGCCCATGATGCCGAAAACCTCTATATCCGCCTGCAATGGCCGGATGCAGGTCACAATCCTGCACCATTTGTGGATGGCGGGAAGATGGACCCGGACAACCAGATCAAGGTCGCCATGATGATCACCGGAACCGGGATCGAAATGGGGGAACAGGTGGGCTGCTGGGCCTCGTGCCACGCGGACAACACCTATATGCCGTTTGATCCGGGTGCAGATGCGATTGTCGCCAATGGCGATGTTGCAGGCCGCCTGGCCGCTCAGGACACTGTGACCAAATATATCAGCGAAAGCCGCACCGAGGTCGAAGTCAAAGGCCGGCGCGGGAAAGCTCTGGGTGGCTGGGACAAATTGCAGGCCGAAGCGCAGATCGCGCAATATCTGGATGACGGCACCTATCTGGATCTGATGCGCGTCTATGCTGATGGCAGCGCCAGCAACGGCTATCTTCTGGAACAGCGCATAGTCAATGATGGCGAAATCGCCGCCTCGGCCAACTTGTCGGGTGGTATTTGGACCGTCACGTTCTCGCGGCCCTTAAACTCGGGCGCACCGGGTGATGTGCCATTGGAACCGGGCAAGACCTATACGGTCGGCTTTGCAATCCACGATGACTTTGCCGCGGCACGATTCCACCACGTGACGCTGAACACAAGCTTCGCGCTGGACGACGACAGTGCCAATATCAACGTGGTCGGACAATGACTGATGGGGCCGGGTAAACCGGCCCCAATGTATTAGGTATGGAGACTTGGACGATGAAGATCCGCCTACTTCTTCCTGCATTTCTGGCTTTGGCGTCACCTGCGTTGGCCGCTGACGAAGACACAGCTGAGATCTGCGCCGAGGCAGAAACCCGCTACGTGGATCTGTTCGGTCAGCCGTCTTCAGATGTGGAAGATGCAGAGGTTGTGCTGATGTACAAATACAATTTCTGCCCAGCCCAACTGACGGTCAAAGCGGGGACCACAGTGCGTTGGGTGAACGTAGACAAACGCACCAGCCATAGCGTCCTGCTGAAAGATGGCAGCAAAGCCGAGAGTGACCGCCTGTTCCCCGAGGAATTTGTTGATCTGACATTTCTTGTTCCCGGCGCCCAGGATTACCTGTGCGGACCACATTGGGAGACACAGAACATGTTCGGAATGGTCACCGTAGAGCCCTGATAAGCGGCAGGCTGAAAGATGCGCGGGCGCAATTTCCGTGCTCCTTAACTTAAGTCAAGGAGGTCGGTTTACCTGTGCGCCAACTTGTTTCCATGACACGCCCGGTTCCCCCAGCAACGTCCCATATTCGCGCATGGAAACGACCAAAACACCGGGTTCCGAAGACATTCAGAACAAGCGAGTTTGCACATGAGCGGTAAGGTTTTTCTGATTGGTGCCGGCCCTGGTGATCCCGAACTGATCACCATGCGCGCCCTGCGTATGCTGCAGGAGGCGGACGTGGTGGTCTATGACCGCCTTGTTTCGGATGAAATTCTGGCCATGCACACCGAGGGCGCGCGGCTGATCGCCGTCGGCAAGGCCCCCAAGTGCCACACTGTTCCTCAGGATCGCATCAACGAAATCCTGCTGGAACACGCACGCGCAGGTCACGTTGTGGCCCGGCTGAAAGGCGGGGATCCGATGATCTTTGGTCGCGGCTCGGAAGAGGCCGCTTTTCTGATGGCACACGGTGTTACGGTCGAATACGCACCGGGCATCACGGCGGCACAAGGCGCATCCTGTTCGACCGGCGTGCCCCTGACCCATCGCGGACTGGCGACCTCGGTTCAATATGTCACCGGGCACAGGCAGTCCGACAAGGTTCTTGATCTGGATTGGAAACGGCTGGCGGACCCGGATACGACGCTGGTCGTCTATATGGGCGTGGCCAATATCGGCCAGATCGCCATCGGCTTGATGGCCGAGAACCTACCCGGATCCACCCCGGTCCTGGCTGTTGGGCAGGCCACCAGTGCCTCTGAACGCCGCCTTGTATCCCGACTGAACCAGATTGCCGCGGATGTGCGCAAGGCGGATCTGAAGGCCCCTACCTTATTCATTATCGGAAAGGTCGTTTCGCTTTATGCCAATCAGGCCCTGACCGAGATTTTGGAGCGGGCGCATGGGTAGCCTGGCGCATATGGACCGCAAGCAGCCGGGCTGGGCCGCGCATACTGTTCTGACTGCCGTCGTTCTGGTTGCCACTTCCGCACTGGCCGCTGACGCCATCGACCCAACCGCCCTGAAACGGTTGGTCCACCAGGATTGCGGCTCGTGCCACGGATTGTCCCTGAAAGGCGGGCTTGGTCCTGATCTGCGACCGGGAACTCTGGAACATTACGAGGCGGACGTCCTGACGGGGGTCATACTAGACGGCATCCCCGACACGGCTATGCCCCCCTGGCGCCCCCTGATCAGCGAAGAAGAGGCCGAATGGATCGCCCGATACCTGCTGGAACAGGAGGCAAAATGAAACAACTTGCCCTTGGCATCGTTGCCCTAATGATGATGACACCTGCCAATGCAGACCCCACCGCCACCGGAGATCTGGGCCTTGTGATCGAACGGGCAAAAGGGTCGGTCTTATTGGTGGACCAGTCGGACCGGGCCGCATTGGCACGGATCGAAGGGTTGGGCGATCTGTCCCACGCCTCCCTGGTCTATTCACCCGACGAACGCTTTGCCTATGTTTTTGGCCGCGATGGCGGGCTGACCAAGGTTGATATAGTGACCCGTCAGATTGCAAATCGGGTCGTGCAGGCTGGCAATGCCATTGGCGGCGCGATTTCGGATGACGGCCAACTGGTTGCGGTGTCGAACTATGAGCCGGGTGGCGTACGCGTGTTCGACGCGGATACGCTGGAACTGGTTGCCGACATTCCCACCGACAGCAAAACCATAGGTCTTGTCGATGCGCCGGGCCGTCGGTTCGTGTTTTCCATGTGGGACACGGGCGAGACCTGGATTGCTGATTTCGCAAATGGCGCGCCCGAGATCACCAAGATCACCGATATGGGTAAGAACCCCTATGACGCGCTGATCACCGCCAATGGTCGCACTTATATCACCGGTCTGTTTGGCGAGGACGGGCTGACCGCGCTGGACCTATGGGCAGACAATCCAAAACCGATCCGCGTGCTTCCGGGCTATGGGCGCGGACAGGAAGAGATGCCGGTATACAAGATGCCTCATCTTGAGGGCTGGGCACTGACGGATCGCGAATTTGTCCTGCCCGCGGTCGGCCACCATGAGGTTCTTTGGATTGACGCCGAAACCTTGACAGAAACAGGCCGCACCCAAACCCATGGTCAGCCGGTCTTTGCCATGGCGCGCCCGGATGGGCGACAGGTCTGGGTGAATTTTGCCCATCCATTGAACGATACAATTCAGGTCATCGACAGCGTCAGCAAACAGGTCATCCACGAATTCTCTCCGGGCCCTGCCGTCCTGCATATGGAGTTCACGGCACGCGGGCATGAGGTCTGGATCAGTGTCCGCGACGCCAACAAGGTCGTGGTCTACGACACGCATAGCTTTGAAAAGCTGCGCGAGATCGCGGCGGACAGCCCCTCGGGTATCTTTTTCACCGCCCGCGCGCACAGAACAGGGTTGTAACCCATGCAACATATCACTGACCCGATCGACCGTCGCCTGCTGGACGATTTTCAGCGCGAATTTCCGATTATCGACCGCCCGTTTCAGCCAGTGGCCAAGGCGCTGGGGCTGGACGAAGCTGAAGTGCTGAACCGTCTGGCGCGAATGCGTTCGACCGGCCGGATCACCCGGGTCGGGGCCACGATCACTCCGGGCGCGGTGACGGCCAGCACTCTGGCCGCGGTGGCCGCACCCGAGGAGCATCTGGAGGACATTGCCGCCCTGATCGACGCAGAGCCCGGTGTGAACCACAATTATCAACGTGAGGACAAATGGAACCTCTGGTTTGTAGCGACCGGCCCTGATCGCGCGCATGTGGACGCCACTCTGGCCCGGATTGGCCTGCAAACCGGTTTGCAGGTTTTGGACTTGCGTCTGGTTCGGCCGTTCAATGTTGATTTGGGCTTTCGAATGACAGGCAAGCAACGCAACGTACCGGCACCGCGCAAGGTGGACTGTTCCGTTCTGCAAAAGGGTGATCGCTCATTGATGCAGGCGCTTAGTTCCGGCTTACCGCTGGTTTGCGAACCTTACGCAGCACTGGCCGCCTCTTTGGACCGTAAACCAGAGGACGCCAAGACGCGGATCCGGATCTTACACGAGGCTGGAATTGTCTCGCGTCTTGGCGTGATCGTAAGACACCGGGCACTGGGCTGGTCGGCCAATGCGATGGTGGTCTGGGATATGCCAACTGATCAGGTCGATCGTGCCGGGCCTGCGCTGGCAAAATACCCTGGCGTGACACTGTGTTATGAGCGTCGACCCGTTGAAAACATCTGGCCCTACCGCCTGTATTCCATGATCCACGCCCGCTCGCGCAGCGAAGCGCGAAACGTCCTGGCCGGGGCTGCGGCATTGCCTGAGCTGTTTGGCGCGCAGCACAAGGTGTTGTTTTCGACGCGCTGTTTCAAACAGACCGGCGCGCTGATCCAACCCAAGGAGACGGCGGCATGACCCTGGACGAAACTGATCGGGCAATCCTGAACCGAATGCAGGACGACTTACCTCTGACCTCACAACCCTATGCGATGGTGGCCCAAGAACTGGGGATTTCGGAACAGGATCTGTTGGTTCGCCTATCACGGATGAAGGATGATCGGGTCATCACGCGCTTTGGCCCGTTCTTTGACGCAGCCGCGATGGGCGGGGCTTTTTGCCTATGTGCCATGGCCATACCGACAGAGGCATTTGAATCCGTCCTGACCAAAGTCAATGCGCATCCCGAAGTTGCCCATAATTATGAACGTACGCACCGGCTGAACATGTGGTTCGTGTTGGCCACCGAAACGCCCCAAGGGATTGAGGCCTGCGCCGATGCGATCGAACAAGAGACGGGGATCGAAGTTCTCAGATTTCCCAAGTTGCAGGAATTCTTCATTGGCTTCCGGGTGGCGGCATGATCGACGCAAAAGACAGACTGATTATCGAGGTTCTGCAGGGCGGATTGCCCCTGGTGCCTTCGCCCTACGCTCGGGTTGCTGAAAGCCTTGGGATGGACGAACAAGCGCTGCGGTGTCGCCTCGCAGAACTTAAGGCGCGCGGCGTTATACGTCGTATCGCCGCAGCCCCGAACCACTACAAACTGGGCATGACTTCGAACGGCATGACAGTCTGGGACGTCGATGACAGTCAAATCGCTGATTTGGGGGCACATATTGGCGGTCTGCCTTTTGTCACCCATTGCTATGAACGTCCACGTGCCCTGCCCGACTGGCCTTACAACCTGTTCGCCATGGTCCATGGCAAAGACAGGGGTGAAGTCGAAGAAAAACGGGCCGAGATTGCCGGTATTCTGGGCAGTGCCTGCCGGGCCAAGGACATCCTGTATTCAACGCGCATCCTGAAAAAGACCGGGCTGCGCCTGAAACCGAAAGGCCAAACGCCATGTTCCGCCTGACTGAATACATACAGCAACTGGTCACCCCGACCCCCGTGCGCAAGCGCCGCCCCGGCCCGGTTAAGCCGGTGGTCATCTGGAATCTGACACGGCGCTGCAACCTGAAATGCCGCCATTGCTATACTGTTTCGGCGGATGTCGCGTTCCCGGGTGAGCTCAACCACGAGCAAGCCATGGTAACCCTTGAGGATCTCGGCCAATTTCGCGTCCCGGCCCTGATCCTCTCGGGGGGGGAACCGCTGGATCGGTTCGATTTCTTTGATATCGCCAACCGGGCGCGCAAGTTGGTGCCGATGCTGGCGCTGTCGACGAATGGCACGCGGATTTACGATGAAACCGCCGATATGATCGCTGATGTCGGCTTTAACTATGTCGGCATATCACTTGACGGGATCGGGGCCACAAACGACTGGTTCCGAGGTGTCGAAGGCGCCTTTTCAGATGCCCTGCGCGGCGTGCGCGAGTGCAAGAAACGCGGCATCAAGGTCGGTTTGCGATTCTGTTTGACCGAGGGCACACAGCACCATCTGCCCGATCTTCTGCAGTTGTGTGATGATGAGGGGGTCGACAAATTCTACCTGTCTCATCTGGTTTACGCCGGTCGCGGCGATAAGAACAGGGGCGAGGATGCCGAGCATCTGCGCACGCGCAAAGGTCTGGATCTGTTATTGGACCGTGCGTGGGAGGCTGCCTCGGGCGGGCGCCCGCTGGATATCGTCACCGGCAATAACGATGCCGACGCCGGATATTTTCTGAACTGGGTCAGGACGCATTTTGATGCCGAAAAGACCTCGCATATACGTGCGCATTTGGCGGCCTGGGGCGGGAACTCCAGCGGGTTGGGGGTGGCCAATATCGACAATCTTGGTCGGGTCCATCCCGACACCTACTGGTCAGATTACACGGTCGGGAATGTGAAAACGACGCCGTTTTCCGAGTTGTGGACCGGGGACGACAAGATGCTGGCCATGCTGCGCACTCGCCCGCGTCCGCTGAAAGGGCGCTGTGGAGTTTGTCAGCTCAGGGATGTTTGCGGTGGCAACACGCGCATCCGGGCCCTGCAACTGACGGGCGATCCCTGGGCCGAGGACCCGGCCTGTTACCTGTCAAACGATGAAATTGGCGTGGATAAAGCGGGCAAACGCCTGCAGGTCACACCTTTCCGGGGGAAAAGCCATGATCCGGCGCATCAGTTCTTTTAGGGCTCGCACGCTTGGAACACTGTGCGCGCTTCTGCTGACCAGCGCCGCATGGGCCGACGCCCAGTCCGACTATGCCGAACATTGTGCGTCCTGCCATGGTGACACCCGGCTGGGCGGAGTTGGTCCGGCCTTGATACCCGAAACGCTAAAACGCATGCGCGGGCCGCGAGTTGCCGCCGTGATCGCCGAAGGGCGCACCGCCACACAGATGCCAGCCTTTGCGCATAATCTGAACGCCCTGCAGATCGAGGAGTTGGCAGGTTGGCTGAAATCCCCGCTCGAGACCGCCCCGGACTGGGCCGAGGCGGACATTATGGCCAGCCGTACGCTGGACGCAGACTATGTCGAGATCGATGCGCCCGTCTGGTCCAGTGATCCGATGAACATCACGTTGGTGGTGGAAACCGGAGACCACAATGTCAGCGTTCTGGACGGTGACACATTTGAGGTTTTGGACAGATTTGAAACTCCTTTTGCCGTTCATGGCGGCCCAAAGTTCAGCCCCGATGGACGTTATGTGTTCATCATGTCCCGCGATGGTTGGGTCCAGAAATATGACATCTGGGCGTTGCAACAGGTGGGTCGCGTACGGGCGGGACTAAACAGCCGCAACATTGCCATGTCAGGCGATGGCAAATGGCTGGCGGTGGCGAATTACCTACCCAACAGCCTGACCCTTTTGTCCACCCGGGATCTTTCGGTGGCAAAAGTGATCGAGATTAAAAGCAGGAAAGGTAATCCCAGCCGCGTTTCGGCCGTTTATCAAGCTCCGCCACGGGAAAGCTTTGTGCTGGCCTTGAAGGATGTGCCAGAGATTTGGGAGGTCTTCTATGGCGCCAATCCACCCCAATCCGGGCTGGGACACGATTTTCGTATCGAAGGGCAGTTCAAGAACCCGAACCCTTTCCCAGTACGCAAGATCACTACGCCCGACTATCTGGACGATTTCTTTTTCGACCAGACTTATGAATACGTCATGGGCGCATCTCGCGACGGGAACGGCGGTCAGGTGATTGATCTGGTCATTGGCCAAAAAGTGGCTGACCTGGATCTGCCCGGCATGCCGCATCTGGGTTCCGGGATTACCTGGCGGCGCGGCGATACAACTGTGATGGCAACGCCGCACCTGACTGATGGCACCGTCTCGGTGATCAACATGGAGACATGGGAAACGGTCAAGCGGATCAAGACCGAAGGGCCGGGGTTTTTCATGCGCAGCCATGAAAACTCGCCATATGTCTGGGCCGATGTTTTCTTTGGGTCCAACAAGGATGTGATGCATGTGATCGACAAGCAAACCCTTGAGATCGTACGGACCCTGCGCCCAGCGCCGGGCAAAACCGTGGCCCATGTGGAATTCACCAAGGACGGAAGCCATGCGTTGGTTTCGATCTGGGAAGATGACGGCGCGGTGATCATCTATGATGCAAAAACACTGGAAGAGGTCCGCCGTCTGCCGATGCGCAAACCTTCGGGAAAGTACAATGTCTGGAACAAAATCACATTCTCGGAAGGAACCAGCCACTGAGGGCAAATGGCCGCTGTGGAAACTGGCCATATTGCTGTATCCAGCGTCTGCGCTGACCGTGGCCATAAACCTTTTTCTGGCTGGCCTGATCGCCAACAGAGCCGGATTCGGAGTGATTGAGCCTGTCACAGCCATCCTGTGGTCAATCCCATTGGGTGTACCTGCCTGCTGGTTTGCAGGGCGCTGGGTACGCAGTTTGATGGACGAAGCAGACGGCTAGGTCGGATTCTCCAAAGGCCTAACCGAAGTCAAGTATCTGCTTTCGGGAATCTCTTAGGACTTGGGAAAGATCACCGAGTTGGATTCTCCATGCCCGCCCAAAATCCTTTGCACATTTCAGCTGTTTGCGCGTCCCGCGCAGCTTGTGCGGTGGCAGGTATAATCCTTCTGCTTTTGCAGCTGCTTAGCCCGGCGCTGGCGAGTCCCGGGCAAAGCATGTGGGTTGAGATCTGCTCGGAGGGCGGCGCGGTCTGGGTCGAGGTTGATCTTGAAAAAGGCGATGCAGACCCGACCGCACCTTGCCCCAAATGCGCCGATTGCGCGCTGTGCGCCGTGACCGGTGCCGCACCTCTGCCCATGCCGCTGGAAGTGACGCAACTAGGAAGGGTTCAATTCTTATCTTGCCAAAACAACAGGTCCTTCGAGCTAATTGGCTCTGACCGGCTGTGGCCAGAAACCCGGGGTCCCCCCCCTGCACCAGAATTTAAAACCGAACGCGCCCCGCGCACGTCCATGGCGTCCACCCCAATCATCGGAGGTGCGCCGTGGTCGTAAGTCGCGCAATCCATTTCCTGCTGGCCTTTTTTCTGTCCTGCCTGATGGCGATTAGCGCACATGCCGACAGCCTAGCCAGTTTTCTGCCAGAACTTGAGCCCGCGGACCTGATCCCCGGCGCCGAGGCATTTGGCCCGATCAGAAAAGACATTCCGGTTGCGCCTATCCTGAAAGGGGGCAAAACGATTGCCTGGGCCTTTCTGACCTCGGATTTCGTGGGCACCACAGGCTATTCCGGCAAACCCATTCACGTCGTTGCAGCGATCGACAATGATGCGGTGCTTACTGGCGTTAAGCTGGTCAAGCATTCGGAACCCATCGTACTGATCGGGATTCCGAACGCACGCATGGTCGAACTGACCGAAGGCTACGCCGGCCTGGACCTTAGGGTTGAGGCTGAAACAGGCGGTGAGGGCCATGACCTCGACATTATCTCGGGCGCGACTGTCACAATCATGGTGATCGACGACAGTCTCGTGCGTGGCGGCATCAAGGTAGCGCGGGCGTTGGGGTTGGGTGGCTTGTCACCGCTGCAGGCCGACGGGCCAAAGCGCGAAGTCGATATGGCACAAGACGCCACTTATGACTGGACAACGCTTTCGGGTGACGGCTCGGTCCGACGCCTGACACTGGATGTCGGTCAGGTCAACGCTGCGTTCGAGGCAACCGGCGACCAGCGCGCCATCAGGCGCCGTGAACGGGGCACGCCCGACGACACCTTCATCGACATGCATCTGGCGTTGGTTTCGGTCCCGTCGATCGGCAAGTCACTGCTGGGCGAGGCCGAGTATCAAAACCTGACCGAGTGGCTGGGCGAGGGCGAGCAAGCCATCCTGGTGCTGGGTCGTGGCGCCTATAGCTTCAAGGGGTCAGGCTATGTACGTGGCGGGATTTTCGACCGTATTCAGCTGATTCAAGGTGATAATTCGGTACGCTTCTTTGATAAACAGCAAGAGCGTCTGGGCAGAGTTGCGGCCGCCGATGCGCCCAGTTTCACCGAGCTGGATATCTTCAAAATCCCCGCTGAGGCAGAGTTTGATCCGGCCGAACCGTTCCGCCTGCAACTGTTGGTGCAACGCGCCGTCGGTGCGGTTGAAAAGACGTTCCTGACCTTCGATTTGGGCTACAAACTGCCTGAGCAGTACCTGTTGCCAGTCGTAGCCCCCACCGTTGTGGATGACGCCACAGGTGAAGCCGCCGCCAAAGCCGCTCTTTGGAAACGTATCTGGAAGGATCGCACAGTCGAGATTGCCGGTCTGGGCGTCATGCTGCTGATACTGACGGCGACCTTCTTTTTCCAGTTCCATGCCACGATGAACGCGCGGGTCTTTTACTGGTTCCGCATCGGCTATCTGACAATGACCCTGTTCTTCATCGGCTGGTACGCGAATGCCCAGTTGAGCGTGGTGAACCTGATGGCGCTGGCGGGCAGTTTGCGCACGGGTTTCTCATGGGATGCCTTCCTACTGGACCCGCTGGTGTTCATCCAATGGTTCGCCGTGGCAGCCGCCCTGTTGTTCTGGGGACGCGGTGCCTATTGCGGCTGGCTGTGCCCGTTTGGTGCGCTGCAAGAACTGACCAACAAGATCGCGCGGGCTTTTCGCATGCCGCAATGGACCCTGCCCTGGGGCCTGAATGAACGGCTGTGGCCCGCGAAATACATGATCTTCCTGGGTCTCTTCGGCCTCAGCTTTGTCTCCATCCCGCTGGCCGAGAAGTATGCCGAGATCGAACCTTTCAAGACCGCGATCATTCTGAAATTCATGCGCGACTGGCCGTTTGTGGTTTTTGCGCTGGCCCTGTTGGGGATCGGCCTGTTCGTTGAGCGGTTCTACTGCCGCTATCTCTGCCCGTTGGGCGGAGCACTGGCGATCCCGGCCCGCATGCGCATGTTCGACTGGCTACGCCGTTACAAGGACTGCGGCACCCCCTGTCAGACCTGTGCCAATGAATGCCCCGTTCAGGCGATCCACCCCACAGGTGAGATCAATCCGAACGAGTGCGTCACCTGCCTGCATTGTCAGGTGCTCTACCAGTCCGAGGACAAATGTCCCGTCGTTATCCGCCAACTGAAACGGCGGGCCAAGACAGGGTCGGTCGATCTCAAGACCCCACTCGGACAACCACCGGCGAACCATCCAAACGCCAAACCGAAAACCGTTTCCTAAAAGGAGGAACGATCATGTCGGAACATGACAACAAACTAACCGTCACACGCCGCGGTATGCTGGGGGCGACCGCCACTGGCGCCGTGCTAGCCGGAACCGGTCTGGGATCAACCCTGATGACCGCAAAACAGGCCAGCGCCGCGGCCAATGCCAATCTCGAACCTGGTGAGTTGGACGAATACTACGGTTTCTGGTCCTCGGGTCAGACCGGTGAGCTGCGCATTCTGGGCTTCCCGTCCATGCGCGAGCTGATGCGGGTGCCGGTGTTCAACCGCTGTTCGGCTACCGGTTGGGGTCAGACCAATGAATCGCTGAAGATCATGACCGATGGCCTGCTGCCGGAAACCAAGGAATTCCTCGCCAAGCGCGGCATGAAAACCTACGATAACGGTGACCTGCACCACCCGCATATGTCGTTCACCGACGGCACATATGATGGCCGTTACCTGTTCATGAACGACAAGGCCAACACCCGCGTCGCCCGCGTACGTTGCGACGTGATGAAATGCGACAAGATCACCGAAATCCCGAACGCCAAGGCGATCCACGGTCTGCGTCCGCAGAAATTCCCGCGCACTGGTTATGTCTTTGCCAATGGCGAAGATGAAACTCCATTGGTCAATGACGGCACTGTGCTGGACGATCCGTCGCAATACGTGAACATCTTCACCGCGCTGGACGGCGACACTATGGAAGTGGCATGGCAGGTGATCGTGTCGGGCAACCTCGATAACACTGACTGCGACTATCAGGGCAAATACGCCTATTCGACCTCGTACAACTCGGAAATGGGGATGAACCTGGCCGAGATGACCGAGAACGAGATGGACCATGTTGTTGTCTTCAACCTCGCGGAAATCGAAGCGGGTATTGAGGCGGGCGACTATCAGGAACTGAAAGGCGTCAAGGTTCTGGACGGCCGTAAGGGTCAGAACAAGAAATACACCCGTTACATCCCGATCCCGAACTCACCGCACGGCATCAACACTGCGCCTGACGGCAAGCATGTCTGCATCAACGGTAAACTGTCGCCGACCGTATCGATCATGGATGTCACCAAACTGGACGCCCTGTTCGAAAGTGATGCCGATCCACGGTCCTGCATCGTGGGTGAGCCGCAGCTGGGTCTTGGCCCGCTTCACACTGCTTATGACGGCCAGGGCAACGCGTTCACCACGCTATTCCTGGACAGTCAGATCGTGAAGTGGAACCTCGACAAGGCAATCGAGGCTTACGGCGGCGCCGATGTTGACCCGATTATCTCGAAGGTCGATGTGCATTATCAGCCGGGCCATAACTCGACCACCATGGGTGAAACCAAGGAGGCTGATGGCAAGTGGCTGATTTCGATGAACAAGTTCTCGAAAGACAGGTTCTTGAACACGGGTCCACTTAAGCCTGAGAACGAGCAGCTGATCGATATCTCAACCAACGAGATGAAGGTGGTTCACGACGGGCCGACCTTTGCCGAGCCGCATGACTCGATCATGGTGCGCGCTGACATCGTCAACCCGGTCAACGTCTGGGACCGTAACGACATAACCTGGGAAGACGCCCGCAAACAGGCCGAGGCCGATGGCATCGATCTGGAAGACGGCGCCGAAGAACCCATCCGGGACGGCAACAAGGTGCGGGTCTATATGACCTCGCAGGCCCCGACCTTCAGCCTTGAGAAGTTCACCGTCAAACAGGGTGATGAGGTGACGGTTTACATCACCAACCTGGATGACGTGGACGACGTGACCCACGGCTTCTGCCTGGGCAACTACGGCATCGCGATGGAAGTTGCGCCGATGGCGACCGCTTCGGTCACCTTCACCGCCGACCGTCCGGGCGTGCACTGGTTCTATTGCCAGTGGTTCTGCCACGCGCTGCACATGGAAATGCGCGGCCGGATGCTGGTCGAGCCGCAGGGAGCATAACTCATGCGTTGGCCCCTGCTCATACCGCTCCTGCTCGGCTCGCCCCTTTGGGCGGCGGATTGGGATGTGCCCAACCGGGCGGGGGCCATCAATGAAACACTGGCGCAGGCGGCGGATGGAGACACCCTTCGCCTGAGCCCCGGTGTCTACTCTGAGACATTGGTTCTGGACCGGCCTGTCATTATTGACGGGCAGGGGCAGGCCACCATTGACGGACAAGGCGTCGGCAGCGTCATCACCGTGACCGGACCGGGCGTGACCGTGCGCGGTCTGACAGTGATTGGTTCGGGCTCGAGCCATGATGGGATCGACAGTGGCATTCAGCTGGTCAAAACGGCCCATGCGCCGGTGATCGAAGGCAATGTGTTGCTGGGCAATCTCTATGGCATCGACATCCACGGCGCCAAGGACAGCGTCGTGCGCGGCAACCGGATCGAAGGGCGTCAGGACAAGCGGATGAATGACCGCGGCAACGGCGTCTATGTCTGGAACGCACCGGGTGCGCGGGTCGAAGACAATGATATCCGGTACGGGCGCGATGGGATCTTTGTGAACTCGTCCAAGAAGAACACCTTTACTGGAAACCTGTTCCGCGACCTGCGGTTCGCGGTGCACTACATGTATGCCGACGACTCGGTGGTCAGCGATAACGTCTCGATCGGCAATGATTTGGGCTATGCGGTGATGTTCACGACCAATGTCAAAGTCACCGGCAATGTGTCGATTGATGATCGCGAACATGGTGTGATGCTGAACTATGCCAACAAGAGCGTGATTTCCGGGAACGTCGTTAAGGGTGCAAAGGAGAAATGCACCTTCCTGTATAACTCGAACAAGAACGAATTCACCGACAACTGGTTCGAGGGTTGCGGCATCGGCATTCACTTCACTGCTGGGTCAGAACGTAACCGTATCGTCGGCAACGCCTTTGTCGGAAACCGGACTCAGGTGAAATACGTTTCGACCAAGTGGGTCGAGTGGTCTGAAGACGGGCGCGGCAATTACTGGTCCGATTTCGCCGCCTATGATGTGGATGGCAACGGCGTCGCTGATGCCCCTTATCGCCCCAATGACTCGATGGACCATGTGCTGTGGACCCAACCCGCAGCCAAGCTGCTGCTCGGCTCCCCTGCCGTGCAGCTGGTACGCTGGTCGCAATCAGCCTTCCCGGCACTATTGCCGGGGGGTGTGATGGACAGCAATCCATTGATGCGAGCCCCTGAACCCTCAGCTATGAAAAAGGTGCCTCATGACGGATAAGGCCCTGACGATAAACAACGTCTGTAAGGACCGAGGCAAAACCCGCGTTCTTGACGACATCACCCTGTCTCTTGCCCCTGGTCAGCGCGTGGCGCTACTGGGCCATAACGGCGCTGGCAAATCGACCCTGATCAAATCCATCCTTGGCCTGATCCCGATTGAGGGCGGAGCCATTCGGATCGGAGACGCCACACCCGGCAGCGCGCAGGCGCGGCGGGATACGGCGTACTTGCCCGAGGCGGTGTCCTTCCACCCGGCGCTTACGGGCCGGGAACAGCTGACTCTTTTCGCGCAGCTCTCGGGGTCCAAGGCCGATGTGCCCGGTTTGCTGGATCGCGTCGGCCTCAGCGACGCACTGGACCGACGGATCGGGACCTACTCCAAGGGGATGCGGCAACGTCTGGGATTGGCGCAAGTGCTGCTGGGCCAGCCGAAAGTGGCATTGCTGGACGAGCCGACGAGCGGACTGGACCCGATTTCTCGGCAGGATCTGTACGCCATCATCGACGAACTGGCCGCAAAAGGCACCGCCGTCCTGATCGCATCGCATGCCCTGACTGAGGTCGAGGCCCGCACAGACCGGATCGCAATCATGCGCGGGGGCCGGATGGTGGCCGATGACACGTTAAACAACCTTTCGGCGCTGGCGGGTCTGCCAATCCGCCTGAAGGTGCGCGCCAGCTCTAACCCTGACGCCTTGGCCGCCAAACTGGGCGGCAGCCGGATCAATGGCGCGTCCGTTGAGTTGCTCTGCACCGTCGACGACAAGATGGAGGCCTTGCGCCGGATCGCCGGATTGGGCGATGCGGTGGCAGATGTGGAAATGACACCTCCCAAGCTGGAAGATCTCTATCGCTACTATGCACAGGAGAAGAGGCCATGACCCGCTTCCTCGCCATCACCCGCACTGAAATGTTGATCTTGCGCCGCAACCGCTGGCTGCTGATGGCAACACTGATCATGGTGTTATTCGCGCTGGCACTTACCTTTGCAGGCAGTGCACCCACAGGCACGCTTGGCGTTGATATGCTGACTGTCTCGGTTGCCTCGATGACGACGTTGTCGGTCTATCTTGCCCCGCTACTGGCACTGATGATTGCCTTTGACGCCATCGCAGGCGATGTGGACCGGGGCAGCTTATCGCTGCTCTTGTCCTATCCCGCCGGGCGCGGAGAAATCCTGTTGGGAAAATTCACCGCCCATTTGTCGGCGCTTGCCTTTGCGATGACCATCGGTTTTGGCACAGCTGGCGCGGTGGCAGCATGGTTCGGTGGTGCCGGTCCAGAAAGCCTGTTGGCTCTGGTCCGTCTTATCCTCACTTCGATCGTGCTGGGCGCCGTGTTTCTGGCATTGGGATACTTGCTGTCCGCCCTGGCAAAGGGGGCCACGGCGGCAGCAGGTCTGTCGGCCGGGCTCTGGCTGGTTTTTGTCGTCCTCTATGATCTGGGCCTGTTGGGGGCCGTCGTCATGGACAAGGGCGGCACCTTCACTCAATCCGTCTTTCCATGGGTGATGGTGGCCAACCCGGCCGACGCTTTCCGTCTGTGGAATATCGCCGCGGCCGAGGGCGTCGCGATGGCATCCGGCATGACCGGCGCTGCGCAGGCTCTGCCCGTTTGGGCCGCCCCGTTGTCTTTGCTGATCTGGCCCCTGCTAGGCCTTGCACTTGCCCGGCTCGCGTTCCGAAGGGTCGAGCCATGAAGCGTCTTTTCCTGATTGCTCTACTCGCCCTGACTGCCTGTAAGGAAGAACAGATTGCCGCGCCTGACCCGGTCGATCTGACGCCAGACGCACTCAGCTTTTTTTGCCAGATGAATATTGCTGAACATGGTGGTCCAAAAGGACAGATTCATCTCGACGGCTATCCCACACCACTGTTTTTTGCGCAGGTTCGCGACATGGTTGCCTATCTCAAAAGCCCCGAACGCGAGGCAGCCATTGTTGCAATCTATGTCAGCGATATGGGAACCGCCCCAAGCTGGCATCAACCAGGTCAATCCAACTGGATCAATGCCGAAGGTGCGACTTTCGTCGTCGGGGCCAATGTCGCCGGCGGCATGGGCGCGCGCGAGGTCGTGCCCTTTGCAGACCCGACCGATGCGGACAGCTTCATCATCCTGTACGGAGGGTCCGCTTTGCCCCTGACTGACATACCCGACGCCGAAGTGCTTGGCCCCGTCGATCTGGACCTGAAACTGGAGACACCAGCATGAGCCGTTTGTCCCGACGTCGTTTTCTGATCATGTCTGCGGCATGCGCCGCGCTACCGGCGGCCGCTTCTGGCGCACCAGTTGCGCATTGGCGTGGCATCGCGCTGGGGGCCAGAGCCAGCCTTGACCTTGTTGGCCTTTCTGAGGCAGAGGCGGCGCCCCTGCTGTCATCAATCGAAGCTGAGCTGAACCGGCTGGAAGATATCTTTAGTCTGTACCGATCGCGATCACAGATTTCAGAGCTGAACCGAAGCGGGTTGCTGCAGCAACCGGCCCCCGAGCTGTTGAATGTACTGAGCCTGTGTTCGACCCTTCACAGTGCATCAGACGGGGCTTTTGACCCCACAATACAACCCGTCTGGAGGGCGATGGCCGCGCGCGCCAGCGCATCTGAATTGACTGCCGCCCAAGAAACTGTCGGCTGGCACCGCGTCCGATATGACGCTGATGCGATCCAGCTGCCGGTGCCCGGTGTCTCAGCCTTGACATTGAACGGTATCGCACAAGGCGCAATCACCGATCGCATTGCGGCGCTGTTACGGTCCTTTGGCTTACGCGATGTTCTGGTTAACATGGGAGAAATCGCGGCAATGGGTCAGCGAGGTGACGGGCAAGACTGGCGGGTCGGCCTTGCGGGTCACAATAATACAGTCCACAAGAAGATCACTTTACGAGAACGCTCAGTAGCCACATCATCGGTTGCAGGCACGCTCTTGCCTGGCGACCACGGCCATATTCTGAACCCATTCGGCCCAAGCCCAAGCAACCACACTGTTTCCATTTCCGCACCCAATGCAGCCTTAGCTGACGGTCTGTCCACAGCTCTTTGCGCCGTCCCAAAGGAATGGACCGGTAGAATTCTGCAGAGTTTTCCATTGGCCAGTTTGGAGTTGAGCGGATAATCCGCAGTCTGTTCCAAGGCAGTCAAATCGGCAAATAGGACCTGTCCGCTGAATCAACTTTACCGGCGGTCACCCTTTCGAGCGCCAGCAGCCTCATACCGAACAGTCATCCGAATTCAGAAGCAACCCCGGTAGTGCCGGCTCTTGCAACACCAACGGTACCGGTTTCGGTGGTATAAGCGGATTTGCCGACAATCCAGGCACCAATGGTCGATCACGAGAGCAAGCTTCGCACCCACCGCGTCCCGCGAGGATTTCGAAGGGCCGGGTCATTGGGTGCTGGAAACGGAACACCCGACCTTCCGATCACGATATTTCTTGGTGGATGTGGCGGGTAAAGCCTTCAAAACGTGTAAGCCATCACAAAAAAACATCATATGAAGATTTGGTGGCGGAGACGAAGGGATTCGAACCCTCGAGACCCTTCCGGGCCTACTCCCTTAGCAGGGGAGCGCCTTCGACCACTCGGCCACGTCTCCGCTGGCCGGTGTATTCGATAAGCGCCAAGAAATACAAGGGACCTCGTGAAAAAATCTTCAAAAAGTCAAATCCATGATGTCTATGGCTTTCGGGCTTGATCAAAGGCAGCCGCGAAACGTCACCCGCAATGCGTGTCTGCCGGGCCTTCCATAAGGCGATCAGACCCAAGAGACATCGGCTGGGAAAGCGAGCGACGGCCCAACGAAACACTGATTTGAAAAGGGCCCTGTCCGAAACACCGGCAATGTACAAACAGAGAGTTTCCGAAGCTCCGGGTCAGCCCAATTAGGTGGGAATTTTCTCCAGCTTCATAGAAAACTTGCCAAACACATAGGCATTAAGGCATATTTGCTTAGATTTTTTACAAATAATACAAAGAAATAAATTCCACGAGGCACAGACCGGGCAGCGGGCGCATTGCGCTCTGGAATAACCTTGGGGAAGGGATAATTAGTTTGGTCTGGTTAAGAGTGTTGTGTGTTTCCTGTTGTGTTTTGATACTGCCGTCGCAGATCCTGGCCAACATTGGTACTGTCGTAAGCGTCAAACAAGGCGCAGAAATTACCCGAGCCGGGAATTCCCGGCCACTGCTTGAAGGCATGGAAGTTGCCTCGGGTGATTCCATATCCACAGACAGCAGAGGGGTAGTTCAGCTGATCTTTGTTGACGAAACGAAGATCGCGATAGGGCCTAATGCAAAGATGGCGCTGGATGTGACCATGTTGCGAAACAAGAAGAAGGCCAAGAATTTTGCCGTTCAGGCCTTGGGTGGAAGCTTTCGTTTCATCTCGGGCAACAGCAGAAAACGTGCCTATTCCATCCAGACCCCCACTGCGACAATGGCTGTGCGTGGGACCATATTCGACATGTGGGTTGTGCCTGGCACCCAAAGCTCGATGCTGGTGCTGGAAGGCACCGTGCAGATGTGCGGCCTGAAAGGCGGCTGCAGATCAACTGGACGTCAATGCAGCCTGTTTGCCACCAGTCAAAAAGGCAAGGTGGGCCGCCCGGCCGATCAGGCACAGTACGACGAAGCAGTGAAAAATGGATTTCCGTTCATTCAGTCTCAGGAACGGCTTCTCAGTCCGCTGCGCGTGAATATCGAAGGCTGCGCCGGAGAATCAGCACCAGTGCAGCCCATCGAAAAATCCGACGCTCCCGAGCCCCGCCCAGCGCCCCCGCAGCGGCAAGCGGTGAAGGCTTCGGTAGCATCTGCACCCGTTGAGGCGCCCAGTATAGAAGGCGGTGCAGCGCCGGATACGAAACCGAATAGACCTGTTAACTGAGCATCGGCTGATATGGGTAATCGGTAATGTCGGGCAGTGAAAGCGACCACTGTCTTCGGAGGCAACCGTGACGGGTAAGTCGAAAGAACGGAGCACTCGCCGCAGGGGTTTTCGCCTTGTGGGTTTGTGCCTGATCCTGTTTGGATGCTTTGTCAGGGTCATAGATCCGTTTCCCGTGCGCATGACTCGGCTGATATATTTCGACATCCTTCAGCGCATGGCCCCACGCGATTACACCCCCGACCTGCCAATCCGTGTTGTCGACATAGACGAACAGTCACTGGCCAACTGGGGGCAATGGCCATGGCCGCGTAATCTCATGGCTCAGATGGTTGAAAACCTCGGCCAAAATGGCGCTGCGGTCATCGCTTTTGACATGCTGTTTGTCGAACCCGACCGCTATTCGCCTGCTCGATTATTGGAAGACCCTGCGTTGGCCGAGGTGCTCTCGGTAGATGAAGACGCCCAAAACCTGGACAACGATGTTTTTTTCGGAGCCGAAATCGCCAAATGGCCGGTTGTTCTGGGTGTAGCGGCCCGTGTAGCCGATGATGGTCAGCCCGTCATATCCAAGGCGGGGATCATCGAGATCGGTGAGTCTCCGACCTCAGGGCTCGTCCAGGTTCCGCATTGGACCCCTCCTGCTCCGCCACTTTATTCAGATGCAACAGGCATTGGGGGCGTGAATGTCTCACCACTTGGTGGGACCGGTGTGGTCCGCCGGGTCCCGGTACTTTGGGGGGGGCCGGATGGCGCCCTGCCAAGCCTGGGAATTGAGGCCCTTAGGGTGGCCTTGGGGGAAACAGTCCTTTTCGCCGAGGGCGCGTCCGATGAATCCGGTGTCATGCTGGCGCTTGAACTGGGCGATTTTCGATTGCCAACAACTCAGAACGGCGAAGTCTGGATCCGGTACAGGCGAGACCGGCCTGAACTGTATGTTTCTGCCAATGACGTTATGACGAATCCGGATGATCCTGCGCTGCGGTCCCGGATCGAAAACCAGATTATTCTTGTTGGCACCTCTGCGGCGGGTCTGTTTGATATGCACCAGACCTCGCTCGGAGAATCCGTGCCCGGCGTCTCGATCCACGCGCAGTTACTTGAACAAGTCCTAACGGGCGAAATGCTCAGCCGATCCGATGTGACCGCTGCGCTTGAGTTGGTCTCATTCGTCTTACTGGGGTTAGTGGTCGTCGCCGTCATGTCCAGCTTTGGTGCGGTCGCATCCTTCATTGCGGGTGGCGTATCTGCAGCCGTTGTTGTGCTGATCAGCTGGATGGCCTTTCAAAATCAACTCGTATTATTTGACGCAACCTTCCCACTTGCTGGTGGGATGGCGAATTTCGGGCTGTTGGCCGGATATCTATTCATTTCGACCGAGCGAGAGAAAAGAGCGATCCGAAAGATTTTTTCTCACTATGTCGCTCCTGAAATTTTGGATGAAATGGAAGGCTCGGACCATCAGTTGGTCCTTGGTGGAGAAACACAAGAGATCACCGTCATGTTCGCCGACATCCGTGGATTTACCCCGTTATCCGAGTCGGTTTCGGCCACGGAGCTCGTCGCCATTCTGAATGAGCTGTTTTCACAGGTCGGAGATCAGATTTTGCACGAGCGAGGCACAATCGACAAATTCATCGGCGACGCAGTCATGGCGTTCTGGAACGCTCCGCTTCCGGTCGAAAATCATCCCTGTCGCGCTGCACGGGCAGCCTTGATGATGCGCGGTGCATTGGCACAGTTCAATAGGTCCGAAATCATGCGCGAACGGCCACCCATTGCGCTGGCCACTGGCTGCGCGACAGGACAGGCCTGTGTGGGCAATATCGGGTCGCGGCGGCGTTTCAATTATACTGTGATCGGAGATGTGGTGAACGTCGCCGCCAGGATCGAACAAAGCTGCCGACATGTCGACTATGACATCTTGGTTTCGAATTCAGTTTACATTCTAGGCAAACAAGAGTTGGCGATGTTGGAAGCTGGGTTTGTGGACCTGAAAGGAAAAAAGAACCTGGAGCCCGTTTACATATTGATTGGCGATCAGGGCATGCTCGACAGCGAGGCATTCCAGAACTTACGCGATGCGCATGCTCAACTTTTGTCGGCCATACGTGCGCGCGAACCGCTGGAGCGCACCGATGAGCTGCGCCAAAACTGCATCGACATTGCCAAAGAAATCGAACCCGGTCTTCTAACCTTTTATCGCGCGCTGTCTGGGCGCACTGCGGATTTTCTGTCCGATGTCCAATCAAACAAGCTGTTGTTCAGTCATCACGCCCGTGAAGGACAAAATCTGGCCTAGCGGACCCAGAGCCATTGCAACTTTCAAGCGAGCATGTGAACCCCATAGAACCGCCCAGAAGCAGGCACGGAAGTTGGGGAACCATATTGCTAAAGCCAAATCATCCATCCTGAACTTGGCTCCTTACTTCTGGCCTGAAGAAACTGGATCAGCACCTTACTGCACCGAGCTGACCATGTTGGGTGCTCATCGTGAAACAGACGCCATTATGGCCTATGTTCCGACTATTCTGACCTTGTTTGGCGCCCGAACGCTTACCGAAGCAATCAAAAATGGCACGTCGCCGAAAACGCGTTTTTCGCCCCCAAACACAGACCAGCCTGCGGTCTCCTGGGCATTTGCGGGGTCGGGCTTCTAAGCAACCTGTCCCGCGAGAAAGGGCTGTACGATTTTCTTGAAACAGCCGGATCTCTGCACTCTCTCGGGGTTGAAGTCGAAATGATCCTGGCCGGACCGGCCCACTGGAGCAAGACCTGACCTCGATCAAAGCCGCCGTCGCCAAAGACGAGATCAGATGAGACGGCCCGCTATATGGCGAAAAAAAGCAGCAATTATATGATGAGATTGACGTGTTTCTGTTTCCAACTCGATATAGTTTCGAAGCTCAACCAACTGTAATCTACGATGCCTTCGCGTCGGACACAGCCGTGACCTCTTTCGCGCGCAGAGCTATCGAAGAACAGGTTCAGGTTTGCATTGCGACCGTCGCCGTCGATCAGAGCTTTCACGAAACCGCCACCCAATTCCCCACGGGTTCCTAAGAAAGGCCGATCACGCGACCAACAGAATGACCACACCATTGGAGCATTTGGGCAAATCTATCTAATGTGAGGCCGCATTAGACGAATAGTAATACGCGATGGCCTGCGTCCTATTCTTAACCGATAGTTTTTCGTAAATGTTTGACAGGTGAAATTTCACGGTATTGGTCGATATCTGAAGCTCTTTGGACAACTCGCGGTTGGACATGCCCTTGGCTAGAGCTTCCAGAATCGCGCGCTCTTTCCGCGACAGGCTGTGGATCGGATTCTGTTGCATCTGGCGGACATCGATGAACGGAAACACCATCTTGCCAGCAGCCACGTCCGCGCAGGTTTCCAGCAACGCTTCAACTTCACCAGACCGGGATGAGAACCCCGCAGCTCCTGCCTGCATTGCAAGGCGCGGAACATCTCCGACATCATCGCCGTAAATGACAAAACGGGGCGCGCCTTCCTGTTCTCGCAAAACCTCGATCAATTTGGCCGCGCCAAGAACAGGCAAGCTCCAGGAAATCACACACACCTGGACCGGAACTCTCATGACCGCGCCCAGGAACCCTTCAGCTGTCGCCGATGTGGCAACCAAAGAGAATCGCGGATCACGTTCAAAAATCTCCGACATGGCCGATAAGACCAGCGGATTGTTGTCGGCAAGCATGACGTCAATCGGTTGTTGTGAAGGCTCTGTCATTGATTTTACATCCAAATCCTCAAGAAACTACCCATTCGTATAGGGCAAAACTTGGTATACTTCGGTATTCTTGCCAATACGGGTAGGTTTTTCCCCATCCCATTAGAAGTCCTAAAGCAGTAGTAAGTTACGTTGCGCGATGACGCAAGCAAGGCTTTCCTGATCCACAACGAGATGTCTGGGCGTGGTTGACCACCCCAACGATCAAGGAGGATCGCAATGACTTTCCAGATTTATCCAACGCTCGAAATCCCCGAGACGCTGGCCGCAGGCCCCGGGCCGGGCAATACAGACGCGCGCGTTCTACAAGCCTTTTCCAGCGCCGGAGTTGCGGATCACATGCAGGGCGACGTTTTGCGCGGCATGATCGAATGCAAGCACATGCTGCGCGAAATCTGGGGCACCACGAACATATACACCTTTGCGGTCGCAGGCACCGGTTGGAGCGCTTTGGACACCATGTTCTCGGCTGTCATGCCCGGTGACAAGGTTGTTGCGTTCAACAACGGGACCTTTTCGGGCATCGATACACTGACCCTTCGGATCAAGGCAGCGACACCGGACGAACATGCTGCCAACCCCTTGGATCCGCAGGCCGCCAGTGTCACGATCATCGACGTGCCGCATGGTCAGTCGGTGACCGGTGACATGGTCGAAGCCGCACTGGCTGAACACAAGCCCAAATGGGCGTTTATGGCACATTGGGAAACGGGATCAGGACGCATCAATGATTTGCGCGGTTTCTCGGATGCCTGCGAGCACCATGGTGCAATGGGTCTGATCGACGCCGTTTCGTCTTTGGGTGTCGAAGATTTCCGGGTTGATGATTATCCGGGCATCGCGGGCTGGGCCTCTTGTCCGCAAAAGGGCCTGTGCTGCTTGCCGCTTACCTATGCTCCCGTCAGTTTTACCGACGCATATATCGACAGCCTGAAAGCAACGGGTGCCTACAGCTATGTTCACAATCCCATTTTCGAGGCCCGCCACTGGGGCATCGTCGATGGCCAGGATGTTGAAAAAGGCACATATCACCGAACACATTCGGGCTATGCCGTCGCGGCCTTTCATGAATCGTTACGCCTGACCCTGCAGGAGGGGCTAGCGAAGCGCGCGCATGCCTACAAAACGCACGAGGCCGTGCTGCGCGATGCCGTCATTGCGATGGGCTGCGAGGTCACCTCGGACATGTCCAGCCTTGTGGTGCTGAACCTGCCCGCTGAACTTGCAGGCCGCGAAATGGAGCTGGTGCAGAATTGCCGGGCCCGGGGCTTTGGCATCTGGCCAACCCTCAGCGCACCTGTTCAGGTCCGCATCGGCATCCTGAACCAACTGAATCATCAGTCGATCGGCCGCATCGTGCATTTGTTTGCCGAAGCAATCCGCGAGATGGGTGGTTCGGTGAATCTCGAAGCGATCGAAGCGCTTCTGGAAAGCCGCTACGGCACATCTATCGCTGCATAAACGGGAGGAAATGCAGATGGATATCCACGAATATCAGGCGAAAGAACTTCTTTCGAATTTCGGCGTCGAAGTCCCTTCGGGGGCCTTGGCCTACAGCCCCGAGCAAGCTGCCTATCGTGCACGTGAGCTGGGCGGCGACAAGTGGATTGTAAAGGCTCAGGTTCACGCAGGTGGCCGCGGCAAAGCTGGGGGCGTAAAGCTGTGCAATTCGGAAAGCGAAATATACGCAGCCTGTGAGGAGATGTTTGGCCGCAAGCTGGTGACGCATCAGACCGGACCCGATGGCAAAGGCATCTATCGCGTCTACGTCGAATCTGCCGTTCCGATCGATCGGGAAATCTATCTGGGTTTTGTGCTCGACCGCTCAAGCCAACGCGTGATGATCGTCGCCTCGTCCGAGGGCGGAATGGAGATCGAGGATATTTCCGCAGAACGCCCTGAAAGCATTGTCCGCTCCATCGTCGAACCTGCGGTAGGTCTGCAGGAGTTTCAGGCGCGCGAGATTGCCTTCAATCTGGGACTGGAGCCCCGTCTGATCCAAAACATGGTCCGCACCCTCCAAGGGTGTTACGCCGCTTTCAACAAGCTGGACGCGACCATGGTTGAAATCAATCCGCTCGTCATCACCGGTGACGATCGCGTGTTGGCGCTGGACGCCAAGATGAGCTTTGATGACAACGCCTTGTTCCGCCACCCGCAGGTCGCGGAGCTTCGCGACAAAAGCCAGGAAGACCCCCGTGAAAGCCGCGCGGCGGATCGTGGCCTGTCTTATGTCGGGCTGGACGGCAATATCGGCTGCATCGTGAATGGTGCCGGTCTGGCCATGGCGACGATGGACACGATCAAGCTGGCCGGGGGAGAGCCTGCAAACTTCCTCGATATCGGAGGCGGCGCGTCACCAGAACGTGTTGCCAAAGCTTTCCGATTGGTACTGTCCGACAAGAACGTCCAAGCGGTTCTGGTCAACATATTCGCCGGCATCAACCGCTGCGACTGGGTAGCCGAAGGCGTCGTGCAGGCTCTGAAGGAACTGGATATCGACATCCCAGTCATCGTGCGCCTTGCCGGGACGAATGTTGAAGAAGGTCAGAAAATACTCGCCAAGTCCGGCCTGCCGATTATTCGTGCAACAACATTGATGGAAGCTGCCGAACGCGCCGTTGGTGCATGGCAAAACGATTTGACCCAAAACACCAAGATGAGGGCTGTGTAATGAGCATTCTTCTGGACCGCGACACCCGCGTTATTGTTCAGGGCATCACTGGACGTATGGCGCGCTTTCACACCAAGGATATGTTGGAATACGGCACCAATGTTGTTGGCGGTGTCGTCCCTGGCAAGGGCGGCGAAATCGTAGAAGGCGTGCCTGTCTTCGACACTGTCAAACAAGCGGTCACGGCCACCGGCGCAGAGGCCAGCCTTGTCTTCGTGCCGCCCCCGTTTGCGGCGGATTCGATCATGGAGGCCGCAGATGCCGGTATCCGTTATTGCGTTTGCATAACCGACGGCATCCCGGCGCAGGACATGATCCGCGTCAAACGCTATATGTATCGCTATCCCAAGGACAATCGCATGGTGCTGACCGGCCCGAACTGTGCTGGAACTATCAGCCCTGGCAAGGCGCTGCTGGGGATTATGCCGGGCCATATCTACCTGCCGGGCAATGTCGGCATCATCGGTCGTTCGGGCACGCTGGGCTATGAAGCCGCAGCGCAGCTGAAGGAGCGTGGTATTGGCGTCTCAACCAGCGTCGGTATCGGTGGCGACCCGATCAACGGCTCGTCATTCCGCGATATCCTTGAGCGGTTCGAACAGGATGAGGACACCGAGGTCATCGCCATGATCGGCGAAATCGGCGGCCCTCAGGAAGCCGAGGCGGCCGAGTATATCCGAGACCACGTCACCAAACCCGTCGTGGCCTATGTCGCCGGTCTGACCGCACCCAAAGGCAGGACCATGGGTCATGCCGGGGCGATCATCTCGGCATTTGGCGAAAGCGCCTCGGAAAAGGTCGAAATCCTATCGGCGGCGGGTGTGACTGTTGCTGAAAACCCTGCGGTAATTGGCGAGACCATCGCCCGCGTCATGGGAGAGGCTGCGTGATGGTCAAACCTTCGGTCCTTGTCACCCGTCGCTGGCCCGCCGCCGTCGAGGCGCAACTGGCCGAAAACTACAACACCGTACTCAACATCGGGGACAAACCATTGTCCCCGGCCGAGATCCGCGACGCGTTGAAACGTTATGACGCGGTTCTGCCTACGGTCACCGACACGCTCAGCGCCGAGGCGCTGGACGTATCTGCGGCGCAAACCAAAATCCTCGCCAATTATGGAGTTGGTTACAGCCATATCTGTGAACCCGCTGCGCGCAGCCTTGGTATGACCGTAACCAATACGCCGGATGTCCTGTCCGAATGCACGGCTGATCTGGCCATGACATTGCTGCTGATGGTAGCCCGCCGCGCCGGCCAAGGCGAACGTGAGCTGCGCGCGGGCGGCTGGACCGGCTGGCGCCCGACCCATCTGGTCGGCACCAAGGTCAGCGGCAAGACTCTGGGCATCATCGGTTTTGGCCGCATCGGTCAGGAAATGGCCCGTCGCGCGCACCATGGGTTCGGCATGAATATTCTTGTCCAGAACCGGAGCACTGTCTCGTCCGAGGTATTGAAACAGTTCAACGCAACTCAGGTCGATACCGTGGACGATCTGCTGCCGCACTGCGACTTCGTCTCACTGCACTGCCCGGGTGGGGCCGCAAACCGGCACCTGATCAACGGGCGCAGAATGGATCTGATGAAGCCCAACGCCTTCCTCATCAACACTGCGCGCGGTGAGGTCGTGGATGAGCACGCGCTTGTGCAGTCGCTGATGTTCGACACGATCGGTGGGGCTGCTTTGGACGTGTTCGATGGCGAACCTCGCATTAGCCCGGATCTGTTGCAATGCGACAACCTGGTGATGCTACCCCATCTGGGTAGCGCCACAAAAGAATCGCGCGAGGCCATGGGCTTTCGCGTACTCGACAATCTGGCCGACTTTTTCGCAGGTCGCACCCCGCGGGACCAGGTGATCTGATGCAAGCGCTGGCCCGCAATATTCCGTCCACCCCGGACCCTTCGGGCTATGCCGAGGAATTGCGCTCGGAACTGCGGGCGTTGTGGCGGAATATTCTGTCGAAGCGGGCGCCGCATGTGGCGACATGGGCCGAGGCCATGCCGTTGCAACCCATCCCTACAGGGCTCGAGGCAACGCCGTATCTGCAAGCCCTATCGATCTGGTTCCAACTGTTACGCATCATTGATGAAAACGCCCATGTTCGGGACCGGCGCCTGACCGAGACCCTAAGCGGCGCGGAAGCGGTCGAAGGCGGGTTTGCCGAGGTGTTGTCTGAACTGCAATTAACGGACAGCCAGACAAAAAAACTGACGGCTGACCTATGCGCCGGTCCCACCCTAACCGCGCACCCGACCGAGGCCAAACGGGTCACCGTTTTGGAAATTCACCGGCGGATCTACCGCAATCTTGTCAGTCTTGAAGTGCAACGATGGACCCCGACCGAACGCACCGAATTGCTGAATGGCCTGGAAGGCGAGATTGATCTTTTGTGGCTGACAGGCGAACTTCGCCTGTCGCGCCCAAGTCTGCGCGATGAGATCGAGTGGGGGTTGCAATTCTTCCGGGATGCAATCTTTGACGCCGTCCCGCAGGTCATGGATCGGTTCGATCAGGCCTGCCTGCATGTGTTGGGTCAGACTCTAGCCAAAACACCCAACATTCGCTTTCACAGCTGGATTGGCGGCGACCGGGATGGCAATCCGAATGTCACAACCGAGATGACCGCACTGGCCCTGCAACGCGGCCGTGAAACGGTTCAGGATCTTTATCGTCAGGCCATCGATCAAGCTGCAAGCCGGTTGAGCATCAGCGCGCTCATATTGCCGCTTCCTGAGTCAAACCGTGCACGTGTACAAGAAATTATCGACCGGACTCCGGACGACGATCGCAATCGAAACGAACCGTTCCGGCAAGCTCTCAATGCCATTCGCTATCGGCTGACCGATGGCGGCTATGATCACATCTCACAATTCGTAAGCGATCTTGGGGCACTTGATGCGGCTTTGTGCGCGGTCAACGCCGACGTCCTGGCACAGAGGCATATCCGTCCGCTGTGCCGCGCCGCTGCGGTTTTCGGGTTCCGAACCACAACCCTGGATATTCGTCAGAATTCAACCGTCACGAATGACGTTCTGACGGAAATTTGGTCGCAATCCGGACATGCACCGGAATATGGCACGCCCGACTGGTCTACCCGTCTGCGATCAGAGCTGGCAGATCAAAACCTGCCCTATCAAAACCGCGAGGCGCTGAGCGATCAGGCGCAGGAAATGCTGGCGCTCTTAGCGCTTGTTCATAGTGTTCGCTCGGGGCCGGACCCCAAGGCAATTGGGCCATTTATCCTGTCCATGACCCGGTCTGCCGATGATATTCTCGGTGTGTACCTGCTGGCCCGCTATTCCGGTTTCGGGTCCGAGACACTGGATATCTCGGTGGTGCCATTATTCGAAACGATTGCAGATCTTCGCAATGCCCCTGCGATCCTGCTGGACGTTTTGGCAGTACCGCTTGCCCGCCGCAGCCTCAAAACCGATGGAAATGAAATCGAAGTGATGCTGGGGTATTCGGACAGCGGCAAGGATGGCGGGTATTTCTGCTCAACATGGGAGCTGGAGCGCGCCCAACGTCGCATCGTGACGGCACTGGCTTCGCAAGGTTTCAAGGTCACTTTTTTCCATGGACGCGGGGGCTCAGTCAGTCGGGGCGGCGCTCCCACTGGGCGGGCGATTGCTGCGCAGCCCAGCGGAACAATTTCCGGGCACTTGCGCGTAACTGAACAGGGCGAAGTTGTTTCGACCAGATACGCCAACCGCGGAACAGCCGCGGCCCATCTGGAACTGCTCCTCTCAAGCACGTTGCGTCATACCGCCAATCCTGGCGAAACCCTGGCACGGCCCGAGTTCGACGACGCGCTGGATGCTCTGTCGGAACTGTCACAGACAACCTATGTCTCGCTTTTGAAGATGCCAGGCTTTCTGGACTATTTCCAGCAGGCCAGCCCGGTCGAGGAATTAGCCCGCCTGAAAATAGGATCTCGTCCGGCACGTCGCTTTGGCGCGGCCAGTCTGGATGATCTGCGCGCCATTCCATGGGTTTTTGCCTGGTCGCAGAACCGCCACCTGATCACGGGCTGGTATGGTTTCGGGGCCGCAATGGCCAGCTTCCGCAAATTTCGTGGCGCGCGCGGTGATGAAGTGCTGCAGGATATGTTTCAGCACTCCCGGCTGTTCCGCCTTGCCGTCGATGAGATGGAGAAATCGCTCTATCAAGCGGATATGGGCATCGCCGCACAATACGGCGAACTAGTGCACGATGAGAACACCCGACAAATCGTCTTTCAGTCAATCAAAGCGGAATACGATAGCGCCTGCAGTGCAGTGCAATTTCTGACGGGAGGACAAACTATCGGACACCGTTTCCCTCGCCTGTGCGAGCGGTTTGATCGCAAACGGGCAGAACTGGCCCGCATTCACGCGCTGCAGGTCGAATTGCTGCGACAAGCTCGAACCGAGCCTCAGGCAGGATCGGTTCCTGTTCCCCTCCTGCAATCGATGAACGCTATTTCCGCTGGCCTTGGCTGGACCGGCTAACCCTTTTAGGAGGTTTCAAAGTGAACGCCCCGCAACGCACTCAAGGTTTTTTCACCCAGTCTCTCTCAGAGCGCGACCCAGAGCTGTTCGGCTCGATCACGTCCGAGCTGGGCCGTCAGCGCGACGAGATCGAATTGATCGCGTCCG